>DASXQM010000052.1:0-33800 GCA_036507195.1 Pyrinomonadaceae bacterium | reverse complement strand
ATTACACCGCTCGATGCGATCGACCGCAGTGTTGCCGGGCGGGAAAGCCTCGAACTGGCCCGCGAGATTGCCGAGCATGCGATCACGTTAGTTCGTAACGACGACAACCTTGTCCCCTTGAATTCGCTAAAACCTGACGCTTACATTTTCAATCTGGCTATCACAAACGGCGACGATCGTTTGTGGATCGCCAATTCCTTCGTGGGCGCGATCGGACGCTCCGGACGCAAGCTGGAGACGCTGGTGCTCGATGATCGTTCGAGCGAATCGGAAGTACAACAAGCTCTGGAGCGAGCGAAACACGCTGACCTCGTCATTGCCTCGCTATATGGCCGCGTGAGAACCGGCCAGGCGCGCAGCGTTGGTCTGCCAGAACCTGGTGCGAAAGCGCTTTCAGCGCTGATAACAAGCAGAGTGCCGCTGGTCGGCATCAGTTTTGGAAACCCTTATTTACTCCAAAGTTTCCCCGAGATGCGGACATGCGTTGTGGCTTATGGCGACATGCCCAGCCTGCAACAGGCCGCAGCCGGCGCGCTATTGGGCCAGATCGATGTCACTGGCAAGTTGCCGATTTCTTTGCCTGGGCTTTATCCGCGCGGTACGGGAATTCAACTTAAGCGCGCCCAATGAGTATAAGGACCTCACTAGTGCTTCCCATGCACTTGGAACTAAAACAATTTATATCCGGTTTTGCGGGAAAACCCGGGGTAAAGCCAGACACCTGGATCTATCAAAACGGAGTGCTAACAAAACAGTAACAGTCTATCGAACTGCTGAACGCCCTTAGAGGGTGACAAAGAAGCACCTGTTGTTTTATCTTGAGTTCACGATTTATGAAGAAAGTTGAAGGAAGACTTGATCGGCTCGAGCGCATTGCCAAGCTGTTGGTGCGTGCCGGACTCCGTGCGCGCCGTGAGATGCGCCAGCAGGACGACAAGATCACGATCATGATCGATGCGCAGATAAAGAATGAAGAACGATTCGCCGAACTAGCTCAGTCTCAAAAGCACACCGACCGTCGCCTTGATGCTTTGATTGATATCATCCGAAACGGGCGGAACGGAAAAGCGAGCTAAACCAACATCCGCCTTCATACAGTTTCCAAAAGCCTTTCTCTTGACCAACTTGCCTTTGATTCTCTTGCGATCCCTACTGATTGAGTCTGCCAGGTATTGTGTCGTTCTCCTTCTGCTCATATCAGCCCTTCCCACTCCAGCACCGCCAGTTAAACGCGTCCCCGGTTTAAGTAGAGCGAATCCTGCCAGCGTCGCCGTTTCAGCGCAAAGACTGGAAGCGATCGACGGGACAGTTGAGAGTGAAATCAAGCAGCGTCACTTGCCCGGAGCCGTGGTCCTGGTGGCGCGACACGGAAGTGTTGTCTGGCGCAAAGCGTATGGCGCCCGAGCTGTTCAACCGGCGCGCGAAGCCATGACGCCGGACACGATTTTCGACCTGGCGAGTCTTACGAAAATTGTGGCCACCGCGACCAGCATTATGATTCTGGTTGAGCGCGGAAAAATCAGGTTAAGCGATCCGCTCTCGAATTACATTCCCGAGATCAAAGGCGAGGGAAGGGAGCGAATCACGCTCGAGCTGTTGCTTACCCATCGAGCCGGTTATGCGCCCGACTTCGATTTGAAAGATCGTTGGAGTGGTTATGGCGAGGCGATGAAGAGACTGGTGCGAGAACCGCTGCGTAATCCTCCCGGCGCCAGATTCGTTTACAGCGATATCAATTACATCGCGCTCGGTGAAGTTGTTCATCGTGTTAGCGGCCTGACGCTTGATCAGTTTGCGCAGCGAAATATTTTTGAACCTTTGGGAATGCGCGATACGCGCTTTCGGCCGCCGAGGAAATTGCGCGCTCGGATTGCCCCAACAGAAAAGCGACGCGGCCAACTAAGCTATCTCGGCGACACGCCGAAAAATGCCGGGCCTGCCGCTGACGGGTCTGAAGACACTAATCGGTGGCTGCGCGGTCAAGTTCACGATCCCACTGCGTATCGCATGGGAGGCGTCGCGGGTCACGCGGGGCTTTTTTCCACTGCGGACGATCTCGCCATCTACTGTCAGATGATTTTGGACGGCGGGGTTTATCGCGGCGTTCGAGTTTTAAGTCCCCTGACCGTTGCGGAGATGACGCGGCCGCGTTTGGTTTCGGAATCCGGATGGACACGCGGTTTGGGATGGGACATCAATACCAGCTTTTCAACCAATCGCGGTGATTTCTTTCCGCTCGGCTCTTTCGGCCACACGGGCTTCACCGGTACTTCGATCTGGATCGATCCGGCAAGCAAGATGTTCGTTATCTTCCTGAGTAATCGCGTGCATCCCGACGGCAAAGGCGACGTGGCTGCGTTGCGCGGCCGCGTCGCTTCGATTGCTGCCGGCGCGATTACTGATGTCGCAATGGTTGCGCGCGCACATATTGAGTTATCGCAATACTACGAAAGACTGATCAGCGACCTGGGCCGCTTCACCGCTTCGCGCGAGCAAGCCTTCGCGATGTCATCTGGCAGTGTCATCGCCCTGGACGCGAACGTGCTGACCGGAGTTGATGTGCTCGCACATGATGGCTTCAAACAATTGGAGGGTATGCGCGTTGGTTTGGTGACTAATCAAACCGGTCGCGATCGCACCGGGCGTTCAACGATCGACGTTCTCTACAAGGCGCCGCACGTAAAACTTGTGGCGTTGTTTTCCCCCGAGCATGGCATTCGCGGCGTCGCCGACGAAAAAGTGTCCGACTCCAAAGACGAACAGACAGGCCTGCCAATCTATTCACTATACGGAGAGTCACGCCGGCCGAAGACCGAGCAGTTGAAAGATCTCGATGCCGTGGTTTTTGATATTCAGGACATCGGTACACGCTTTTACACCTACATCTCCACCCTTGGCTACGTGATGGAGGAAGCAGCGAAATCCAAGCGGCTGGTTTTTGTACTCGATCGTCCAAATCCCATTGGCGGGCTCGAGGTCGAGGGGCCCGTCGCGGACGCAGACAAGCTCTCGTTCACCGCCTATCACCCTATCCCGGTGCGACATGGAATGACGATTGGCGAACTCGCGAAGCTCTTCAACCAGGAGCGCGGAATTGGCTGCGATCTTAGAGTTGTTGAGATGGTTGGCTGGCGGCGCGCGATGTGGCTCGACGAAACAAATCTCCTTTGGGTGAATCCATCGCCGAACATGCGCAGCCTCACCGAAGCAACGCTTTACCCCGGCATTGGGCTGCTTGAAACTACCAATCTTTCAGTCGGGCGTGGCACTGATACGCCATTCGAAGTGGTAGGTGCGCCCTGGATTGACGGACAGCAACTCGCCTCTTATTTGAACAGTCAAAGGATGGTCGGCGTCCGTTTTGTTCCATTGCGCTTTACGCCGGCGAGTTCGGTGTTCAAAGGCGAGGAGTGTGGCGGCATCAACATTATCATTACCGATCGCGGTAGGTTTCGCCCGGTCTTAAGCGGGTTGGAAATTGCCATTGCTTTACGGAAGCTTTACCCAGCCCAGTGGAAGGTTGATGACTACATCCGCCTCCTGGGCAATGCGGACACTCTGGAAAGATTGAAGCGTGGGGACTCGGCGCCCGACATTTTGCGCTCATGGTCTGATCGTTTGGAAGAGTTTGGGAAAGCCCGTACGCGAGCGTTGCTCTATCAGTGAAGGCTGACAGTTTAAAGGCGGGCAGTCCAAGCAGTTTAGAGTCCAAGCTTTAGCTTGCGTGGTAACCCACCAACGTCCTAAAAGCTGGACACTGAACTTCCGGTCTCACCGCTAAAGTGTTTTGTACTAGTCATGCAATTAACCTCGCAGCTATAATCACGCTCTCGAAAAAAGCCATTACATAAAACGGAGGAAACTATGACCAACGCAAACGATCTCCACTTGCAGTTTGAAACCAACTTGCTGGAAGCGGTAAGGGAGTATTCCATGCTCAAACATCCGTTTTATGTTGCCTGGACGGAGGGCAAGCTTAGCAAGGCGGTATTGGCAGAATACGCGAAACAATATTACGCGCACGTTAGCGCTTTTCCGACTTATGTTAGCGCCGTCCATTCGCGTTGCGAGGATCTTTCCATTCGCCAGCAGTTGTTGGAGAACCTGATTGAAGAGGAACGCGGCGAGGAGAACCATCCGGAACTGTGGCTCCGCTTTGCCGAGAGTCTTGGCGTCGCGCGTGAAGACGCGAAAGCAGCGGAGCTGCTGCCTGCAACTAAAGATTCAGTTAGACGTTTGCGGTCGCTGACTCAGCGTGAAGACTACCGCGAGGGTCTGGCAGCTTTGTTGGCCTATGAGTCGCAAATTCCGGAAGTCGCGCTGACGAAGCGGGAGGGACTGAAAAGCTTCTACGGGATAACAGACGAGCGCGCAGTCTCTTTCTTCCGTGTTCATGAGAGTATCGACGTGCTTCATCAGCAGCTTGAGATGCAGATCCTGAAGGAACAATGTCAGACCCCAGAGGCGCGAAGCAAGGCAATCGCGGCCGCGAAAGAGTCGGCGAAGGCGCTCTGGGAATTCCTTGATGGAGTCACGGCCGCCTACGTGACCACTCCGTCAGCTGCAAACTCCGGCGCCCTGGCTTAAAGACCACCTATCTTTTGCTATTAGCAGATCTTATTCCAACAATAAGAATCTTTAGTTTTTCTTATTTGCTGAACTACGTATAATAGCGCCCGTTTCAGCGATCTACCGGGCGGTCAGTTTCCTTTGACCGCCAATCACAAACAACTCGGTGATTCGAGAGGCCCCAGGTCGCGATCCACTATTGAACACTCCTATCGTGATTGAGGAGTGCGCCCTGCAGGCCTGCATTCCGCGCGACTTAAATTTGCAATATCTAATAAGGAGCCCCATGGAAAAGCTAAATCCGAAACGAGCCCTTCTTTTGACCGTACTGCTATTAACGCTTTGCTCGATTGCTATGGGTCAGGGCACCGCATCACGCGTGACTGGCACAGTGTCGGATCAGAAGGGTGCAGCCGTACCTGGTGCAGCGGTCACGCTCACAAACGAGGCGACGCAAAACGCCCTCAACACGGAGACAAGCAGCAGCGGAACCTATGTCTTCGACTCGATACAGGTGGGTACCTACACGGTCACGGTTGAAAAGCAGGGCTTCAAGAAATTTGTCTCTACCAACAACAAGGCAGACGTCAATCAGCCAGCTACAGTGAATGTCTCGCTTGAAGTCGGTGGCATAACCGAAGTTGTTCAGGTGGAAGGGAGTGCGGAGGTTGTACAGACGGGGAGTTCGGGCAACTTTGGCAATTCAGTTGAGCAGCGAACGCTGGAAACATTGCCCATCGTCGGCACACGTGGCCGAAACCCGCTTAACTTTATCAATTTTCAGCCGGGCGTCTCCGCGAATGCAAATACTGGAGGCGGTGTTCATGTTCACGGGGCCAGGGACCGTGCCTTCAACTTCACGCTGGACGGCATCGACATTAACGAGACCAGCGCCGGCGGATCAAACTTCACTCCGCTTAGAACAAACCCCGACTCACTAACAGAATTCCAGGTCGTAACGAGCAACTTCACGGCTGAACTCGGGCGCAGCAGTGGCGCGCAGGTGACCTTGGTTACCCGCTCTGGAACGAACGATTTTCATGGAACCCTGTTCGAGTTCTATCAGACGCCACGGTTCCAGGCAAACGCATTCATTAACAATCTCAACGGTCAGGGCAAGCCACAGTTTGTACAGCACATTTACGGCGGCAGCCTCGGTGGGCCGGTCTACTTCCCGCGTTTTGGTGAGGGAGGGCCGTCGCTTTACAACGGCAAGAACCGCACCTTCTTTTTTGTGAATCTTCAAAAGTTGCGTGCGACTGAAACCCGCAGCGTGACGCGAACTGTTTACACGGCGAGCGCCCGGCAGGGTATCTGGCGCTACGTTCAGGGCCGTCAAAACATCCCGGCAGGCGCATCTAACGCTGTCGTCAATGCGAGCGGAAACTTGCTCCCCGGCCTAACCGTCACGACATATAGCGTGCCGGGCAACGATCCTCGGGCGTTGGGCCTTGACCCCACTATTTTGGCAATAATCAACCGCACCCCCCTCCCCAACAACTTCACCGTCGGTGATGGTCTAAACACGGCTGGCTTTACGACCACTGTTCCCGCAAACCAGGAGCAGCAGTACGACTTTGTCACAAAAGTCGACCACACTTTCAACGAGAAGAATTCGATCTACGTGCGTTACGCACAAGGGGAGCAGAATACTCTTTCGGACACAGCTAACGACGGCACGCCGAGGTTTCCCGGCTTCCCAAACTGGGTTGACACGTTTCGCACGCCGAAGAACATCGCGGTCAACTATCGTTGGTCACCAACGCCGACCGTCACTAATGAGCTGGTGGCCGGGTTTAATCGTTTCGGATTCTCGTTCAACAATCCTGACCCGAATGCGAACTCAAATCCACCTTTCACTTTCACTAACATCACTGATTCGATCAACTTCACGCCGCCCATCAACAACTTGCGCCGGCTGACAACCTATCAACTTGCGGATAACCTGAGCTTGCTTCGCGGCTCACACACTCTCAAGGGTGGTATTAACTTCAGGTACCAGAAACATGATGACATCCGCAGTTCGGTGGCAGCGCTAAATACAAACCTTGCGGTGGACTTCAGCAGAACAGCTAACCCGCCCGACGCGACTGCGCATAGAATCACTACGGCGCAGTTACCGGGTTTGAATGCTACGGATCGCAATAGATTGTTAAGTATGATCAATGAGTTGCTCGGACGTGTGGGTAACATGACTCAGGCGTTCGTCGCCGCTGATGATAGCGCCTTCGCGCCCCCGGGCACGCCGTTTCTTTACGACGCGCGTTATCCTGAATATGACTTTTACTTTCAGGACACATGGAAGTTTCGCCCGAATCTGACGTTTGATCTGGGTCTGCGATATGAGGTGAAAATTACCCCTAAGGGCGGGGGAGACAACATCATCCTGCGTCCAGATAGACCGGTAAGGTTAGGCGAAGCACCGAGCGATTCGATCAAGTTTGTGGAAGGCAAACTGTTTGACAGCGATTGGAATAACTTCGCACCTGCTGTCGGCTTTGCCTGGGATCCATTCAAGACAGGGAAGACGTCAATACGAGGCAATTTTCGTTTGGCGTATGATCGCATGAACACGTTCATCATCTCGTCACAGATTTTGCCCAACATGCCCGGAACGTCTACGGGTGTTACAAATTCGAGCTTCGGAACTGGAGGAGGACGCGTCCGCGATGGACTTCCTTCACTTACTCCGACCGCATCACCGGCATCATTGCGCCAGCCGCCGCTTTTTTCAAACAACAGTCTCACCGTGTTCGACCCGAGCACGCGCTCGCCCAAGACTTATCAATGGGGTTTCAGTGCGCAGCGAGAGATTGGGTTTAAGTCAGTGGTGGAAGTGAATTACATCGGCCGCAAGGGCGTCGGCCTGTATGGCGCTTACGACGTCAATCAGGTAGACATCTTTAACAATGGTTTCCTGAGCGCCTTCAATACCGTTAGGGCAGGAGGCGAGAGCCCGCTCATCAACTCATTACTCAGTGCGGATGCCGGACGGATCGCCGCGGGAGTATCCGGATCGGTATTTTTGCGGAACACCCTGGCTGCCGCGGCCGTAACCCAGGGCTCGGCAGCTACTGCAGCTAACGCCATAGCCTTGCGAAGAAATACCGGGGCCATTAATCCGGTCATAGTACAAAGTGGGTTCAGCCCATTCTTCTTTCGACCATATCCGCAATTCTCAGGCGTGGCCGGCGGGACGGGAATTCGCGTACTTGATAGTAATGACTATTCAACCTATCACGGTTTGGAAGCGCAGATTAAACGACGCTTTGGCAGCGGGCTCGGACTTCAGGCCAGCTATACACTCGCCAAGTCGATGGATACGCGCTCCTTTGATCCCACGTTTAGCGTGGTGAGTACAGCCAATGCGCAGTCAGCTTCGAGTACTCCTTTCGATAACCGCAATCGCCGTTTGAACTATGCGCGTTCAGACTTTGATCGCCGTCACACTTTGCAGGGCTACGTGGTTTCAGATCTGCCGTGGGGCAGGGGACGACGATTTCTTAACGATCTTCATCCTGTCCTCGACCGCATTGTCGGCGGTTGGGAGTTAGGCGGCGTGTGGGTCTTTGCGTCAGGTCGTCCGTTCACGGTTTATTCAGGTCTAAACACGGTGAGCAATGTCAACCAGTCTCCTGCTAACTGCAACAACTGCAGTGCGACAATGGGCAATCTGGTGGTCGAGAACGGGCGCACGTTTTGGTTTGATTCGGCACAGCGCGCGCTATTTTCACAGCCGGGGCCGGGAGAGATTGGCAACACGGGCAGAAACTTTTTCAACACTCCGACGCTCTTCGAAGTTGATCTGACGCTGGGTAAGACGTTCCGGTTCACCGAAACGACTAGTCTCGAGATCCGGGGGGAGATGCAAAACCTAACTAACCACGTAAACCAGGACAACCCGACTGCAACGGTTACGAGCGGCACTTTTGGTCGCATAGACGACAGCGGAGTGATTGTCGCCGCGCGCAAGATTCAGTTGTCGGCGAAGTTTCACTTCTAAAATGGCATAGGAGAAATGAGTAAGACTGAAGGCGCCTGAAATATTGGAGCGCGGATTCGTGTGTAAGAACATCTCTTTACACTCGTACGCGCGAGTGCTTAAGCTTTGTGCTCCATCGGGCAGTCGAACAACCTCAGCTTCCAGGCAACCAGCGAAGGTTCTTAACCCGCGCCGATGCTAAATGAATTCGGATCGAGGCGTTCATTGAACGTAAACTGGGTCAAGGTTATTTCCCACTCCGCCAGGAATGCGCCGCTTTCCGTATCAACGGTCAGTTTGATTTTGTAAGTGTGCGGCAGTGTCAAACCACCTTCCTGCTTAAATTCGGAAAACTCTTCCACCATCTTGTAGCGCGACTCCCTTCCTCTCGCACTCAAGAAGCCGCGGTCGCCAGTGGGAGCCGCAATTACCCGGTTATACTCGGCCCGTACGTGTTGGAAAGTTTCTTGATTAAAGAAGAGGCTGATTTGCAGATCAGAGCCTCCGCGCGGAAGGTATTTGAGTTCGTGAAGCATCTGATTGTCGATCTTCTTTATGCCCGCATATTCCAGGTGCGGATTGTGGGCTGACAAGTTCAGCAAAGGCCAGGCTGACGACAGCGTTCCCCCCATCAGCCCTTGCTTGAACACAAGACTGTGAGTCATCAGAAAACTGCCCAGGGAGGAACGGACGCCTGGCGTCACGAAGGCTGCCATAAAACTGTTCCCATTAAAACCCAACTGCTCGCGCGGATATACCGGACTTGGAAAGCTCATCCCAATCAAACTTTTTGGGCCTTCGGAAGCTAATACAGCTCGGCCCGTGGCCTGGCCCGGTGGCGGCGTACGGAAAATCACCAGGGAGTTTCCGGCGATGATGCGGCTGGTAACTGAAGCGCGCGCTTTCGCTGTCCCAATCGATTCCAAATGCCTTGCCACCAATTCTTCCGGCGTCATCTTGTCTGAAGCCGATAAGGATGGGTTGACAATAGAAAGCACCGCCAGGACGACCGCGAGAAACCAGATCCCGGCGCACTTTCTTCGATGGCACTTTTGGCTTTTCCTGATCATGATTCCTAATCTCTAGTGACGCAGCCAAGTACCGAGCACTGGAAACAGAAACAGCGAGACATCACGCTGGGATGCCTCGCTGTTTTTTGCTATTCATAGTTCTAGAACTGAAGCTTCAACGCAAACTGAATAACGCGCGCGGATTCGCCGGTCTGGACAATGGTTTGCGTCGAAGGGGGTGCCACCGTGGCACAACAGGTCTGAGCAAAAACGCTTGACCTGATGCTGGGCGAACCGACGGACGCATCGCGCGGATTGTCGAAGTTCGCGTGGTTCAGAGCGTTGAACATCTCAGTTCGGAACTGAAGCTTAAACCGCTCGGTGAGCTGAAACGTCTTGATAAATCCAAGATCGAGATTCCAGTAGCTCGGAGCGGTGAAAATATTTCTGCCGGCGCCGTTCTGACCTGGCGCTGGCAGGCAAAAAGCCTGAGTCGGATCAACGCCGCAGGTAAGGGCATTGACTGGCTTAAACAACACCGGACCGGCGAAAGTCTGTCCGGGAAGGAACTGGAGCTGGGCGCGAACCGGCAATTGCACACCGGCTCGTGATTCGTGATTTCCGTTGGCCGTGAATGAACCACTACGAACGGCGAATGGCTCGCCGGTCATGAACGTGTAGATGCTGTTAATGGTCCAGCCGCCGAAGATCTGGTTAACTACGCCGCTGGATGAACCCAGGAAGCGGCGTCCGCGGCCAACCGGAACTTCCCATACCGACGCTGCCTGCACCACCTGCGTGCGATCGAAATCGGAGCGAGCGCGCTCTTCGCGGAAATTGCGAATGTCAGTTGGCGTCCGTGAGTTGGTGGTTGAGAGACCGCCCCCAGAGGCTGCGCCGACAGGATCCACGGATTGGTTGTCAATTGACTTGCCAAAAGTGTAGGCCAGGCTCAGTCCCAGACCGCTGCTGAACCGTCGTCGCAGCGTGAATTGAGCTGCGTGATAGTTCGAGTCACCGCTGTTGTCCAGATAAGTAATTGCGGCGAACTGCTGATTCGGCCTGAGCTTAAGAATCAGAGTGGTGTCTTCGATGCGTCTGGCGAAATTGCCAGCACTGTTGATGTCCAGATCTGCTCTTGTTGCCGCGGAATTAAGAAACGTAGTTACCTGGGCGGCCGTGAGGCCACCCGGTGCTTGTAGCTGCGTAAATAGGGGAGGCGTAACCCCTGTCACGCCCGCCGGGCATCCGGTCCCGGAAGCATTGCATCCTTTCGCCCGATTCTGCTGCATGATCAGGAACGACGGAACAATCCCATTCGCGTTGATCTGGTTGATGTCGTAGGCCATGAACAAATGCGAACCGCGACGGCCGATGTAAGCGGCCTGCATTACGAGGCCACCCGGCAGCTCGCGCTGCCAGCTAAGGTTCCATTCGTGCACGGTAGGCAGTTGCATCTCCGGTGCGAAGACCGTGATCGGCGGTGCATTCGTTCTTAACTGCTGTGGGGGCGTCAACAATGTAGATGGCTTAACAGCGGGCGCGGGTAATAGGGTCGGGAAGCCGCCGGCGATGGTCTTGTTGACATCCGGGGAATTGACGCACCCGGACGTAATCGTAGTGAAAGGGAAAGTACTGACGCAGCTCTGCACCAGTCCGGGGATTCTTCCAGCCGCTGCCGTGACCTGGAACGAAGAGATGGTGTCAAAGGCAATGCCATAGCCGAGGCGAATTACGCTTTGGCTATTGCCGCCGAAAACACGATGCATGAAGCCCGATTTGAAGTCCGGGCTGTAGGCCACGCCGAGGCGCGGTCCAATCGCCCCGTTGAAGCTGCCCTCGTACCAGTGTTTGGCTGGAACGAAGCTTACCGCGCCAGGTTGATTGACGACTGGTGTGGCAGGCAACGGTGTGCCAACTATAGGCGTACTGGCGACGAAGACGCTGCTCTTCGGCGAGGTATTGGCCGGCGGATTGATTTCCCAGCGCGCGCCATAATTGAACGTTACATTCGGTCGAAACTTCCATTCATCCTGAAAGTAGAAGTTGTACTGGTCCAGGTTGTGTTTCTCTGCATACAAGGTAATAGCGTCACCTGTCTTGAATGGCAGGAACACGTCCTGGGCAAGGTTCGAAATAAAAACCTGTTGGATCCTTCCCGGCATGCCAAATACGTTGTTGATCAGTCCGCCAAGCGTGGTGGCGTCCGTAGAATTGATGCCGGGTGCGGCCGTGAAACCGGCCGTAGCGAACGGGTCACGGTTTGCCGACGCGAAGGTTACCGATGGCGTTACATTGATCCCGCCCGGCTGGCCGCGTTGATCGACATGCCGGTAGTAGCGCAGGTTGGCGCCAACGCGGAAAACGTGTGCGCCCTGAACGATACTCAAGTTATCGAGTAATTGCGGCGTCGTCACCCAGCGAGCTGTTCGGGGCGTGTTGATGTAGGACTCACTCACGCCGTCGAAATTAAACGGTGGCACGTCCGGCCACGCGGGGTTGGCCTCACCCTGACTGAAAAGGAAACCGAAGCGCGCGTAGCCGGCCGTGAATTCGTTGACAATACGTGGTGAGATCACTCTACGGTAACTAAGTGCCAAGTTAGATGTCTTGCGAAACACTTCACCGAGCGGCGGGCCGTTGGGATAAACCTGCGGCCTGCCATTGAGCGGGTCGCCCTTTAGAGTGTCGTATTTGGACCAGAGGTATCGTCCGAAGATACTGTTGTTATCGTTGAAATTGTGATCTATGCGACCGGAGATGGCGGGCCCCCTGACCGCGGTTGGCGGGTTCCACAGGAAGCCGCCAGTATTCAGCCCGTCGCCGGAAGTAAAGCTGTTAGGCAAAGGCAAGGGTGTCAGGATCGACGCCACCGCGGAATCGAGCGACCTCCCCGCAGTGTTATTCGTCCCCGATAGGATGTTATAGGAGCGAACACAACGAAGCGACGTTGCCGTCGCGCAAAGCGGAACGTTCAATGCGCCGGTGGTTGGATTGACCAGCAGCGTAGAATTACGCGTGATCAGGGTACCGTTGATTACCAGAGGGTTCGCTGGATCGGGGACGAAGTAACGGAAGATTCCGTTGCGTGCTTCCGGCGAGTAAACAATCGGAATGCCAAATGTCTGATCTATTGGCTGCGTGAAGTCGATACGGTTCGCCTGATAGCTGCCAAAGAAGAAGGTCTTGTTTTTCTTGATGGGGCCCCCCATCTCGAAACCATATTGACCCATTCTAATCAGCGGCTTGGCAAGGTTCTGCGCATTCGCGAAGTACTCGTTAGAGTTGAGAGCTTCGTTGCGCAGAAAAAAGAATCCGGTACCGTGAAATTCGCTGGTTCCGCTTCGCGTCGCGATCGAAATCGATGCTCCGCTGTTGCGGCCTTCCTCGGCGGTAGCGTTGTTCGTAGTCACCTTGAATTCCTGAACGTTGTCGGGATTGATGCGATAAAGATTACTAACCGGGTTGGGCACTGACGACTCATTAGCTTCGATCCCATCGATGGTGACGTTGTAGGCGCGGTCGCGTGCACCGTTCACATGTACGCCCGAGCCGGCCCCGCCGGCGGATCTCTGCACGACGCCGGGTTCCAGCAATAACAACGTTAGAGGATTGCGACCATTGAGCGGCAGCGCTTCAATGGCCTTCTGTTCCACCACATTCCCGATTGTCGCGTTGGCCGTTTGCAATTGCTCAGCACCGCCCTGGACGGTGACGACCTCCGATACCTGTCCAACTTCGAGTATGGCGTCGACGGTTAATGGAGTACCTACTTCCAGGGAGTTATGGGTCTTCTGAAACTTCTTGAATCCCGTCTGTTCCACCGTGACGGTATAGTTTCCCACCGGCAATGATGCAAAAGCATATACTCCCGAATCCGTTGTTGTTTGGGTCTGGCTTAGGCCGGTAGCTTCATTAGTTACCGTGACAGTCGCACCCGGAAGGATTGCTTCCTTGGAATCAACGACGCGGCCGGTGATGCTTGACGTGCTCGTTTGAGCCAATGTCGAGACGGTTGTTAGCGCGAAGAGTACAAACAAAAGGGAAATCGGGCGTGTGGCTTTCAACATGAGTTCCTCCTGGAGAGTCGAGGCGAAGAAGGCGCTTACCTTCCGCGAGAATAAGATTGAAACTGTTGACTGAGAAAACGGTGAGTGGGGTTCAACTATTCAGCGGGCATCAGCTGCCTAAACTAAAAGTTGAATCCGACGATGCCGCCCTAACCTTTGAATGCGGGCAGTATATATCCAGAAGCGTTTGCGTCAAGATGTTTTTGGGAAATATTTCTTTGCGATAACCATGGGCAGAAGGTCAAGCAAAGGTGCAGGGGATTACTTACACCCGAATGGCCGGTGGAAAGCGAACCTAACATCAATGAACCTTATCGAAATGATAAAAATCTTTAGTTTCCATTATTCCAAAACCAAACCTATAATGCCGCGGCTTGATTTCAACCACTTTCGTTCGTGATTTTACCTTCTTAAATGAATGACGCATCGACTAGAACCCGCCGCGGTTTAGTCTGCTTGAGTTTAGGAATGAATCCCTTGCTGCGTCTTTGCTCCTTCGCCTTGTTGGCCGCACTGCTCCTGGTGGCCCGGTTATCCAGTCCACCCGCAGTCAGAGGATACGAACTTCGTGCGCGAGCTTTCGATCTCGTCATTACAAACGCTCGCGTCGTAGACGGTGGTGGCAATCCCTGGTTCCGCGCTGATGTCGGAATCAAGGACGGTCGCATTGCACGGGTGGGGAGGATCAATCCTGCGGATGGAGATAAGACGATCGACGCGAAAGGTCAAATTCTCGCGCCCGGATTCATCGATGTGCACACACATGTGGAGTCGATCTATAACCAGCCTGCGGCCGAGAATTTCATTCGCATGGGCGTGACCTCGCTTGTCACCGGAAACTGCGGCACTTCGACCACTGAGGTTGCCGAGTTTCTGGCCAGGAGTAAGCAACAACCTCTTGGCGTGAATCTGGCTACCCTGATTGCTCATGGTTCTGTTAGGCGCAAGGTAATGGGTTCAGTAGATCGCGAACCGACGCCCGACGAAATGAAGAGAATGGAAGCTCTCGTCGAACAGGGTATGAAAGATGGCGCGGTCGGGCTTTCCACCGGACTCATATACGTTCCCGGCACCTATGCAAAGACAGAAGAAATTGTGGATCTAGCGAGGATCGTTGCGCGTTATGGCGGTATTTATTCGACGCACATGCGCAATGAGGGTGAAAAGGTGGTCGATGCTATACGAGAGAGCATCCAGATCGGGGAAACGGCTGGTCTCCCGGTGGAAATCTCACACTTCAAGATTGCCAGCAGGAAACTGTGGGGCCAGAGTCCAGTTACCATCGGTCTGGTACGTGAAGCACGGGCGCGCGGATTGATGGTAACGGTCGACCAATACGCTTATACGGCCAGCTCCACTTCGCTTGATTCTCGTCTGCCGGCCTGGTTGCGCGCTGGCGGGTTAGACGAAGGCAAAAAGAGACTCACCGATAAAGCGACTCGCGACCGTGTTGTTAGCGAGATGAAAGAAGCGCTCAAACGTAGTGGCTTCAAGGACTATTCCTATGCGATGGTGGCGAACTACGAACCTGACAAGTCGTTCAACGGCAGATCAATTGCCGAGATTACACAACAGGTGCGCGGCAAGAAGGACATCAAGAGTCAAACAGAACAGATCATTGCCATGTACGAGGCCGGCGGCGCGGGCATGGTTTATCACGGCATGAGTGAAGATGATGTGCAGCGTATTATGCGCGAGCCCTTCACGATGATCGCTTCAGATAGCGGCGTGCGTCAAATTGATGAAAGTGTTCCCCATCCGCGTGGCTACGGCAACAATGTACGGGTGCTGGGACGCTACGTGCGCGAACTGCAGTTGCTTTCTCTTGAAGACGCCATTCGAAAAATGACTTCGCTACCGGCGCAGACTTTTGGCTTTCGTGATCGAGGAATGGTGCGCGAAGGTTTTGCCGCCGATCTCGTGATCTTCGACGAAAAAACAATCGCCGACCGCGCCACCTTTGATAAACCGCACCAATATCCGGTAGGTATGAGCTACGTCATCGTTAATGGCGAAGTAGTCTTTGCTAATGAGCAAATGACGAGTGCGCGACCGGGTATGGCGCTCCGCGGGCCCGCGTATCAAGTGATCGTTGCAAGCAACTAAGGTAAACACGAGTTTTTTGTTCCACTCGCAGGTGCAGGTTCATGAGCTTCCCATCACGTATTAGCAGAGTTCGGTCTTCCATTTCGAATTAGACGAAAGGATACTCCCTATGCAGCGGCACCGCAGGATCACATGGCGCGCACTATTTCTCTTCGCGGCAACTATTGGTTGGTCAGTTGCGATTTACGGTCAAACCGTCACCGGCACCCTACAGGGCACGGTTACCGATACAACGGGAGCAGTCGTCCCTGGTGCAGAAGTTGTGGTGCGCAATGTTGAGACTGGTCAGGAGCGAAATCTAAAAACAAACAGCGATGGATCGTATAGCGCGCCATTCCTGCCCCTTGGTCGATACACCACCACAGCCTCCGGCAAGGGCTTCGGCACAGTGGTGCAGGAGAATATCGAGATCACACTAAACCAGACTCGAGTGATTGACATCACGCTAAGCCCCGTCGGCGTCACTGGGGCAGTCACGATCACCGCTGAGACAGCTCCTATCAATACGACGAACGCCGAGATCAAGGGCTCGCTAAACACCCTAGAGATTCTGGAGAAGCCCACCTTCAATCAGGGCAACTTTCTTACTCTCGCCGAGACCTTTACCGGGTACCAGGAAAACCCTACTTCAGGACAGAACAACCCCACGTTGTCTTCCGGCTCTTCTATCAACTTCAATGGCACTGGAACACGTGGCGCGACTTTCCAGATCAACGGGGTGAATAACGACGACTCATCTGAGAATCAAAACCGGCAGGGGGCGTCACTCTCGACGATCAAAGAGTTTCAGGTGATTACCAACAACTTTACCGCGGAGTTTGGCAGAGGCTTTGGCGCCGTGGTGCTTGTACAGACCATAGCGGGCACAAATAGTCTTCACGGCGATGTGTTCTGGTATCACAACGATAGCGCGTTGAATGCTAAGAGGTTCTTTTCGCACGGTAAAAAACCGGTCAATCGTCGCAATCAATTTGGCTTTACGTCCGGTTTTCCGGTGGTTAAGAATAAACTGTTTGGCTTCGTCAGTCTCGATCGCGTGGAGAACACCGGGGCGAACGACTTCGCGCGCGATGTGTTCACGGTCGCTGAGCGCAACCCGGCTAACTGGTTTCTTCAGACACCTGCCAATAACACCCCCGCCAACCGCGCCTTCATCCAGTCGGTCATCGACCGCTTTGCAAATGCGGTGCCGAATGACCCCGCGAGCGGACCGCGTGTCTTCCGCGGTCAGCAGGGCTTCGATTTTCCGGCGCGGGATTACTCAGGACGCTTCGATTGGAACCCGCGGGAGGCAGATAATGTCTCAGGTCGGTGGCAATATACGCGCCAGCGCTTTAATGCTGACGACGTCATCATTGGCGAACGTGCCGACCAAAACAACAAGCAGCAAAACATCGGCCTGACGTGGACTCACCTGTTTTCAGCAAAAACAGTGGGCGAATTTCGCTACGGCCTAGGATTGCGTACGACGCTTGTCAACATCGCCGCCGGTAACGACACGCCCATTTTGCGCTTCACGAGTGCGATAGCAATCGCGGGTGGCTCTATCATCGGCAATGCTGGCGCCTTTCCCATTCAGCGCTATCAGACCGACAACCAATTCGTCTATAACATTACGACGCTATTCGGAAACCACAGCCTCAAGGCGGGCACGGACATCCGGCGGGCCCGACTCGACGACTTGGCCGATAACTTTTCGCGTGGCTTCTACAACATTACGGGCACGTGTAACGGTGTGGCTTACCGGGACCTGAGTGTTCCGGGCCCGAATAACACTGCCGGCCTGATTTCCTTTCTAAACGGTTGCGTCACCACCTTCCAGAAAGGCTATGGGCCATTCTTCCTCGAAAACCGGATCAGGGAGTCGAACTTCTACGGCGAAGACAACTGGAAGGTACGCGACAATGTAACCCTGGACCTGGGCCTGCGTTATGAATATGTGGGGGCGCCTAGGGAGGCGGCGGGCCGCATCACCTACGGCTTCAGCGCCGACAAGAACAATATTGAGCCGCGCCTCGGGTTTGCCTGGAGCCCACGCTTCGAAGACGGTTTTCTTGCCAAGCTGTTTGGCAAGTCGGGCGATTCCTCGATTCGTGGCGGCTACGGTATTTTTCACGGCCGGCTCTTCCAGTCGGTCTTCTCGCAGGGAGGCGCAACCGTCCGTTTCAACCCGCCCAACGCTTTCTTCTATAACCAGACGGGCGTTGCCACAGCGCTTTTTAATCCAACGAATCTGGTTGATCCGACTAACGGTTTTGTCTTCGTGCCTGGTCCGCAGACCGTGCGTCACGGAGAAGCGTTGATCGATCCAAATCTGGAGATGCCCTACACCCAGCAGTGGAATCTGAGCTTTGAACGAGAAATGCCTTTTGCTTCAAAAATACGACTGAGTTACGCGGGCAATCGCGGAATTGGGTTGCTCCGCTACGCTTTGGATAACTTACCGGTTCACGATCCGAACGGCGTACTTGTTGCGAACCATCCGAATAATGCCCCAACCGTGCTCTACGCCGCTGCAAGTCGTCCGCCGGGCGACCCCCGGGCGGTTGACGTTCGCGGCCAGATCCTTCGTCCTGCGGCAGACATTGTCTGTGCGGGCACTGGGTTAGCAGGGGTCGCTACTAATACGCAGTGTCCGGTGGCGGTTCCTTTGGGCACGCTCGAATACAGCCTACGCGTTCCTCGTACGAACGAGCGGCGCCCGAACGGAGCTTTCAGTACCAATACCTCCGTAAGCAATGCTGCCTGGAGCTACTACAATGCGTTCCAGGCCGAATGGACCAAGCGACTGAGCCGCAACCTGAGCTTCCAGGCGGCCTATACTTTTAGTAAGGCTCTCGACACAACGTCAGAGGCAACAGCCGTGGGAGCAGGAGATACCAACCAGACAGGCAACAATGCGAGAGCTGCTCGCGGTTACTCGCGTTTCCATACTCCCCATCGCTTCACTTTATATGGAACTTACAAGCTACCGAGCCTCACCGGACAAAATACATTTGTCCGGCAAACTTTGGGCGGCTGGCGCATTTCGTCGGTTGTGAAACTTTCGAAAGGAACTCCATTCACGGTGACAACAACGGCCTTGGATTTGAACCTCGACAGCATAGGCGAGGCACGGCCCGTGATTCTGGACCCCTCGATTCTGGGAAACAGTATTAGCAACCCGGCCACTTCACAACAACTTCTGCCACGTTCGGCATTTCGCACGCTTACTATAGCGGACCTTAATACTCCACTCCTGGGTCGCAACACTTTCTTTGCCGACGGAGTGCGCAATGTGGATGTGGGGATCTCAAAGATATTCACGATGCCCTGGGAAGGTCACCGACTGACAGTCCGTGCCGATCTTTTCAATGCATTTAACCATGTGCAATTTGGCTTTCCCAGCAGCGACATCACTAGCGCGAACTTCGGCGCGATAACCGGATTGGCCACACAGTACGCTCCGCGTTCTGTACAGGTCTCGTTGCGTTACCAATATTGACTGAAGGGCAGTCAGATGCTTCCGGTTCTGTTTTGCCGGTTGGGCACCGAAGCTGACGAAAACTTAAGGCTTACTAATAAGGAAGTATAAAGAAGCAACAAATGCGCACACTGAGCATCGTCATTTTCTGGGCCGTAGCTCTGTTTCTGCCCCAAGGATCCGCTCAGGAGAAAATCACACCGGCCACCGCATCCGCCGCAAAGCCTGACGAGGTTCGCGCGCTTTGGGTGGTTCGAACCACGCTTACCTCTCACGAAAAGATTCGAACGATGGTGCAGGCGGCGAAGGAAAACGGCTTCAACACACTCATTGTGCAGGTGCGCGGGCGCGGCGATGCGTATTACCGGTCACGCCGAGAGCCGCGCGCAATCGAACTGAAAGATCAACCCGCGGAGTTCGATCCTTTGGCCGTGACCATAGTCGAAGCAAAGCAGCGAGGATTGAATGTTCATGCCTGGCTTAACACCAGTCTGCTGGCAAATCTCGATGCGCTGCCCGCGGATCCAAAACACGTTTACAACAGGCACCCCGAGTGGCTCGCTGTTCCTCGACCAGTTGCCGCCGAGCTCTACGACATGTCACCGCGCGATCCGCGCTACCGGGCGCGTATTGTGGAGTGGTCCAAAGCGAACCGCGGCGAATTGGAAGGTATCTACACGGGGCCGGCTAATGCGAATGTTCGCGAACATATTTATAAGATCTGGATGGATGTTCTGAAAAACTACGAAGTCGATGGTCTTCACTTCGATTATGTAAGGCTTGCCAGCCCGGATTTTGATTATAGTCGGACGTCTTTGAATAACTTCCAAAAGTGGCTGGAGCCCCGGCTCTCCAAAGAAGAGCGTAGTCAGCTCAAACAGTCGTCGAAACGTAACCCTCTCGCTGCAGCTGAAACCTACGCGGACAAGTTTGGCGAGTTTCAGCGCGAGCAGATCACTATGCTCGTCCAGCGGATTTATCGGGGGGTCAAAAAGCGGAAACCACAGGTCACGGTTTCGGCCGCGGTCTTTGCCAATCATGAGAACGCGTACGCGCGTAGATTCCAGGATTGGCGCCGCTGGCTTTCCCTGGGGATACTGGACGTCGCGTGCCCGATGGCTTATTCAACGGACACCGCCATCTTTCAGAAGCAGATCGAAATCGCGACCACGAGCGCTCATGCGGCACGCCGGCGCGTTTGGGCCGGAATCGGAGCATATCGAATCCCGGCGGAATCGACGGTGGAGAAGATCAATGCGGCTCGCATACTTGGGGCGGAAGGCATAATTCTTTTCTCTTACGATTTTACTACCAGACCGGGCGAGCTTAATCCTGATGGCGCTTATCTACAGCGAGTGAGCCACGCCGCTTTTGGATCGAGTGCGGTCGCATCACCCTAGGTTTCGGAAGGTTGAGCGGTGGAAGTAATCCTAATCGACATGGAGATGAGTAGCAGCGACCGCGCGTCAAATATCGCAGCGCGCTTTCGTGTGCAAGAAAATTCCTTGTTCCACTTGGCCGCGCAGTGTATAACTTATTTCTCCATCGGGAAGTCAAACAACTTCAGCTTTCATTTCAAACAATAGACGAGAGGAACCCCCATGAAGCAGCATTTCAGATTCATCCTGCCAGTTCTCCTACTTGCCGTAATGCTTTTCCTGAGTCCTGGCAGGGTTGCACTAGGGCAGGAAGAGACTGCGGCCACAGTAACCGGTCAAGTGACCGATGCCGCCGGCGCCGTGGTCGCCGGTGCGACTGTTATCATCACCAACAATGCGAACGGCCAGGAGCGACGCGTGCAGACGAACGAAGATGGTAACTACGTAGTCACGCCGCTCAGCCCCGGCACCTACACGCTTTCAGCTGAGCAGTCGAATTTCAAGAAACACGTCGAGACCGGTGTGGTGCTGAACGCGAAAGACCGTCGACAACTTAACGTGGCGCTGGAGGCCGGCAATGTCAGCGAGGTCGTCACGGTCACCGGTGAGGAACAAGTCGTTCAGGACAGCCCAACCGGACAAACCCTAATCTCCGGCACGCAGGTTTTGGAGATACCGCTCCAGAACCGCGACTTTACCAAGCTGCTTGAGCTCGCCCCCGGTGTCAGCTCCAGCCTGGACGACGAGACCGGCTTCGGACTGGCCAACCGATTCGACGTCTCGATCAACGGCATGCGCCGCAACGCGGTTAACGTTTTCGTCGACGGAGTGTCAAACACCGACGTCGGCTCTAACATCACACTGCTCTCAACACCGACCATCGACTCGATTAAGGAGTTTAAGGTGCTGACCTCGAACTACACCGCCGAGGTTGGACGTTCGGGTGGCGGCACAGTGACGCTGGTGACAAAGAGCGGAGAAAACGCCTTCCACGGCTCGATCTATGACTTTGCACGCAATAACCGCTTCAACGCGAACACATTCTTCAATAACCGCCTCGGCCGTCGCGCCGACGGCACGCCCAACGCGCGGACTCCGCGCCTTCGTTACCACAATTTCGGCGCCACTTTTAGCGGCCCCGTCACGCTCCCGCGTTTCGGCCAAGGCGGGCGCTCCACGTGGAGCGGCAAGGACAAAACTTTCTTTTTCTTCTCCGAGGAGCAGCGCCGAATCACGCGCGGTATCACTTCGGCGACGGCCACTGTTCCGAGCTTGGCTGAGCGCAACGGCAATTTCTCCGGGGCGATTGGACTGCCGCTTTTCCGCACGAGCGCAGCAACTCCGGGAAGTTGCACCACTCCAGGCACGGGAACTTGCACGAATACACCACTTTTCGTTACCGATACAAATGGTTCAACAGTCCAGGCACGCGCCGGCATGGTCTTCCGCTTTTCGGACGGCCGGGCCTACGCAGGGAATCTTGTTCCGTCTAGCGACTTCGACCCGCGAGCTCTTGCGCTCCTGACGGCTTATCCACTGCCCAATAGCGGCCTGAACACTTTTACCTTCTCACCGATCAACGCCTTGAAAACACGCCAGGAGACGATTCGCGTCGATCACAGCTTCAATTCGAACCACCGCTTGTTCGGGCGTTACACGCACGATCTGAACCAGACGCAGGAGCCTGGCGGTCTCTTTGCCAATACGAACCTGCCAAACCTTACTACGACCGACACGCGGATCCCGGGCCAGACCTTTGCGGTTTCGCTTACGAGCGTGCTATCGCCAATGTTCGTCAACGAGGCAACATACAACTTCTCCTCGAACCTCATCGGCTCGCAAGTCGTCGGCCGCAGCCGCAAGTCTGACTACCCCGGTGTGTCATCTATTCCGGAAGTTTTTCCCGAGAACAATGCCGGCGTCATTCCACGTATATCCTTCACCAGCGCCATCGCCAATATCACCACACTGCAGGGCTTCAACATCGTCTACAAGAATCAGGTCGTTCGCGACGTCGCCACCTGGATCAGGGGCAACCACATTTGGAAGTTCGGCGGTGAGATATCATGGGAGAAAAAGGATGAGAACGCTAACAACGCCACGCAGGGCATCTTCTCTTTCGCAGGTACTCGCTCGCGGGGCACTTCGGGCACGATTAGTCTGACCCAGACCGGCATTGCCTTCGCCGACTTTCTTCTGGGCCGGGCCGACAGCTATAGCGAAGACCAGCGCGATGTGACAGTCAATCTCAAATTCGGCCGTCGCGAGTTCTTCGTGCAGGACACCTGGAAAATGCGTCCTAACCTGACGCTTGATTTAGGGGTGCGTTATCAGTACTTCGTGCCGGTTACTGATGCCAACAACGTGCTCACGTCTTTCGACCCGACGCTATACAGTCGCGCCAACGCGCCGACCTGCACCACCGCCGCCTGCACGGCGCTGGTCCGCGGAACCGGCAACGAGCTGAACGGTATCGCCGTAGCCGGTAGCACCTCTCGCTTTGGCAATTCCATCTACCCATCCGACAAGAATAACTTCAGCCCCCGCGTCGGAGTCGCCTGGGATCCATTCATGAAGGGAAAGACGATCGTCCGCGCCGGGTACGGCTTCTACTATGACCAGCCGCTCGTCGGTATCTTCGAGCAGAATGCCTTCGTAAACCCGCCCTTCAACAATTCGGCGGTGTTTAGCGGCTCGGGCGTTTCCTTTTCTAATCCGAGCGGTGGCGCCCTTGGCGCGCTGCCCGTCAGGGCCCTAATAGCCAGCGCGCCTGACTTCAAGACGCCGGAGATTCAGCAGTGGTCCATCGGCGTCCAGCACGAAGTCTTCCGCAATGCCGTCGTGGACTTATCTTACGTCGGCACGAAAGGCGACCATCTAATCCGGGGGTTGAACATTAACTACCCGCAGGTGGCGGATGTGAACCGCGTTGGGTTAGCTAACGCTAACACCGTGCGGCCGTTCCTCGGCTATAGCACAATCACCATGCGCGAGACGAGTGCCAAGTCGCGTTACCACGGAATGCTATCGTCAATAAACTACCGCTTCGGCAATGGCCTCAGCCTGACGGGCAGTTACACCTGGAGCAAGACCTTGACCGACTCGACGAACGACCGTGACGCGGTCGACATTCCGCAGAATCCGCTCAACCTCCGCGCGGAATACGCTGAGGCTCGCACCTCTCGTCCGCACATTTTCTCGTCCAGTTACGTGTACGAGTTGCCGTTCTTTACCAAAGACCCCAACCCATGGAAGCGCACGCTCCTGGGCGGCTGGCAGATCGCCGGCATCACTGATATCGCCTCCGGGCAGCCGGTGGCCAGGGTGGCCAATGCGGCGACCTTTCCCGCTTCGGCCGTAGCCGGCTTCTATCCGAATGTCATATCCGATCCCAACGGAGGGGTCGCCGGGACTATTGACCCACTGACTGGACTCCCCTTCATTTTCGACCCGGCCGCGTTTGCTGCTCCTGCAGCGGGTACTTATGGGAACGCGCCTCGGGCCTTCTCCCGACTGTTCGGTCGCAATCAGACAAACCTGACCCTGACAAAGAACATCTATTTCGACCGTGAGCAGGATGTTCGGCTGCAACTGCGCGCCGAGGCCTTCAACGTCTTCAACCACACGCAGTTCACGGGTGTGGGAACGGTTCTGGCTGCCAATTCGCTGACGTTTGGCCGACCCTCGGGCGCGCGTTTGCCGCGCGAGTTTCAGTTTGGCGCGAAGCTCTCCTTCTAACGCCAAACCCATTTGTTCCGACATGAGCCCGCGACGTTTGAGTGTGCGTCGCGGGCATGTCGTCTAAAGAAGCCCACATCTGCCTAAAAACCGTCAGCGGCGGTGCTACAATGCTTTCTCATGGCGGGCCATTTAGAAGCATCAATCGAAGGAAGATACTTATGACCAACGAAGAAATGCAGAAAGCGATGGAGTTCATCGTTAACCAGCAGGCGCAGGCCTCTGCGAAGATTGATGCCCTCTCACAAGCGCAGAAGGAGGCTCAGGAAACTCAGAAGCAGGCTCAGAAGGCTGCTGAGGAACGATGGACGCGAAGTGAGGAACGATGGACGCGAACCGAAGAAGGTATTCGCGCTTTGCTTTCTATTGCTGAAATTCACGAACGAGAGATCGCGACGTTGGGACAAAAAATAGCGGAAGTAAGCGAGAATGGACGCGCGACAGATGAGCGTCTAAACGTACTTATCAATACAGTAGAGCGACACATCAGCGAAGGCCGCAACGGTAAACCTTGAAAGGACCACCCCTGACGACAACCCTGCTGCGAGATGCCCGCATAGTTCTCCCTGAACGAATCGCCGAGCATGCCAGCCTGCTAATTCATAACGATCGCATTGCTGGTCTCTTTGAGTCTACGACGAACGATCTGCCAGTTGCGGATTCCATGATCGACCTCGACGGCCTAACGCTCCTGCCGGGATTCATCGATGTACACATCCATGGCGCTGTCGGTGTTGATACGATGCAGGCGAGCGCAGCCGATCTCGGCCAGGTGTCGCAATTCCTGGCAACGCGGGGCGTGACTGGCTGGTTGCCGACGCTTGTACCTGCTCCGGCTGCAGACTACGCACGTGCAATTAAGGCAATTGAGGACGCCACAGATTCCGAGCGTGGCGCGCGAATCCTTGGCGTCCACTACGAAGGACCTTTCGTCAACTCGGCCCAGTGTGGCGCGTTGCGTTCCCAGTTCTTCAGATCATTTTCCGGCACTGTTGACCTCGACGATCTTCCTCTTATCCGCCAGCAGAGCGCCAAACATATGATCACCGTGGCGCCGGAGATCGAGGGAGGTCTCGATCTATTGTTGGAGTTGAGCCGGCGCGGTTGGATCATCTCGATAGGCCACACGCGCGCCAGTTTCGTTCTACTTGATAAGGCATTTGAGGCGGGCGCTCGCCACCTGACTCACTTCATGAATGCAATGGCGCCGCTCCATCATCGCGCGCCGGGGCCCGTCGGCTGGGGACTCTCGCGCGATGACGTTACCTGCGACCTGATCGCAGACGGTATTCATCTTGATGCGCAAATGTTACGACTGCTTCTGAAACTAAAGAGCGCGGATCGTTTATCGCTAATAAGCGATGCGGTGGCAGCAGCGGGGCTGGGCGATGGCGATTATGAGATTTGGGGAGAAACGATAACTGTCAGAGACGGCCGCACCAGCAATTTGCGAGGCGCTATCGCCGGCTCGGTTATCACGATGCTTGATGCTGTTCGCTTCATGCAGTCGCTTGGTGTTTCTGAAATTGACGTGGCAAAAATGGCTGCGGCTAATCCGGCGCGGTTGCTGGGAATGGAGCAGGATTGCGGTTCAATTGAGGAAGGGAAGCGAGCGGATCTTATTGCGCTGGACAGTGGGGGAACAGTACGTCTTAGTATTGTTGGTGGACGCGTAGCGTTCCAGGCGTGAGGCGGTATCCCTCTACTGCGGCTCCGTTAGGGCAGTTTCTTGCGAAAGCGTTCGCCTTCTACCGCGCGTTTCTTCTCGTTCAGATCGCGCGCTACTTCCAGTTCCCGCTTACCTTGGTCCTTTAATCCCGCTTGCATCAAAGCGCGTCCCAGTTGGAAGTGACCGTCAGCAATCGAATCATCAAGCCTGACTGCCAGGCGCAGTTCCTCAAGTCCGCGTTTTGAATTGCCTGTGAGAACCAGTGCGCGGCCAAGCGCAAACCTGGTATCAAACTCATTCGGATATGCCGTAGCGGCCGCTTCCAGCAGGGGCAAAGCGCGCTGGGCATTACCCTTCGTCAAGTAAAGGTCGCCGAGTGTGAAGGCCGCACGCGGGTCTTTTGAATCACGCCGCAGGACCTCCAGCAGTTCACTTTCAGCTTCGTCGTAGCGATAAAGTTTCCAGTGGAGATAGCCAAGGCCGTAGCGAAACAGAGTTGACTCCGGTTCGAGTTCCACGGCTTTAAGATACGCGTCGGCAGCCTCTGGGGTGCGGGCGGCCCCATCGAGAGCATCGCCGTATTGTGCCCACAATCGACTTGTCGCATCCGGAAGGTCAAGACGCCTGCGTAATACCAAGGTTGCCTCGGCATAGCGATACTGGCGCATCAAACTCTCGGCCGCCATTTCAAGCAGAGTAGCATCACGCGGCGTGTGCGCCAGCAATTGCGCCAGTTCACGCGTAGCTTCCGGGTACTTTTCAACTCCTATCAGCGCCACAGCCAGGGCACGCCGCGCGCCGTCATTCTCAGGCTCGATTGCAAGAGCGCGACGAAGTGGATGTAAGGCATCGGTGTAGTTGCCTCTTCGAACCAGTGTGAGGCCAACGTTGAAGTAAGGCCCTGCGAGTTTAGGATCGATGGCAATTGCCTGTTTCCAGGCTGCGACTGCTTCGTCATCCTTATTCTGTCGATTCAGAGCGACGCCGAGATTGGTCCATGCGCGGGCGTCGTCGGCAGCAAGATTCAACACGGCCCGCCACGCCTTTTCAGCCTCGACCCAGTTTCCCTTACTCTCAAAGGTGCGCGCATCCTCGTAATATGTACGCATCTGTTCGAGTTTGCGTTCGTCGGTTTGGGCACAGACGACACCTGCAATTAAAAAAGTCAGAAATAAGACTAACCAAAACCTGCTAATACTCATTACTCATTACTCATTACTGGTCTTCGTACATTCCCGCCCGCGCGTACGACTCGTCCAGCAATTCGACTGGATGACAAACAATAAGATCCATTCCTGAAATAATCGCGCCGGCGCCTATTTGCATCTGGCAGCCGGGATTACCAGTCGCCAGGAGTTTCGCCCCGGTCTTCTTAATCTCCGCAAGCTTCTCTTCTAAAACACTCCGGGACAAATCTGGTTCGAGCAGGTTGTAAATACCCGCGCCGCCACAGCATCTTTCGGAACCTTCAAGCCGCGCCAATTTCAAATCGGGAATGGCTCCCATTATTTTAAGGGAAGCTTCTCCGGCATGTTGTCCGTAAAGCAAATGACACGAGTAGTCGTAAGTTACAGGCTCTTCTATTGCGCCCGCGCCCCGCTTTATCTCCCTGGTTTCCAATTGCTGACTGACATCACGAACGCGCGCTCTGAATTTGCGTGCCCGCTCGGCAAACACCTCGTCGCCGGCCAGCAGGTGTGCATAAGATGCGAGCATCGCCCCGCAACCACCCGCGTTCGTAATAACAGGCACGCCTGGATCCGTTTCTCCGGCGTCAAACGCTGCGATATTTCTGCGGGCGAGCATGCGCGCGCCCTCGAGATCGCCGGCATGCGCGTGTAACGCTCCGCAGCAGACCTGTGCGGAGGGTACCTGCACTACAAAACTATTTGCCTGGAGTACGCGAGTGGTTGCCTCGTTTACTCGCGAGAAGAGTCCAGCGCCCACGCAGCCCGTAAAGAGCATGGTGTGCGCGGCTGAGTCAGGGTTCCCTCCCGCGTTGCGATCCGCCTCTTCACTGTGTCCCTGGTGTTTGGTTTGCGCGCTTGCTTTCTTGAATCGTTTGGGGGATGAGCTGTCGAGTAATGCCAGTCCGAATTCAAATCGCCGCGAAAGCAGTTTCGCCAGTCCGGATTTCCGCAACCAGCGTGGCATACCACTGTCACGAAAAACCCGAGTCAACGCAAAAGCAAACCTCAAGCGCGCAGGATGGAGCCAGATATGTTTGAGCACAAGGCGCAATAATCCATAGCTGAACCCTCGCTTTGCCCCAGCCGCGAATAACTCCCCGCGAGCGGCTTCGAGAAGTTGTCCATACTCGACACCCGCTGGGCAAACTTGCTCGCAAGCCCTGCAGCCGAGGCACCGATCAATATGCCGCTCAAAAGCTTGCGAATCGCTAGCGAGCCTGCCTTCACCGACAGCTCGCATCAGGTAAAGACGCCCACGAGGTCCATCGTTTTCATCACCCGTTATGACGTAGGTGGGACACGCCTCTAGACACAGCCCGCAGTGTATGCAGGCGAGTAGCTTTTGCTCCTCGGCCTGCAAGAGTACCGGCAAGTCCGAATTGATTAAGTTGCTTTGTTTAGGTTGCAACGTGAATCCGTTTATTTTCGCGGAACCGAGACCGGGGCAGTAGCCCGACTGTTAAGGAGGGCTTGATTCGCACCGCCAGAGCCCTCCTTAACAGTCGGGCTACTGCCCCGACGCACACACTTTCATCTCGTTATCTGCTTGTCGCAGACGAGCAAAGCTCCTCGGTTCTGATGTGGGAGAGTTAATACCCCACCGCCAATCCATCGCTTCGGCGCGGATCGGTTGCGCCGAGTCGTACGCCGGTCTTTTCTTCAATCAAGATGCCTTCTGCGTCGCCGAGATAGCGTGGCCTGGCGAGTTTGTGGCCGAGGGAGACCAAAGCCTTCTGCGTGTCGCCTGATAGACCATAAGGTTCAAACACCAACTCATCAGGCTGCCATTGATGATGAATTCGCGGAAAGTCGATAGCCTCCTGAATGTTCATGCCATAGTCAATAATGTTGGTGATGACGCAGAGCGCAGTATTGATAATTGTTGGACCGCCGGGACTGCCAATTGTAAACCACAGGCTGCGATCTTTCCGTAGCACAAAGGTGGGAGTCATCGCCGACAACGGCCGCTTCCGTGGCGCGACGGCGTTGCGTTCGCCCTGGATTAATCCATACAGGTTTGGCGTGCCGGGTTTGGCAGCGAAATCATCCATCTCGTCGTTCAGAAGTATTCCCGTGCCTTTCGCCACTGCCGCTGAACCGTACGAGTTGTTTAGCGTATAGGTGTTCGCCACCGCGTTTCCTTCTGCATCAACAACGGTGAAATGAGTGGTCTCTTCAGATTCGTAGCCCGTGGGTTGCCCGGCGTGAATTTCCACGCTCGGCGATGCCTGTTGGGGGTTAATGGTACCCCGAAGTTTCGCGGCGTAAGATTTATCGATTAATCCCGCTACCGGTACTTTTACGAAATCACTATCACCCATAAACTCGGCCCGATCCGCAAACGCGCGACGCATCGCTTCCGTCATCAGGTGATAGCGTTCAGAGGAGGATGGATCCATCTTATTAAGATCATAACCCTCCAGAATGTTCAGCATCTCGATCAGGACCGCGCCACCTGATGAAGGCGGCGGCATCGAGATCACTTCGTAACCACGATAGCTTCCGCGCAAAGGTTCCCGCTCCTTCGCCTCATAGCCGGCCATGTCTGCCAGGGTGATCAGGCCGTTATGACGCTTAACGTCAGCCACAATCATTTTCGCTGTCTGACCAGTATAGAATTCGTTTGGCCCGGATTTTTGTAGCCGAGCGAAAGTAGCGGCCAGGTCCGGTTGTCGAAATGTATCGCCTTCGTTGTAAAACTTTCCGTCGTTGAGGTAGATCCGTTTAGTTTCCTCATACTGCGAAAGGTAACTGCTGTTGCCCCGCAGCGATCGCGCGAGCTCGTAAGTCACCGTGAACCCAGTAGCAAGCCGGTGGGCGGGCTCGATCAGTTGGGCCCAGGTAAGTTTTCCGGAGCCATACTTCTTCAGAGCCAACTCCAGGCCGCGTACCGTGCCGGGGACACCCGCTGCGCGATAGCCCACAAGTGAACCACCTTCGCCCTGGATCAGGTTGCCGCTCTTGTCCAGATAGATGTTGCGAGTTGCCGCAGCCGGCGCCATTTCGCGATAGTCGATCGCAGTTGTCTTTTCATTCTTTAGACGAATCATCATGAAACCGCCGCCACCCAGGTTGCCGGCAGCCGGATGAGTAACCACGAGCACAAAACCAACCGCGATCGCGGCATCGACAGCATTGCCGCCACGTTTCATTATGTCGACACCAACTTGCGACGCGATTTCATTGGTTGAAGCAACGATTCCATGCTTTGCACGAACCGGTTCTCGCGAAGCCGCGAGCGCAGTGGGGACCACCTGATGCCTAACCGAGACGAACGGTGAAACTATGAACGTAAGTGCGATCGCAAGAGTAAGAACTATGCGACTCCCGGTGTGTTGTCTAATATTCATGATGGTTTTCTTATTGAACCATTGTCACCTGGCTGAAGCCGGGTGCGAATGAGAAAGGGTAGTTTCAAATCCAAAGCGTCCTCGGGAAAGGATCCCATTGGGATCAAGTTGCTGTTTGACTCTCCTCATTAAGCCGGCCGAGGTCACCAAAGTTCTCCCGGCATTCGCACGCGCTCTTATTTCAGACGGCGCATGCTCAATAATAAGTGCTCCGCCGAGACTTTGTGCGTTCGCGCTTAGCTCCTCAAAGCGTTTGACCAGTTCGCTCGGAAGTCTCTGGGGTTCATTGCCCGCATGCTCTAGGCGCTCAACAACGCGGATACGGCCATCGCCAACACCTGCCTGCCACATTGATTCACCGGGTCGGGATTGATCTAATAACTCCAGAAACGATCCTACGTCCGCGGGTTGCAAGCCAACTCGCCAAACCAGGTTGCCGCGAAATTGCAACGGAAACGCAGCCAGAGTATTCCAGATATTTGTATCCTCAGGCACGAGCGGACCAGGTTTACCAGCATTTTTTTCTTTAAGGAGTTCGGCAGTCGCTCTTGTTTGTTCATTAACGGCGCTTAAGGATCCCGCAAATCGAATCAGAAGCAAATGGTCCCTTCCTTCCGACCATTCAAGTTCGTAGGCGAGACGCGGCGAAACAAGTTCTACGGCAACAGGGAACAGCCGAGAGTCGATTACTCGCCTTGCCCCCACAAGAAGATCTTCCCGATTACCCCACGCTATTGTGGTGCTCGTTTTAAACGGAAGCGGTCTTAGTTTGAAGTTAACTTCAACGATTACTCCAAGCGTGCCATAGCTGCCGGTGAATAGCTTGCAAAGATCATAACCGGCGACATTCTTGACAACGCGGCCGCCAACTTTGATCAGGCTGCCATCAGCAAGCACAACCTTCATTCCAATAACATGTCGTCTGGGCGCGCCGTAGCCAAACTGTTGCGCGCCGCCAAGGCCGGTGGCAACGACGCCGCCAATTGTAGCGCTCCCGTTCTCTACATCAGGTGGATCAAGCGGCAGCCATTGGCCCTTCTCCGCCAGTGCGTCATTGAAGTCTTTGAGCATGACGCCCGCTTCCGCTATGGCCACGAGGTCAGCAGGCTCGTGCTCGATGATGCGATTCAGTCTTTGTGTGCTCAGGATGACGTTGATGTCATTCAGCGGTTGGCCGGCGTCAAGCCAGGTCATCGAGCCCGCCGGCACAACCGCCCAGCATTTGCTCCAGGCTAGCTTCATGACTTCGCAAACTTCAGCTGTCGAGCCAGGCAAGACGATGAGCGCCGCAGGCAGATGTACAGCCGCGGATATGTTTGCCTCACCCACAATCCGAGCTAGTTGCTGATGAGCGCTATATGGATCAAATTTCGCACGGAATTGAGTGTCCGGCAGACCTAAGTTAGTCGAATGTAGCGCAGCAGACGATTCCGTTGCGATCGACTCGGTCGCTACCGGTTCTGATAGGACATTGGGCATTGGACGTTGGACGTGGGGCTGAACCTGAGACCCGGTCGCTTCCGGTTCTGATATGAATTTGGACGTTGGACGCTGGACTTTGGACTTAGCTTGAGATGCTTCGCCACAGCCGCGCAACATAGGAATAATCTTGCCGGGGTTGCACAGGCCGGTCGGGTCAAAAGCTAAACGCACGCGTAACATCGTATCCATGTCTGCTTCGGAAAAAATAAGCGGCAGCAGTTCGCGTTTGTCAAAGCCGACGCCATGCTCGCCGGTGATGCTGCCGCCGGCGCGTACGCAGGTTTCCATCAACTCGCGCCCTGCTTCTTTAACTCGATGCACTTCATCGGGAGATCGGGAATCGAAACAGATCAACGGATGGAGGTTGCCGTCACCGGCATGGAAGACGTTAGCAATGCGCAATTGATATCTGGAAGCGATCCGATAAGCAGAGTCGAGCACCTCCGGCAGGCGCGAGCGCGGCACAACCGCGTCCTGGATCATCGAATCGGGCGAGATGCGACCGATAGCGCCAAACGCACCCTTGCGCGCCGCCCAAAGTTTTTTTCTTTCGTTCTCGTTCCGGGCGCGGCGGCAGTCACGCGCACCGTATTGCAGGCAGATACTCGTTACCCGATCAGCTTCCTCATCGAGTCCGGCTTCAATTCCGTCGAGCTCAATAAGCAGCGCAGCGCCGGCGTCCAGGGGCAAACCCGCGGCGAATACGCTTGCCTCTACGGCCCGAATGATCTCGCGATCCATCATCTCCAGCGCCGCCGGCATTACACCCGCCGCAATGATTGCCGAGACCGCGTGGCTGGCGTCGTTGACTTCAGGAAATTCCGCCAGCAGCGTGCGCACAGCGGGAGGAATCGGCACCAGCCGTAACGTTGCTTCGGTAGCAATACCAAACGTTCCTTCCGAACCAATGAAGACACCGAGAAGATCGTAACCTGATTGTTCTGTTCCTGCCCCGCCGAGATCGACCACCGCGCCGCCCGCCAAAACAACACGCAACCCCAAAACATGATCGGTAGTTGTGCCATATTTCAAGCAATGAATGCCGCCGGCATTCTCCGCGATGTTTCCGCCGATCGTGCAGGTAGGCTGGCTTGATGGATCGGGGACGTAGTGCAGGCCCAGGTGAGCGACGGCACGCGAGACGTGGAGGTTCACAACACCGGTTTGGACGACGGCAGTGCGATTGGCTTCGTCGACTTTCAGGATCCGGCGCATGCGCGCCAGTTCGATCACTACGCCATTGTTTAGTGCCAGCGCCCCGCCGGACAGACCTGTGCCGGCGCCTCGAGGCGTGAAAGGCACGCGCGCCTCGGCGAGAATGCGCATCACCGCTGCAGTCTCTTCAGTCGACGAAGGGAAGACGACGGCGCGCGGCCGGTATTTGTGTTGTGGTAACCCGTCACACTCGTAGACAAGCAATTCGTCCGGCTCGCTGAGCACGGCGTTACTGTCAACCACTCCCCGCAGCTTTTCGATGATGGTGTCCACTTGTATTAGTTGTGACCCCGAGTTTGGGTAATGATACATCACGCCCGCTTGGTTGCCTTGCGCAGTCACGCACAGACTGTGTGGCGGTACCGATCCAATTTGGACTAGTTGAGAAAGAATGACCCCCATTCACCGTTGTGGCACGAAGTACCACCTCGCGGTAGAGACTGTGTCAAAACTCAGAAATCCCACCCACGGAAGTGGGTGGATGGTTCAAGTCCGGGCTACAAACAGCGGTGACCGAGTTTTTGAATCCCACCCACGGCAGTGGGTGGATTGTTCAGATCCCGCCTGTGGTGATCGG
>DASXQM010000051.1:0-7067 GCA_036507195.1 Pyrinomonadaceae bacterium | reverse complement strand
TCGCGCAGACAGCAACTGCCACCCTTAGCGGCACCGTCACCGATCAGAATGGGGCCGTCGTCCCTAACGCCAACGTTACGATTGTCAGCAATGCGACTGGTCTGAAGCGCGATGCGGTGACGAACGATGGCGGCGATTTCACGGCGCCACTACTTCAGCCCGGTGCTTACACCGTTAGAGCACAGCACGATGGTTTCAAAATTGTGCAGATCGATAACGTAATCCTCAATGTAGGCGATCGAAAAACGATACAAATTGCGCTGCAAACTGGTGACGTTACCGAAACTGTCGTCGTAACGGGTGAAGCGCCGCTGATTAATGAGTCACCTGCCGTTGCTACGGTTGTTGACCGGCAGTTCGTGGGGAACATGCCGCTCAATGGCCGAAGTCTGCAATCGCTGATATCGCTGACGCCCGGCGTGGTTTTTGCAACTACCGGCAATAACTCTCACACCGGCGGCCAATTTAGTGTCAATGGCCAGCGGACAAATGCCAACTATTTCACCGTCGATGGTGTCAGCGCGAATTACGGAATTACCACCAGCACGACCGGATTTGTAGGCCAGTCCGGAACGGGATCTTTACCCGGTCTGACAGCACTGGGTGGGACAAACAGTCTGGTTTCCGTAGACGCTTTACAAGAATTCAGGATTCAGACCTCCAGTTATGCCCCGGAGTTTGGCAGAACGCCTGGTGGGCAGATTTCGCTGCTTACTCGCTCAGGAACGAACGCGTATCACGGAACTTTGTTCGACTATTTGCGCAACGACGTCCTGGATGCAAACGATTGGTTTGCCAATCGCAGCGGATTTCCACGTGCAAAGAACCGCCAGAATGATTTCGGAGGAGTTTTAGGCGGACCACTTCCGCTGCCTGGTTTTGGGGAAGGTGGACCGACGTTTCATCGCGGCAAAGATCGAACCTTCTTTTTCTTTTCTTATGAAGGGTTGCGACTACGCCAGCCGCTTACCACAATCGCAAGAGTTCCTTCTATGCAAGCAAGGCAGGATGCGGCAACGGTAGTGAAGCCCTTCTTTAATGCCTTCCCAATTCCTAACCTGCCAGTTGTTGCACCCGGTCTCGCTCAGTTTGCCGCCAGTTATAGCAATCCATCAGATGTGGATGCTACCAATATCCGGATCGACCATTCGTTTAGCCCAAAGCTTTTATTGTTCGGAACTTATAAGCACTCGCCGTCTCAAACAGCTGCGAGAACTGGGGCTCTAAACACCATACAATTCAACAGTTTCAAGAACGATGCGCTAACATTTGCACTAACGTGGTTGGTTTCGAGCGCGTTGAGCAATGACTTGCGTTTCAATTGGAGTCGAGCGCGGGCAACTCAGTTTCGCACGTCTGATAATTTCGGCGGTGCGATATTGCCAGACGATTCACTGCTCTTCACTTCTCCGCGGAACCGAAATAACTCCAACGCTATCTGGGACGTGATGAATCCCGCCCGCATACGCTCAGGGATGATTTCGATCGGGGTAGGACAAAACAATTTCGAACAGCAACTAAATCTGATAGATACGCTTTCGTGGATAAAAGCAAACCATCAACTTAAGTTTGGAGTGGACTATCGGCGAATTACTCCGCACTTGAATAGAAATGGCTCGAACTTCACCTTAATCGACTTCAGCGTCTCGCCCCAGCCGACGCTCTCCTTAGTTCAAAAAAGCACTGGCGAATTAGTTGATAACATTGTTGTGTTTAATAACTTTTCGGCTTTCGCGCAGGACACCTGGAAAACAAATAACAGGTTGACATTAACCTACGGGTTACGCTGGGATCTGAATCCTCCTCCCTATTCCGCGAATGGGCAGCACCCTTCAATCCTTTTGGGAGTGGGAGGTACAGCGCCAGCCACATTCGCTCCGCCGGGTACTCCTCTCTATAAAACACAATATTCAGCCTTTGCGCCCAGATTCGGAGCCTCGCTTCAGATTTCGCAAAAGCCTGGTCGCGAGACTGTTCTGAGAGGTGGAGGCGGGTTGTTCTACGATCTCGGAACGGGACAACTGGCTAATGAATTCAGTAGCATTTATCCGTACTTTGCCTTCAGCTTGCTTAGCAACGTTTCATATCCGCTTACCCCGGCACAGGCAGCGCCTCCCGTACTTGGGACCGATAGGCCGCAACAGTTTTATCTTGCCGATCAAAACTTGAAACTGCCTTATACCGCCCAATGGAACTTGGCGCTGGAACAATCATTTGGAAATAATCAGAGTGTGACGATCTCGTACGTTGGGGCGGCTGGCCGGCGGCTTTTGAGATTCGTGAGATCGTTTACTCCCGTCGCCGGATTTGGTTCTGCCCCGATTTTTTATAGCCTTAACAACAACGACGGCACGTCAGACTATCGTGCCCTACAGCTCCAGTTCCAGCGGCGTCTCTCGAAAGGCATCCAGGGACTCCTGTCCTACACGTGCGGTAGATCTTACGATGACTCATCCAGCGATACAGGCAGCGTTGGGACGGACTCCCCATTCCTAAGTTCAAAGATCAACTATGCGCCCTCTGACTTCGATGTAAGGCATATTCTGAGCGGAACCTTAACAGTTGACATTCCTGCTATCAGAGGACCGCAGACGATCAATGCGATCACAAGAGGATGGGGACTTGATGGCCTGGTTCGATTTCGGACCGCCTTGCCTACAACGCTAGAGGCGACAAACAGAATTGGTGGGCTATTTCTTTCTAATCGGCCAAACGTTGTTCCTGGAGTTGCGCAGATACTCTTCGGCGCACAGTTTCCCGGCGGGAAGGCGGTCAACACCGCGGCCTTCACTAATCCTCCCGACGAGACCATAGGTAACTTCCGGAGAAACAGCCTGCGTTTCTTCAATGCCTCGCAAGTGGACATGGCCATGAGACGCGAATTCGGCCTACAAGAAAAACTGAAATTGCAACTGAGATTTGAATTCTTCAACATTTTCAATCACCCGAACTTTTCCGATCCAACTGGATTCACGACTGGAACGAATGTATCAACACAAATGTTGTCGCGAGGCTTGGGCGGGCTGAATCCTTTATATCAGATTGGTGGTCCACGATCGGGGCAAGTGGGACTGAAGATAATTTTCTAGCGTTCTTGAATGTCTTCTATGACGCACCGTTAGATGAAAATCTGCCTATCGGCGAAATCTGCGGATAAGAAATCTGCGATGCGAGGCACCTTCCACATTCTCTTAATTCTCTTGCTTGCTGTATCGGTGGCCCAACCCGTGCAGGCTATACCTGCTGATGCGACAAGGGCAGTCACCCTCGATGATCTGTTTCGGCTGGAGGAGGTTGGAACCGTCGCGCTGTCTCCTAATGGCGAGTCGCTTGCCTACGTTGTCAAGCGCGCCAAAGCAACAGCCAAGCAGTTCAAGCAGGATTATCTAATCAACAACGACCATGCCGATATCTGGCTTGTTTCCACACGGGGTGGTGGGGCTGAAAATCTAACCAATGGCGTAAGCGATGACTCCGGGTATTGGGCTCCGCTTTGGTCGCCTGACGGGCAACGATTGGCCTTTCTTTCAACCAAGGGCGGTGACAATGTCCGGCTGTGGGTTTGGGAGCGAGCAACGCGGAAAATTAGACCATTGACGGATCGGGGCGTAGAAGGTGTTCGCAATCCCAACATCTTCTGGATCTCAAATGAAGAGCTCTTGTGTGCCGGTGTGTTGTCCGAAGGAAGACGCCCCACGACGATGGCGGTAGAGAAGCAGGCTGCTGAGACAGCAATTAAGGAATGGCCAAAGGCCTGGAAAGGAGAAAGTCTCACCGCTAACGTCCTCGATAGTGGTCAAGGAATGCCCATGGAGCAGCGGCCTCATGCTAGTTTGTTACTCATCAATTTGAACAAAGGGAGCCGCACGGTCCTGACGGGCTTGAGTTTCATTTCTTCGGGCACGAGTTTTAGAGGGATTCATCCAGCTCCGGATAAACGAAAGTTCGCGGTTGTGAGACAGGTTAGTATGCGTCAGCCGGAACCCGATAAGTTACTTCAACCGACGAGCAACCTGCTTCACCAGGTAGCCCTTCTCGATTCACAACGCAATGTGGTTTCGCAAAGCCTGACCGGCGTTGAAGAGGTACGACCCGGATCACTGCGCTGGTCACCGAATGGACAGGAAATAGCGCTCATGGGGTATGCCCCAGACACGCGGGCTTCTTTGCCGCAGGTGTTCCGCTGCACCGTCGTTGATAGCGCGTGCCGTGCCGTCAAGAGCCCGAACCTGGATTTCCTTGCCACACCAATGGCCCAACCAGCGATGATCTGGTCCGGAACGAATCAGTTGATCGTGCGCGCCAAGCCGAAGGCCACCTCCATTCAGGATAAGAAAGATCGGTGGGATTGGTGGGTGATTGAAGGTGATCAACCCGCGAGGAATCTCACGGCAGGAATGAAGAGTTCACCCGGTCAGTTGATTGGCGAGGATGATGGTCGTTCTTTTGTGGGACTATCCGAGGGGCATCTGTGGAGAATCTATCTGGATGGATCAGCCACTCGCGATCTGACCGAGTCGATGGAAACGAAATTCACCTCGATTGCCTGGCCGAAACTCGATACCGCGGAGCCAACCACAGCTAAACAACTAATCCTTTCCTTCACTAAAGGTCTCATCAACGAACTGTATCGGATCGATTTGGTATCGGGACGGATCACCCCAGTGAGCCAACCAGTCAAGACTGCCAGCCTTCTCGATTACGATCCGAATCGTCAGCTAGCGATTCTCCAGGCGGATGATCGCACGGGCACTTACTTGTGGCTCTCGCAGGTGAGTTCAGGGATGACCACGACGGTCCTGGAGACGAATGTCTTTCTGCGACAGATTTCAGAAGGGCAGTCTCGGAAGATCAAGTATCGAGCGCTGGATGGATCTGATCTCGAAGCGTGGGTACTGTTGCCTCCCGCCTACCAGGAAGGCAAGCAATATCCTGTGGTCACGTGGGTCTACGCGGGATCGATGGCTGGAGAAGCCCCTTCGCGCCTGACTTCGCTCAATTTACCTCATGGATACAACTTGCAACTGCTTGCCGCGCATGGATATGTCGTGCTGCTGCCCAGCATGCCGCTCAAGCCAGATGGCCAGGCCAGTGATCCGTACATGGATCTGACTAATGGCGTGTTGCCGGCAGTGGACAAGCTCGCCGAGATGGGTATCGCCGATCCGAAACGGGTCGGAGTCATGGGCCAAAGCTTTGGAGGATTCAGCACGTACGGATTGATTACTCAAACGAAACGATTTCAAGCTGCCGTCGCCATGGCCGGACTGTCGGACTTGGTCAGTTTGTACGGCATCTTCGATGTGAGATTCCGCTACGAACCATTTGCGCACGAGGATCCGTTTCGGATGGGTCTTGCCGAAACAGGACAGGCGCGCATGGGAAATCCGCCGTGGAAGGACTGGGGAAGGTACGTCCGCAACAGCCCTCTGTTTTATGTTGACCGAGTGGAAACGCCGTTGCTGATTATTCAAGGGGACATGGATTTCGTCCCGATGCAGCAAGGCGAGCAATTCTTTACGGCGTTGTACCGTCAGAGCAAACGAGCACGGTTTGTACGTTACTGGGGTGAAGGCCACATTATGCAATCACCGCCGAATATCCGGGACATGTGGAGTCAGATCTTTGCCTGGTTTGACGAGTTCCTCATGAAGCCTGAAGGCAACAAGCCCGCAAACGAGCAAAAAGCGAACTAGCCAATCTAAAGAAAGCCGGAACGACCACAAAACCTCAAGTCACAAATGCATCGGTTCAATTTTCTTTCGCCTCGTCTATCCGGCAAATCCAGAGACCCTCAAGGCGTCGCTCACTGAAATCGGACGATTTGTTACCCACACGAGATCTATGGTCCACAATGGAAGTTTCCTCTGAACCAACAATCACCCCACCGGACAATGATCGTGATTTGCGCATCCTTCTCTGGGGCATTGATGGGACGCTGATGCGTTCTGCGCCCAATACATTTCGAGAATCTACCAAGGCGGTACTTAGACACGTGTTTGGTACTGCCGGTCGAATTGACAAGGTGCCGCTAACCGGCATGACTGACCTTCAATACATCGTTGAGGCTCTAAGCAGCGCCGGTTTCACTAGGGAGGATGTTTCAAGTTTCACCCACGAAATCTCGAATCAGTATCTATGCGAGATTCAACGAGCTATCAGGAACGGAGCGCAATTCAATGTGCTTCCAGGTGTGCGCGAAGCGCTGGAGACAATCGCAAAGGCTCGTCGCTATCGCTCGGCCATTCTAACGGGCAGTTTCCAGTCTACGGCCAACTTCAAGCTGAACTTAGCCGATCTCTCGGACTACTTTGATGTTCCAGGAACGTTCGGGGATCAAGCTTATCATCGACGCGAACTACCACCATTGGCGGCACGGATAATCAGCACCCACCTGCGAAGTGAGTTTGCGCCATCGCAGTTCATCGTGATCGGCGACACGCCAGATGACATTGCTGGGGCGCGTCACTTTGGCGCGCGTTCTATCGGAGTGGCCACCGGACATTCATACACCTTCGACGACTTGTTGCGTTGTGAGCCCGACGCCGTCTTACCTGATCTTTCCAACACTCAATTGCTCATGCAAACACTTGCGCGGCTATGAGCAGCCCGGATCGAAAGTTTGACGTGAAGACTCTTTCTTACCACGTTTCGTCACACCTTCGGCACGATCTTGAATGCCAATGGAGAGAACCCAAAGTCATTAGTGCGTTAGGGTTAATGGACGTTTCTGGACTCGCGGCGAGATGGCAAGATCTCGTGGGTGATTGAAATAATTGGCGTCCCGTACGGGAGTCGAACCCGTGTCGCCGCCGTGAAAGGGAAGCGGCCTGTAATTCAACGGAACTTCGCGGCATGGAAAGCACTTAGCGGCACTTTAGCAGACTCACGGGAACGCTTATTGGACTCTTAGTGGACGTGTGGACTGCCAGAGATCTTGCGGGGTCAAGTTGGGCTGTTCCGTAGTTTATTTCAGCCGGGTTCGTCACGGTCTAATTTGGGGCCGATTCTTTTGCCGGGCCGTACCTATTTAGCATCCGCTCGCTCGCGCTTCCGTTCACCCAGTA
>DASXQM010000050.1:0-2505 GCA_036507195.1 Pyrinomonadaceae bacterium | reverse complement strand
TGTGATCAGCTCGGGGTTGGGAAGGTGGGCTCGCCCCCGCTTGAGAGCGCAGCTCTTAGTGTTTCGATAGCCAGCGCTGCAGCGTGTTGTTTTCTTGAGGGCAGGCCACCGACAGCGTCGACCAAATCTTTACGCGTAAGTCGCGTTGCCTCTTCAACTGTCTTTCCGTTGATCAGCTCAGTCAACATCGAGCCGCAGACAAGCGTTGGCGGGCAGCCATAGGCAAGAAAGCCCACAGCCTCAATGCGACCTTCGCGCACCCGTAGCGACATGCGCATCCGATCGCCACAGACGGGATTGGACTCTTCGCCCGTGGCATTAGCGTCCGGGAGTTCGCCGGCGTTACGCGGATTTGCAAGGTGATCTTTGAAGGCTTCAGAGTACATGAAGGAAGATTTCGAGCTCTGACTTCTGACTTGTGTGTCCGTAGGAGAAAAGATGAACGCCACTCTACCGGAATACGCCGGTGGGATTAGCTTGAAACTTGAAGCTCGAATCCAGGAACTTTCTTGAGCGGCGAAAGTCGACGCAGCTTTTCAACGACGCGAGGTAGAACTTCGAGTACGTAGTCAACGTCTTCGTCAGTATTGTCTTTACCAAAGCTGAAACGAATCGCACCGCGTGCGAGTTCGTCGTTGCGACCCAGCGCGCGTATCACCGGCGACGGCTCCAGCGTACCCGAAGAGCAGGCGGACCCGGTCGAAACTGCGATGCCCTGAAGATCCATACTGATCAACAAACCTTCACCTTCGATGAAGCGAAACGAGATATTGGAAAGATGTGGCAATCGCCGCTCGCGGTCTCCGTTGAAAACGATATCTTCAACGCGCTCAGTGAGGCCGGCCTCGAACCTGTTCCGAAGTCGTTGATCATGCTCTGACCGTTGCTCCATCTCTTCTCGCGCAAGTTTCGCGGCCGCGCCAAAGGCAACAATGCCAGGTACACCTTCTGTTCCCGCGCGTTTCTCCCGTTCCTGATGTCCGCCAACATTCTGAGATATCAGACGTACACCACGCCGGACGAACAGCGCTCCCGTTCCTTTTAGCGCGTAGAGCTTGTGTGCGGAGAGTGACAGCAAATCGCAACTAAGCGTTTCGACGTTCAAAGGAATCCGTCCGGCAGCTTGCACTGCGTCCGTGTGCAGCCAGAGCTGGCGTCGTCCGCGCGTGCGTTCTTCGCGCACGATCGCTCCAATCTCTGCAAGCGGCTGAATAGTGCCGATTTCATTATTTGCCAACATCACTGAGATCAGCACTGTATCCGGCCTTAACGCTGCGCGAACGTCTTGCACCCGCACAATTCCTTCTTCATAAGCGGGCAGCCGAGTGATCTCCCAGCCGCTTTTTTCCAGCGCCTCGCAAATTCCCCTGACCGACGAATGCTCGATTCCGGAGGTAATGACATGCCCTTTAGTGCTCCCACCGGCATAACCCGTGGCGGCTTCGCAAAGTCCGCGAATGGCGAGGTTATTCGCCTCAGTCCCGCCGGAAACAAACACGATTTCATTAGCCCTGGCGCCAATTAGGGCTGCGACCTCACGCCGTGCTCGATCGACTGCCGCGCGGGCCTCCTGGCCGAAGTAATGGACGCTGGACGCATTGCCAAACTTTTCCATCAGATACGGCACCATTGCTTCGACAACCCGACGGTCCACGGGCGTCGTTGCGCTGTGATCCAGATAAACCCTGCGTGTTTCTGTCATGTGATTCAAGCCGGGGTCCTCGGCGCGGCAGCCGCACCGGGCTTGGTCGAGCATCCGTCGCCAACCAGTAACCCGAAATAGGCATCTGAGAGCCTGGTTAGTTATGCTTTCAGAAATCTCCGGGGGACATTTCAAGACTATTCGAGTCTAGGGGTGCACAATAGAGACGGTCAAGCACAGCGGTGAATGGTACCGAAAGGGAATAATCTCAACGACTCCGAGCCCGCTGTGGATCGCTGAGAATGTTAGATTAGGACGTACCAGACAGGTTTGAGTAATTGTTGGTCCGGCGGTTACGGTGATAGCATCCTATTTGCACAATGTTGGCTCTCCCAAGACAACTACGGCGACTCCATTGCCTTAATCTCTGGAAGGAACAGCAAATGAAATATCTAGGAATTCCCCTGGTAGTTTTGCTCGCGTTGACCATGACCTCGTGGTCGATAGCGTCAGCAGTGCACGCCGCGCCCCACGAGGCTACGACCCAGTCTACAGCCCTGGAACGCGGGTACCGCACTGGCTATTCAGACGGGTACAGCGCCGGCTCCCGAGACATTGCCGACCATTCCCCGCGTGATTATCAAAACAAGGATGAGTACCAGCGCGGCGATCGGAATTACAACCAGGCGTGGGGTACCGCCGAAGACTATCGCGACGGATATCAGCAAGGCTTCGAGGCAGGATACAGCGCGGGCTACGAGCGCCGTCAGTTTGACTCATCCGTACCCACCGGACTGAAGGCGCGCGGCACGGCAGATTCCGGGCCCAGTGGCAATGCTCCCGACGATACAGGCCAGAATACA
>DASXQM010000049.1:0-49848 GCA_036507195.1 Pyrinomonadaceae bacterium | reverse complement strand
TGGATTGTTCAGATCCCGCCTGTGGTGATCGGAAGTTAGCGGGGAGAGGCTGGACTTGAACTATCCACCCACTGCCGTGGGTGGGATTCCCAAAGAATCCGCGCTGCCTCTGGTAGGTCGGATCTGAAAAATCCACCCACTCCCGTGGGTGGGATTTCTGAGTTTTGACACAGCCTCGAAGCCGCCACCGCACATCAGGTGGCGAAGCCATGAAGAGCAACCAGGAACTTTGCAACTCCCGCCAGCTACGAATCGCGACTAACGTTCTCTAGTTCCTCAAGCCGCTTTTGCAATTCCTTAATCTCTTCCCTCATTTGCGGCAAACGAGCTACGTGCGCGTTCAAGCGCTTGTATTTATCGAGCGGCTGAATCGGAATTCCCCACCACATGCCCGGCCGGACAATCTTGCCGGGAAGCACGCCCGCTTTTGAACCAATCACCGCTCCGCTCATCACGCGAATGTGATCGCCAAAACCTACCTGTCCGCCGATCACCACGTCGTCTTCAATGATCACGCTGCCGCTGATTCCGGTTTGCGCGGCGATAACCACGCGCTCGCCGATATCGCAGTTGTGCCCGACGTGGACCAGGTTATCGATCTTCGTCCCGCGTCCAATTCGAGTTCGTCCTAAAGCGGCGCGATCGACACAGGTGTGTGCCCCAAGCTCAACCTCGTCTTCTATTATGACCGTCCCTCTTTGCGGAAACTTGTGATAACCCATGTCGTCGCGCACATAGCCAAAGCCGTCCGCACCGATGCACACCCCCGCATGCAGAATTACCCCGTCGCCAATCATTACATCGTCATAAATCGTAACGCCGGGATGAAGCATTGAGTCGCGACCGACCCGGACGTGATCGCCTATGACCACGCCGGCTTCAATGCGAGTACCCGCGAGGATGCGGGTGCCTTCTCCGATTGCAACATGCGGGCCGACGAAAACGGTCAGGTGGATATCAGCGCTGGCCGCGATCACCGCCGAAGGGTGGACGAATGGCTCGCGACGTTTTTGCGGATGTAACAGTTCGGCTACCAAAGCGAAGGCCAGTTTGGGTTTTGACACTTCGATCAGCGCCGGCCCAAACTCATGTTCCACTATCAGATCCTTGAGAGACGCGACAAAATCTTTGGAGACTATCAGGCAGGATGCCTGGCTGGACCTCCCAGCTTCAAAAAACTTCTCATCCTCGATGTAGGCAATTTCACCCGGGCCGGCGGCGCCAATATCCGCCACTCGCTCGACATGAATGTTTCCATCTCCAATCAGTCGGCCGTCGACATGCGCGGCAAGCTCGGAGATAGTTAATAGTTTCGTCTCAGACATCGATCAGCTACTGAGAATCTTGTAACGCGAAGCGTTAGTTTGCGTCCGTTGTCAACCCCCAGCTCAGTGGCAATGAGCCGTCCGCAACCTAACAGTTTGCGTTACATGGCCCGTGAGCGTTAACCATCCCGACCAGTGGCGGCCGTGATATTACACTTTTTCACGCAGACTCGGGAGACAGGGATCTGAAATTGCTGGTGCCCAAGGAGCCTGAAAAGTATCCGGCGTGGTACCGGTTAGCCCTTTGGACTCAAACAACTGCAGGCTTTTTGCCTTGCCATGCCACTACAGACCAACTATCATGACGCGGTTGGAAATTGCCGGTATTATTCTGCGTCGAGGCCGGCAGTTGTTTAGAAATAATTCATTTATATTGATGTTTTGCGTCTGGGAATCCAGGCGTCGTGAGGAGAAGGTCTAATTGTTCAGCGATCAATTCCGCCGCGGAGAATCAGATAAGAGCAAGCTCACCGGGGTAAAGGGCTCCAAGCTGCTTTCCGGTCTTTCGGACGTCGCCTGGAAAGCTTTTCAGTCAGTCAACACCCTGCTGCCTGAGGGCGAGGCCATTAGCCCCAAATGGGCACCGGGACCATTGCTGAAATCTTACGAGCGCACCTCGCCCCCGCTCGGTTTCCCACGCGAGACCGACAGTCTCTGTCCGCGTTGTGTCAAAGAAGTTCGCGACGCGGTCATCAGCGGCGAAACCACGCTCGAGTCGTTGATGAACGAACATCCGGGCGAAATCAAAGCTCAGATAGTAGAAGAGAACGGACAGGTTGTGATGCGCAAGACCTGTCCGAAGCACGGCGAGTTTGTCGACGTGATGGCGACTGACCCCGCGTTTCTCGAGCGGATCGAATCGCTCTTCTTCGGACGCGACTTTCGTGCCGCTGAAGACAAGCACGTGCATCATCACGGAACATCTAACATCAAGTTTGGTCGTGGCGCCGTTTTAACTGTAGACCTTACCAATCGTTGCAACATGATGTGCAATCCCTGCTTCATGGACGCAAACCAGGTTGGTTATGTTCACGAGCCGACCTTTGAAGACACCAGAGCCATTCTCGATCGCGCAGTCTCTTTCAAACCAAAGCGCCAGATCATCATTCTCTTCTCGGGTGGCGAGCCTACGCTTTCGCCTTATTATCTGGAGGCCGTTGCTTACGCTAAGAAAGTCGGCTTCTACCGAATCCTGGCCGCGACCAATGGAATACGCTTCGCCGAAGACATTGAGTTTTGCAGAGCAGCCAAGGCTGCCGGACAACACGGCGTGTATCTTCAGTTTGATGGCGTCAGCGAGGAGAAAAACCGCCACCGCGGCGTGGGCAACCTGTTTGATGTGAAGCAGCAGGCAATTGAAAATCTCGCCAGCGTCGGGATCAAAGTCACACTGGTTACGACCATTGTCAACACTATCAACAACGATGGCATCGGGCAGATTGTCGAGTTTGCGGCGAAGAATATCGACAAGGTGCAAACGATCGCGTTCCAACCTGTTTCATTTACGGGCCGCGACGAAGACATTTCCGACGCGTTGCGCATCAAGCAGCGTTATACCCTGGCCGGTATGACGCACGATCTCAAGGATCAACTTCGTGGACAACTGCAACCCTTGCGCGATTGGTATCCGCTCTCTTCTTACTCGGCATTCACGAGCGTGATGGACATGCTGCAAGGCGCAGACGCGCCCTGGGGCTGGTCTTCCTGCAATTGCCATCCGAATTGCGGCATCTTCACCTTGATGGTAGTCAACCGCAAGACCGGCGACTTTAAGGCGTTGTTCGAGTTTTTCGACTATGAGCAATTCATGAAAGACGTCGGCACCATCACTGATACAGCGCGCGGCAAGAAGCTCTCTTATGCGCAACTCGGGATGGCGATCCTGCGAAACTTCAACGCTGAACAAGCGCCTGAAGGATTTCCGATTTCACAGATTTTGAATCTCTTCAAACCGTCGTCCACCAATTCCAGCTCAGACCGCAACGACCGGATGAAGGCCGCAGTCCAGGATGATCCTAATGACATCTGGCGCGTACTCTGCGTCGAAGGCATGTGGTTTCAGGACCTCTTCAACTATGATTTTCGTCGCACCGAGATGTGCGTAATTCCTTATGGCACTCAGGAAGGCGAAATCTCCTTCTGTGCTTACAACACGGGAGTTGGTTGGCGGCAAATCATCGAGAACATGCACAAGACCGCTAACCTTGGCGAGTGGTATGAGGAACATGGACGCCATGCCGTTTACGCCGCTGGTCACGAGGTCCCGGGAATTTCCAAGAAGCATTCGCTCAGCTTGCCGATTATCCAGGCCGTCCTTGCAGAGGACTCGGATGAGAAGGTTGTATCTGTCACACCGTATTTAGTCGAAGAACAAGAGAAAGAAGCAGTTTCTGTTTAGCGCAGTAGCCGCTCCCTGGTTGCGTGCCTCCGTAAAAAACACCGCGGAAAACAGAAGGCCTGATTGTCCATGTACGGGTTATCCTCCCGCCGCTTGGACACTGTCCGCACAAAAGGAGCCGCAACATGCGAAAGAACCTCATTGCCCTTACTCTTCTAGCAGCCATTTCTGTCACAACCCCTTTCAACCAGGCTTTTTCACAAAGTCAACAGCCAGCGAGTGGGGTTGATAAACCTGAGTCGTTCAGTTTTCTGCCAGAAGACACACCAGTCAGACTCCGCCTTTCGCAAACCCTCTCATCGGCCACAGCTAAGCTTAACGATAAAGTTGACTTTGAAGTTGTCGAAGACATTAAGGTTGGTAATGTTGTAGTTATTCCCCAAGGCAGTACAGGTATTGGCACAGTGACGGAAGCACGGACTAAGAAAAGTTTTGGACGTGCGGGAAAACTAAATGTCAATATTGATTATGTTCGTTTGGCTAATGGAGATAAGGTCTCTTTACGAGCGGTGAAAGGTGGAAGCGGCGGAAGTCATACGGGAGCGATGACGGGAGCAGTGGTCGCGACAGCGATAGTGTTTTTCCCTGCAGCCCCGCTCTTTTTCTTCATAAAGGGCAAAAATATTGTCATCCCAAAAGGGACGGAGATCACCGCGTTTGTTGCCGCAAATACTCCATTAGATCCAGCTAGGTTTGGTAACAAAGAAACGGTATCTTCCACTAATATTTCTCAATCGCCCTCCGGATCAACCAACGAGACATCAGGTCTCGCAACAATCCTTGTTAAGTCAACACCCGATGCGTGTGACATTTCAGTCGATGGAAGATTCGTAGGAAGTACAACGTCTACCTTACGGCTTGCGCCCGGAGAGCACACTATTCTTATTGAAAAATCAGGATTCAAGCCTTGGCAGCGGACGATAAGCGTAAGTACTGATGGGAATGTTACGGTCGATGCAACCTTAGAGAAAGTTCCTTAGCATTTTGATGGACCAGTTGAATGCCGACTCGGCTTAATTGATGCGTGACAGATAACACTGTCACGCATTTTTGTTTGTAAGTGCGTGGAAGAGGTGGGCGCGAGCTACGTTGGAGACGTGAATCCGATCTCTTTCTTGACTGCTTTGGGTAGCTGTTCGAGAACATCTCGAACAATAATCTGTGGGAGCCGATCGAGGACGCTTTGAAGAATTGTCTTTGGCAGCTGAATAAGACTTTCCTCTATTCTCGCAAGCCGTTGCTCAATCTTGTCGAATCTCACCTCAGCCTTGTGCTGCCATACCTCGGTCCTGTGCTGCCATTCCTTAAGCGCGAGGCGCTCTTGATCATTTCTGGCAATTTGCTCTACAAACGCGGCCTGGTTTCGAATAAGCAGCGCCATGGCTTCTTCAAGATGATTATTCCTAGCGAGAGGTTTTCCAGCTGCCATGCTCAAAAGTTTAACATCCAGGAACGAGTTCAACCATAGACCGCCACCACAGTAGTACCGGACGTCTACCAGTTTTCTTTCAAGACACTTGGCTGGCATTCTGCTTGCCATGCAAGTGCCCAAGTTCTACTAGTTTAGTCGATAGGATCACACTTGAAACGGTGCGCGGCGAAAATGCAGTCTTAAGCGAAGGCAGGCGCTTTGTTGTTTATGGTGGAAAGGATTCGACCGTCAAAACAAATGCAATACCTTGAAGGCCAGCGAGCGAAAGTCGCTCTTGGCTGGAGAAACTGAGCGCTTCAACTTCTGGAAATCTTCTGCACCTGCCGTAACTGGCCCACGATATCACGGAGGCGAATTGCCAGTTCCTCGATGGTTTGCACCCGCTTCCGCGTCTTCTCACTCAATTCTTCGCGCAATAGCAGCTGTGCCTGGCCCAGCACTCCGGTAAGCGGATTGTTGATTTCGTGGCGCACCCGAGCAATAACCTCCGCCACCTCGTCAATTCTTATCTCGTAGTCTGCGACGAGTTTGCGGAGCTTCTCTGGTGAATCTTCGCTCTCCGGATTGCTTTCTGCTGAAGCGCCATTTTGTGAAGGGCCCTCATTCGAATTGATAGCCGTATCCTGTTTGTCTGGTTCAGTCATAGTTACTCCCAGTTTCCAAAGATAGTCTCTCAATTTCCGTGGGAGCGATCTCGCATAAATGCGGCTTAGCGCGGGAGGTAATTATGTGAACCTATTGTGCCTCGATCTGTAGGCAATAGTAAATAGGTAAATTTGGCAACAGTAAATGGTGAATATTAATGATGAATTGCTAATGTGCGTTTGTGTCTTCGACGAATACTGCTGACTACGAGCCTCGCCCACAAGGTCGCCGACATTACGGTTTAACCATTCATATTTACCATTTACCATTTACCTTTTCACCATTCACCAGCATGCGGTTGACAAGAAAACCCTATGCACTTACATTGAAATTCCTCTTGCTGGGAGGTCGTCTAACGGTAGGACTGCGGACTCTGAATCCGCCTATCGGGGTTCGAATCCCTGCCTCCCAGCCAAACATTTCCAGTAAACTTACGCCCAGTGTAACTTGAACCATTAATTTGCCGCTCGGGCAAGTTAATGGTTCCAATAGCCTCCGGCAATTTATTGGTTCCAATCTTTTCGGAAAAGTACAAACTACCCTAAATTCCTTCGTAAATTGTTACCCGCTTCCTTTGAGAGCAGTTCTCGGCAACCTATTGGTTCCAAAAGCGTCCGGCAATTTAATGGTTCTTTTTGTTTTGAAAAGCACAAAGGGGCCGCGAACCCCTGCTTGCTGGGATAAGTATTCGCGTCTCACATTGCGGTATCGTGACAGTCACGCTTCGCTAGTCCCCAAGATACGAGATGCTCTGCCCCAGCCAGAGCCGGCGGAACGCGGAATTGCGCAATGGGGTCGCTTTCCTTTTTGTTAGAGTGCTGCATAATCTAGGAATGGACACTGAAACCATGCAAACGGTCTATGAAGCCGCGGGCGGTCTAGACGCGCTGCTGAGGTTGGCCCAGGCCTGGCACACGCGGGTGCTAGAGGACGAAGTGGTTAGCCATGCGTTCAGCCACGGATACCACCCCCAGCACACCGAGCGCCTTGCCGCGTACTGGGCGGAGGCGCTCGGTGGGCCAACAACGTACTCCGAGCGGTACGGTGATGAGACGTCCGTCGTGCGGATTCACAGCGGCAACGGTCCGCATGAGGAGATGGACCAGCGAGCGATCGCTTGTTTCGATCAAGCCCTGCAAGATGTCGGACTTGACAGCGACGAGCGGCTCAGACGCGTGCTGCACGATTACTTCGCGTGGGCAACCACGACCACGATGTCTCGTTACCACGATTCAGCGGAGGACGTGCCGGACGGTTTGCACATCCCGACTTGGTCCTGGAAAGGAGATGGAAATGGGTGACGACGCGGAATACTGCATAAAGGAGCAAGAAGAGGAAGCGCGGTTTAAGCAAGCATCCGAATACGCGGCACTGGTCCACAACAGAAAACCTCTTCAATGCTGGGCAGACGGAGTTGGATATGAGGATGAAATATGGAGTTGGGAGCCCCAGAACAAGATACTGGGGATTTTCTCTAATCTTCACAGAGAGAGGCAGATCGGTAGTGACTAGCCAGCAGTGTTCCAATCGAAGGCGATGAAGAAGAATGGGATAACGAAGATGCCAGTCCGCTCGAAACCGATGATCCCAGGGAGATCAAGTTTGTTGATGGGTTGGAGTTTTACATTGCGAATGGTGAAGCTGATGCAACGCACGAGGTAATTGTGTTGTTTCGATACGATGCTGACCTCACAGTTTTCTTGCAAAAACAAACCCATTGCGCTGTGAGTTAGCTTCGATGACTGAGACCATCTCTTCCAGCATCTCGGCAAGCATTTTTTCCTTCAAAGTTTTGGCCTGCAGCTCGGCAAAGGAACGCGCTGCGTGAGTTAATCTCGCAAATTCAGCCATGTCCGGATGACCGATAGAGGCATCAAGCGCCGCCACAACCTGATCGAAAGGTTTAGAGGATTTCGTTTATCATCTCGAATCTCGTTCCTGGGCTTCGATGGCAAGCACGCCTGGGCTCAAGCCTGTAACTGTTCAGCTGGACTTATCACAATCCAGCCGAACAGTTACCGGGGCTGCTGTAGCCAAGTCCAGATCCCTGGCCACTTATGCTACTGCTGCGGCTCCTTGAACACCTTTTGCGGCCGTACGGATTATATCGATCACCCGTTCCGGTTGCGAGAGCATCGGCACGTGGCTGCTCTCAAGCTCATAGGTTTTGGCACCCATGCGCTTGGCTGCGAAGCGTTCGAGTTCGGGATGGACGGTACGATCGTTTTTGGCCACGATGTACCAACTCGGCTTCGATTTCCAGGCGGTGCCCTCGACCCCATGGTTGAAGATGTCCGCGGCCGGCGCAAAATGTGTGGCCCAGACGACCTTCTGCTCCTGTTCAGACAGGTCTCCGGCGAAGCACTCGACGCCTTTCGGAAGCATCCAGGCTCGACCGTCGGCGACTTCGACGTAGGAGAAAACATCGGTTCTGGGGAACTTGTCCTGCTGACCCTGCGAAGTTTCGTCAGCATCCGGGGCTAGCGCGGCGATGTAGACCAGCCCGACGACGCGGTCATCAACTCCCGCCGCCGTGATCACGCTACCGCCGTAAGAGTGCCCCACAAGAATTGCCGGACTGCTGACCCGCCCCAGCGTACGCTTCACCGCGGTGACGTCGCTCGCAATTGAGTCCAGGCCATACTGGGCGGCGATCACCTGGTGCCCATCCGCTTGAAGCGTGGGGATCACCTTGTTGAAGCACGAGCCGTCAGCCCAGATCCCATGGCAGATGACAATGCTCGGTTTTGCAGTATGTTCTCCGTTCTTTGATTCCATTGCGTACCTCTCCTTTTATAAGTTGTGCGTTGCTCACAAAAGGTCCGAAAGAAAAGCATCGTGTTTCCATAGAAACTTTCGCCTCTCGCTATGGACCTAACTCGCGGTCCGACGGGACCTTTCCCACTTGGCTCGCTTTGGCATTCTGAGGAGGACTGTGGCTCACACCAGCGCCAACCTGCGGTATCCCCCAGTACCTCCGCCATCTTCGCCACAAGATCCTCGACACCGTCTGCAAATCAGTGTGAGTTAAATCCAATGATCAGTCATCACTCGAAAGTGGGAGATTAGCTGGCGCACTGTGAGAGCTGGGGACACCCGTGTGGCTTAATATCAACCTTGCGGCAGCATCGCTAACGTCGAAGACAAGCCCAGGTGAATGCAGCTATAATTCCGTTTCTCTTTTACCTAGGGAGATTACTATATCGCGAGAAAGCCGCGCTTCATGGCGATCGAGACAGCGTGAGTTCGATCATTGGCGGCGAGTTTCTCCATCACATTTTTCATGTGGCTCTTGACCGTTTCTTCGGAGATTGAAAGGCGGTCACCGACGACTTTGTTAGAATTGCCAGCGGCAACCAAACGCAAAATCTCGACCTCTCGTGGGGTCAAGTCATCGGCGTCATAACGTGTCGCCAACATATCAGCAATCTCCGGGGGTATTCGACGAAGCCCTTGGTGAACTTCCCGGACCGTCCGTACAAGCTCGGTACGGAGTGAACTTTTGAGGAGATATCCAACTGCGCCGCCTGAGATCGCACGGGCAGCTTGTACATCTCCAGAATAGGTCGTTAGGACAACAATTCGGGCCTTCGGGAATTCCCGTCGGATGGCAACCAACGCTTCAAGTCCACCCATTCGTGGCATTTGAAGATCCATCAGTGTTACGTCAGGGCACAGTTTTCGGAACTGCTCAACGGCCTCTTGACCACTGAATGCAGACCCTACCAGTTCCATGTCGCTCTGAAATTGCAAAGCGAAGGAGACACCATCGTGAACCAATGGGTGGTCATCCGCGCACAGGATTCGAATTTTATCGTTGGTCGCCATCGTAGCCGATGATATTTACGAATGGTCGCAGCGCTGCGCCCAAGATAATACTACAAGGCCGGTCAAGCATCACCCGAAAGGGTGACCGCAAACCAATTCGATTCCCTATAATCCGTGTGTGGAAGCATTATATCGCTACCCTCGAGGTGTCGTGGGGTTCGCATTCCTTCTCCTGAGGATCGCCGCCGGCATCCTCTTGCTAGCGAATGAGTGTTCTGAAATTTTCAGGAATCCAAATACAGGGTTGCTCATTCGCCTTCTTGTTGGCCTCGGCTTGTGTTTCGGGCTTTTTACATCTTTTCTCGGAATCATCGCGGCTGTTCTTAGCCTCTGGGTTCTGTTCTGGGCGCACACCAACCCGTCGCTTGTTCAAGTCGCAACATTGATCCTCGGCGTAGCCATCGTTATTCTCGGTCCAGGAGCATATTCCGTAGATGCCCTTCTTTTTGGTCGACGACGAGTGATCCTTTGACAGATCACATGGGGGCATGATGACTGTGGTCCGTCGTCTCGTTGCGGTCTGTTATGTACGCCGAAAGTCAGAATTCGGGATATATATCTCGCCATAGCGTACCCTCCATGCCTCGGAGAGTCGCCTTTCGCTTCAAGGACTGTGGAGTAATAATTTGCGTTGTAGCGATTGCTTCACTAGCGTGCACCGAGGCCTTCGGTATAGCCGCTGATCGAAACATCAAACAGATGCGCCATGCGTCGTGGAATGAGGCTTCGGGTCTCAGCGGCGTTGTGTACTCGCTTGCACAAACCACAGATGGATTTCTCTGGATTGGCACCTCCACAGGTCTCTATCGTTTCGACGGGGTGAAGTTTGAACCATTCCTCGAACTGGCGGGGGATCACCCAATCCTGGAGGTTCTCGCACTTCTTCCCGACAGCGATGGAGGTCTCTGGGTCGGCTATCGTAACGGCGTTGCCTTCTTAAAGCAGGAAAAGGCCTCTTTTTATACCGAGCAGCAAGGACTGCCTTACGGGCGCGTGAGTAGTCTCGCGCAGACACAGGACGGCGCAATCTGGGCGGCGGTCACGTTGTCAAGTGGAGGGAAAGTGCAAGGTGGCCAAAATCCTCTGGCGGGGCTGGCTCGCTTCTCTAACGGCGGTTGGGAGAGGATCGGGCTCAATTGGAATTACCCCGCCAATTCAGCTGAAAGAGTTCTCGTCGATGGTGCCGGCACCTTGTGGGTAACAGGCGGACAGTCGGTTCATTTCCTTCTTCGTGGGAGTCGAAGATTTCAGCAAACCGCGGTCAAGGTCAGCACATGGACTGAAGTCTGCACAGGGATAGATAGCTCGGTATGGATCGCTGACTCGAGTGCTCACACTCTTTTCAATTTCCGGAAATCATCTGGGGTGGACTACGTTTCGGTAACGGCAGATCCGCTACAGGATATAAATTCGATCCGTTTTGACAGCGCCCACTCTCTCTGGCTTGCAACAGGTCACGGCTTGTATCGCATTCTCTCCACCTCGATCGGCACTTTACCAAAGCAAACAAGAAAAGAGGCCGAGAAGGACCAGTTTCTGACTGCAGATGGTCTCTCCGGCCGTGAGGTCAAGGCGGTCCTTGAAGATCGAGAGGGAAACATCTGGGTCGGAACAAATAACGGACTCGACAGATTTAGCGATCGCAGCGTCACGCAGTTCACCATAGGCCATGCTGCGTCAGACCTTATCGCCGGACCACATTCTGAGGTATGGGCCAGTCAGTTTGAGGCCTCCCCCTATCTGATCCCTTTGCACGATTGCAAGCCATACCTCCTTCGCAACTGGTTCACTCGCAGTTTTTACATGGATCGAACAGGCACACTTTGGGCAGCGATGCAGTCAGATCCGATGAGATGGGAGAGCCGGGCACTCTGGAAGGACCAAAACGGCAGAATAGAGAGGGTGCCATCTCCCCCGGATATCAAAGGCCCTCTTATCGATGGGATCGTTGGCGACGCCACCGGACGCCTATGGATGACCATAAGAGGCTATGGTGAGTACACCCTACAGGGTCGCAAATGGGAGAGGATTCCCGTCTTCACAGGAAAAGATCATGACCTCTCTCCGGATGCTCAGTTCGTCGACGCAGTTGGACGCGCATGGCTCGTATACTATTCTCGCAACACTGTCGTCATGATCGATGGCGTCAAGCGCACCTTCTTTACTGCTGACAACGGACTTGACCTGGGAAGTCCGATCGTGGGATGGGCGTCCGGCACACAGGTGTGGATCTCTGGGACAAGAGGGCTTGGTTTCTTCGATGGAGAGCGTTTCCAAAATATCCGCGCTTCGGATGGTTCGCTATTCGGAAATGTAAGCGCGATTATTCCCACTGAGCGCGACGGTCTCTGGCTCAAGGGGCCGGAAGGCGTTATACAGATACCGCAGGACGAACTGGTAGATTTCTTTCACGGTCATACCCATGCAGTACGGTATCGGATCTTCGATGGTGCCACTGACTTTGTAGCGCCACTGGCGCGTTTCGGCCCGGCTTCATCCGGCACAGATGCAGTGCGAAGTGGCGACGGCAAGCTGTGGTTCAGTGTGTCCACCGGGGTTGCCATGATCGATCCGACTCACCTTGCAAAGAATGACCAGCCGCCGCCTGTCATCATTCGGAGCTTGACTGCAAATGGTCGAATCTATTCGATCTATCATGATCTAAGTCTCCCAAAGTCCACACGTGAAATTTCACTGGACTATACGGCGCTAAGCCTCACCTTATCTGAGCGGAATCGTTTCCGTTACCAGCTCTTGGGCGTGGACAAGGAATGGAGAGACGTCGGAACGCGCAGGCAAGCCTTCTACACCAATCTCGCGCCCGGAACCTACACCTTCAAAGTCATCGCGGCAAACAACGATGGCGTGTGGAACGAAACGGGAGCCTCAATAACATTCAGAATACAGCCGACGTTCTTCCAGACGATCTGGTTTCGAACACTTGCCCTGCTACTTCTTGCCACTTTCGTTTGGTTGTTTTTTCTTGCGCATCTTCGGCGATCCAACGAGCGAATTGAAGCTCGACTCGGAGAACGTCTGATGGAGCGCGACCGGATCGCTCGTGAACTTCACGATACTCTTCTTCAGGGATTTCAAATGCTGGTGCTGCGATTTCAAGTGATTACTGACTCGATCTCACCGGAGAATCCTGCAAGAGGTTTGCTGGAGGATAGTTTGTCTCGTGCCGAGCGGACATTGCAGGAGGGACGCGATAAGGTAGTTGCACTTCGATCAGAAACCGAATCTGGTAATGATCTCGCGGTAGAGCTCGCCCAATTCGGTCGCGAATTGAGTCCAGGGAGCCAAACGACATTTCGGTTCACAGTGGAAGGTAATCCAAGGCAAATCCATCCCGTCGTTTATGAAGAAATTCTGATGATTGCACGTGAGGCGATAGCGAACTCGTTCCGCCACGCAAGCGCTACCGCGATTGAATGCGTAATTCAATTTGCGCCGCGGTACTTCCTATTCGTGTGCACGGACAATGGGTGCGGTATTCCCTATAAGGTGCTGGAGACCAAGAGTAAAGATGGACACTGGGGCTTACTGGGTATGGAGGAGCGAGCCAGGAAAATTGGTGCGGTCCTTCATATCAACCGCGGCGACACAAGCGGGACCAGAATTAGGTTGAAATTGAGGGCCGGTATCGCCTACGCCGCGAATTCCCGCTCAAGAGTTCTGGGCTTCTTTAATCATCGACGGCGTTGATTTTCACCTGCGAAAGTCTCCCGCCACTCTAGAGACGCATGGAGTTCAATAACGTGCGAAGTTTCCAGGCGATCTGTCCGCGAACTTAGTGTGAAAACAAAGGCCCGGAATCGAGGCTGGCTCCATTTGCCAATCGGGAAAACCGCAGACTCTTGCTCGTACTTTCGGCAAGGCGTGGCTTCCAAATTGCACCTGCGGCAAAAAGATGTTTCCAATTTCCCCGTACCGGGAATTCGGAGCTATCAAGAAAGGGCGCTTTTTGAAATTGTCACGGCAAGGTATTGCTTCCTATCGCGGCAACCATTTGGGTAAAGTCACAGCATGCACCACCACAGCAGCATGGCGCTGGTCTTGTAGTGTTGTTAGCGAGCAGCAATGGTAATGCTGGTTATTGGTGATTGCTTCAAGCTGATTTCACCACGAGCGCATACATAGATATCTTTTTCGGATGACTGGAACTTTGGTGCTGTGATCCGTGAGTTGAGGAGGGGCAAAACCGTTTCCTTTACGGGTTTGTTCATTCCAGTGGTCTACAAGCCAGGGTTTTTCGTCAGCTGTGAAGTATTGGTTTTCAACGAGGTCAGGCGGGTCTGCGATATTTCCGAACGTTTTTTTGCAAGGAGTGGTAGTGGGTCATTGGAATCCTGGTTCTGAGGTGGCCACCATCACAGTTCGTTTTCTACCTGTTAACTCACCGTACAGGGTTGGGTCGAGAACTGCTGCGTGGACGATGTAACCTGCGCGCTCGAGAAAAAGTCGAAGCATGAAGCCGGCGCCGCTCGTGAGATAGTCTGGGGCTTCTTCAATAACGATTGTGGCTGGGTTGACCTGGCGAATGAGTAAGGCGGCCCAGATGGTTAGATCTGCGAGTGGATGGGCCTCGGGTGGTAGTAGTATGGGTTCGTTGATTAAGTGAAAATGGTCCTTATCAGAATCAATAACTTATGGGCGCGATTCGGTCATTAACTGAAAAAGGAGTTGGCCATAATGTGAGAAGCTTCTACGATTTTCGTTCATAACTTGAATGTTTCCGCAACGCCCGTTTTCTACTTTTGGTCTGATCGGAAATCTGTAATTAAGAACTAGTTGTTAGAGTTCCGCCTATCGCGCCGAAGCTAAACGCTCGTCCGAAATTCTCCGACGGCGTATTTCCTAAATATCTTGTAATGTTCGACGGGTGGCGGATCGAAGGCGTAACGAACTTTTGCGGTTGTTAGGCCTTTCCTATTCTCTAGAAATCTCGATGTCCGTCACCTTGCCATCCGCCGTAAGATAGAACGTTAGATATTGCGTCCTTTGTCCCGAGATTATTTTGTAGTACCAGAGCCGTTCTACTTTGGCGCCACGTCTCTCCATTCCGCGTTCGCGTGCATCCTCCCGCAGCAGGAATGTGAATGACTTCATATCTTTGAGCCATGACGCAACATTCTGTACGACACTCGGTCTCGTAACAAAGCTGCGCAGCCCCTCTGTTATCAACGAAGAATCGTTGCGACCGGCGGCTATACCCGACAATAGATTCTTGAACATTATCTCCATCTGCGGGTCAGCGTCCGGTGGTTGCCTGCCTTCCGCGGCATCCGCCTGCGCCAGCCCATCATAGGCGATCAAGCGAGTGCGGTCCTCCGGCGGTACCGCTTGAATTGCTTTCTTGAAAATCTCTCGATTGCCGGGTGCATCCCAATCCCTAAGCGTTTGTACGGCTGTCCTGACTATTATGAACGGCTCCTGCTCGCTGACCAGATTGCGCAGGGTCTGGATATCCGCCTGATCTTTGGGCAGCTTATCTAGCCCCAGAATTCCGTAGTAGCGTCGCCCGATTGCGAGATGCGTTAGCTGCTCGCGGAATAACGGGCGTAAGTCGTTCCGCTTTAGATCTACCAGTGTCGAAAGGGAACGGAACACAGGAAATTTGCCATTATCTGCGCGCACTGATTCCGCTACTGCTTGCACTGCCCCGTCAGAAGGGGTTCCCTCAAGCATCCTCCTCATCGCCTCCTCACGATCTACGGCATTAGGAGCAAACTTGAGTATGTGAGGTAACTCTTCAGGCGCCCAATGGAGAGTGGGTATCTCACGCAAAAAGTCGTGATCGGGATCAAGCAAAACGGCGTCAGGTTTGCTCGGCGCCACGATGCGGATTGTTTGCTCGGTTTTGTCGATCCTGGATTTCTCCCGCGTAACTTGCCCTCCAGAGATCCATCCAACGGTCACATTCAGCTCATAGATCGGCGTACCATCCTTCGTGTCCTGCGTCTGCCTGACGGTGAGAACAATTTCCTTCTTTGCATCGTCCCAGGCCCATGCGTAATCCAGCACCGGGTGCCCCGGTTTAAAGACCCATTGATCAAAGAATGGCTCAAGATTGATTCCCGTTCCCTCAGTCATTGCAGCGCAGAAATCGTGGCTGTCAACGAGTGTGTTCCGGTGCTTGGTCAGATAATGACTGATTCCCTGATAGAAAACTTTGTCGCCCAGGGAGCGTCGCAGGGTGTGCAGGATGGCGCCGCCCTTACGGTAGCTATGGGTGTCAAACATCGCGTCCACGTCTCGATAAAGCTTGGTTGATAGCGGGCGCTTGTAGCGACGGCTTTCGGTGAAGTAATCCTGCGCGAAGTCTTCGATCACATGATCATAATCAGCTTTGCCTCTCCAGTGTTCGGAGTAAAGACCCTGTCCGAAGAACATCGCGAATCCTTCGCTAAGCCAAATTTCGCCCCAATGTTTGGGTGTGACGAGGTTGCCGAACCACTGATGAACTAGTTCATGGGCGACGACGCCTGAACTGGTGCGAATTCCCCTCCTTTTATCGGCCAAATACCTTTCGTCAAATATCGTGGCGCTTATATATTGCACCGCATTGTCGAAGTCGTAGGCACCGAATTGAGCATACTTGGACCAGGGATACTTGACACCGAGAAGATCCGAGTAGAAGGAGAGCATCTCCGGTGTTTCGTCGAAGGTGTTATCAATCAAGTGTCCCTTGCCTTTGGGGGCAGCGTAAATCAATGGCACGCCGCGCCACTCGGCGAACTTGATATCGAACAACCCAGCTCCAAGTGAAAGAAGGTAAGTGGCATGCGGCTGCTCCATCTGCCAGTGAAATGTTCGTGTTTTGTTTTCGGGGTTAAGGACATTGGATTTGAGCACGCCATTGCCGAAGACGTACCAATCCGCAGGGACCGTGATCCTTGTTTCGGACGTGGCCAAATCATTCGGGTAATCCCAGGTAGGCAGCCAACCATGATTGTGATTGGTCTCACCATTTGTCCAGAAACCCACCCGGTTGGTTTCCGTCGCAATTGGCTTTACCCAGTGGAACCCTTCGATCTGTTCGCCGCTAGCGGTGTAACGCACGAGAACACGGACAGCTTTGGCACGTACGAGAGGTTGCCGCACGCTTATCTTGAGCGTGTTGCCGTCGCGGGTGAAAGTCGTCTTCTGTCCGTCAATCTCACACGCTTCTATATTCAGGTTCGAGCCGCAGTGGAACGCGATTGTGGTCAGGCCATCGCGCAACGGGGCCAACGTATTGATCACGGTTGCCTGAAAGGCCAGTTTCACATAGTCCACGTTCAGATCCAACGCCAGATGCTGCAGGTCATAGTCCCGATCCGGCGCGTATTGGATTTTTGCCTGCGGCGGGGCGGTGGTGGTGGGTGGCGCTTGGGTTTGTTGGCCGCGCGCCAGCGAAGCGATAAATATCAGGCCCAGAACGACCAGCGTAGTAATACTTGGTCTTAGTCTCATTGAGGACCCCTGGCGATCATACAGAAGAACCGTTTCTAGTTTGAGAAAATTATGCGTTCAAGAATCCGACTCTATCCTTGATTGCTAAAGTCATTTTGGAAAAATGAATCGCACTTATTCGTGCCGCAACTCTGCCAGGAGAATAAGCAGGAATGTGATTACAGTAGTACGTATTGATCTTGGCATATCATCTCGTGCTGCCGATAAATTTTCTAACGCTGTTCGTCTACTGGAGCAGGTCCTTCACGAAAGGTATCTTCGGCTGAGCTTCTGCCTCGGTTTTCTTCCCGACCACATACACAAAAAGGTGAGACAGTCCAATACCTACTGGAACTATGCCGATCCATTGAAGCCCGGATGGAATTGCCTCTGTGAGCTTCGAAGGATGTGCGAGCACGGCGCTCAGCACCACGAATGTTCCGATGCCAAGCGAGATCCAAGAAAGTCCCGCCAGCAGCAGCATTCGTTGCACGTTCCAACTGCTCCGTTGGGCCTCTTGTTCGAGAGCTGGTAGCTCGATCCCTTTTTCAATCGCGGCCAGCCGCTCACGGTGAATCATCACTCGGCGACGATGTCGCAGCCATTGCTGAAAAGCTAGGTACATGATCGGTAGCACTACCAAGGCTACGATCAGCACGACAATCACTTCGTTACTTACCGGGTTAATCATAGAAATCGTTTCGCAGCTTATTATACTCGCCGGGCAGATGAACGGTTGCAGTGTCTGCCGCATTTCTGTTGCAACCCAAAGGGCAAGTCAGGAGTATCAAATTTAGAAATGGACGGCGATGTTCAAGAATTGCTCAAAAAGGGCAGGTATGAGAAAGCCTTGGAGCAGTTGCTTGAACTCTATGGTAAGAAGGTCTTTCGGATGGCGGTGATGATGCTTAAGGACACGGGTCGGGCTGAGGAAGTGACGCAAGATGTATTTATGAAACTCTGGCAGGCTTTGCCGGCGTATGATGGTCGCGCCGCGCCATCCACTTGGCTGTACACAATCGCGCGGAATACATGTTTGTCTGCTGTGCGAGGTGAGTCTTATCGGCAAACGACTTCGCTCAAGGAAGCATTGGAGCCGACGGCATCGAACACGACTCTGCTCAACATTGAGTGGGAAGAGTACTTGTCGAAGCTCCCTGACATTCAAAGGGAAGTGATTACGCTTTTCTATCTGGAAGAGAAGAGCGTCAAGGACGTGGCGGACTTGTTGGATTTGCCCGAAGGGACAGTAAAGAGCCATTTGCATCGCGCGCGACGTGCGTTGGGCAAGATGATGGATTGATTCATGGAGTGTCAGACGGTACAAGAAGAAATTCTCGACTCTTTTGAGGAGCCTCGGGCTAGCTTGATTCAGCGAGAGATTGACGCACATCTGGCCGACTGCCCCACTTGCGCCAGATTCGCTGTCTGTCAGAAGACCGTAGAAGCGCAGCTCAGCGCGATGCTCATACCTCCTGAGATGAGCTCCGCATTCAGATCGGTTCTGCTCAAAACAATTCGCCGGGAAAGAATGCGCTTCTGGTCGGAGGCGCTGCCCGATATCGTTCATTTCGTGAGTTGCGCGGGTGCGACGGTGTTATGTGCCATCCTGTTGCCATTTGGAACGGCAGTGATCTTTGGCGCAGGTACGGTCGCCGCCTTATTGACTTATGTGCTGTTAACGATGGTTCGAGATTCATTGCAGGACGTTGAGAAACCTGATCAGTAGCAATGCTTGAAAAAGCGGCGATTGTCGCCCGTCAACCACAGACCGCCATTGGAACACCTGAGATGGAGACTTATAACAAATCCTCCAGAGGAGTTGCCATAGGGTGTCCTTCGTGACCTGAGATTGTCATCACTGCCAACAAACTGAGTCTCGTCTAAAATATGATCGCCTTTCTATTTAGATCCTTCGCTCCCTGATCTGACAACTGCGTTGCTTCTTTCTGTGTTTCCGAATGACCACACCTTAAGTGTGAGATCAGAGGCTTATTGATTTTGTTGCACAGAGGCTGCCAGGGTGAGTCTTGGTCGGGCGGTTTGAGCCGCTGTCGCGGGCTCGGGGTCTTCAATCTCCGAAGTTCCAAGCCGAAGCGCGGCGAGCGTGGCTGATCCGTATGATTTGGTGGCAGCGCTCATCGCTGCGGCAGCAACGCGGCTGAGGTATTGATGAAGCTGCTCGGTTGGAAGGATTACGAGGATAGAGCGTGAGAGCCTGATCGGTCTTCGTTTTGACGGGACAGGCTGTCTGGGAACGGAATGGATGTGATGATTTGGGAAGAGTGAGAGCTGATCCGTGGTTTCCGAATCGGCGGCGCCGATCTTCTGGTCTTGATCATCCTGGTTTGTTAACGGCTTGATCACAGGTTGTTTTGCTGAGGCTCACTGGCCCAAAGACAGGGAAAGGCTTTTTCCCTGAGGATAGTAATCAGCAATTCGTGTGCCCTGTTCGTAAGAAAGAGTGAATGTTGCCTTATAACGTTTTGAGAGGTAGAGCTCGTTCCTGAGTATTACGGAGCGCTCTTGATAGATACTTAGGATATTATGCCGCAGGACGCGTACGAGGCTGGTTCATGAAATACATCGCATCAATTCTTCTAGCTTCGTTCCTTGTAGACGGATTGTCAGGTCACGCAACGCAACTCGACACTCAGGTCTATTCCTTTCGAGTTACGGGTAAGGTCGTATTCAAAAAACTTCAGTCGCCACCCGGAGCCACGGTCTATGTCATGGGGACAGGTCCGCTCAGTGGCCGAATCCCTTGGGTTCACGCCAACAAGGATGGCACGTTCGCAATTACATTCTCTGACCGACCCGATCTCTATCGGGTTTTCGCTCACCCTGGGGAGACGAATGGTTTATTGCCGCTTGCTCGGACGCCGGAGGAAGCTAAAAAAATGCCCATCAAGCTGTCCTGCACGAAGCACTTTCCTTTGGACGCACGGCATCTTGACGAACATGTGCAACTGAAGTTGAAATGACCTCCCGCGGCACGACCGTGCTCTCCTCGGATGAATTTTTAGAACTACTCGGTACGCGACCGTCCGATCGGTAGCACCGAGCGAGCGCAGCCGAGGTTTCTTCATTGTTCTTAGCGCCGTCGCGCCGGGCTAGCCGTTACAGAGAACGGTGCTCCCGCCATCGTTCGCAATCGAGCGGAAGCTGGTGATTCATCTTTGTAGGCCTTGATCTTAGATGCCGATGTTTTCTCTCAAACGGTGGCGATATCGCAACTTGAGCCAGGGTGGGAGCCAGTCAATTATGAGGCGTGGACGATTGAGTTGATGTGCTGCGCGGTAGGTTTCTATTTGCCATTGGTAGGTCCATTTTCGCCCCTGGGGAAGTCGCGCGGGACGAAGTGTTCCTGGGAAGGTTCATCGCTTTGTCCAGAGAGTCGGTGGGATAACGCTCAGCCAAGGAGGGAAGCTTGAGTATCCGATTCACTTCATCGAGGCAGGTTGGGCAGCTCACTAGGTGCGCGAGGTACGGGCAATCCGGCTTTTCATAGTGTTGGCCGACATAAAAACGATTCAGCCGCTTTCGTGTCAGACAAGCGCCCCGACGGGAACTGAAGATGGAATTGCGCAGTTCGGTCAAGAGCTTGATCGGATTTCGTCCGGCATCTGGGTCAGCAGCTTTCCATGGCACGAACGGATTTATCTCAAACTCCACGCCCTTGGAGTCATCGAGAAAAGACCTGGCTTCACGCCGGGTGAGCTTGAGGAACCCGTAAACTGAATCCATCGAACTGCGCAATATCTGGGCGATCTCGTTCGGGTAGTAACCATGGAAGAAGCGGAGGATCAGCTGCGAAATGACTCGGCATAGTTTTCTGCTCCCTACAGACTGTTGAGGAAGCCCAAGAGCGAGTCTCCAGGTCGATAGCGTCCGGATCTTCCGTTGTGCGGTTTGGTCTTGGCTAATGCCTGTTCTTTCATGGCGAGGGTTGCTTCGAGATAGATCTGAGTCGTTTCCACAGATTCGTGCCCCAGCCACAAGGCAATGACGGAACGGTCCACTCCCTCCTGTAAGAGATCGAGAGCCATTGTGTGTCTCAATACATGAACAGTGACCCGTTTGTGCTGCAGTGAGGGGCAGAGCTTGGCGGCCGTCGCACAGTGCTTAACTAACAAGTAATGCACCCCATCAGCACTGAGCCGGCATGTATGTGTGACTGGAAGCAAAACATTGCCGCTGCGGCAACTTATTTCTTCCAAAAGGGCGCAGCAATTAATTGGTTCCAATTCGAAAACCAAGTCGTAATCCCAAATCTAAAGTTTTTGATATACATGAAATTTTCTGCAACGAACCCTTTCTGCACGATGCGGATTCGTCATCCGAGCCCGGCTGCTCGCGCGATCAGAAACAACCCTGCCGCGACGACGACGGCCCCGATGGCCCGCGCGACACGCTCACCTGCCGGTGCGAGACGTTCGACGGTGATGGCTGCCGCGATGACAGCCATCGCGCGAAGGTCCATGACCCCGATGACCAGAAGGATCGCGATCAGACCGACGCAGCACTGGCAGCAGTGGAAGCCGAGGCGCAGACCGTGTCGCCAGGCCGTGCCGGCGTCGGCCGCCAGCGTACGGCCGCGCCCGGGTAACTCTCGGCAGCAGGCGAGGTGACGCGCCTTCCACGCGCTGAATTGGAGCGTGCCGGCGATCAAAACGACTACACCGACCGCGATCGGTACGGGGCGCGCCAGCGCCGGCCGCTGCATCTCGATCGCTGCCAGCGCGACGCCCAGCGGAAAGGCAGTCATTCCGAACACGACCCAGACTAAGAAGTAACCCACGCCCACGAGCGCGGTCAGCCTGCCGAGGCGTGTCTCGCCCTTCATGCCAACGGCTTCGCGGTAGCGCCACAGCATTGGAACCTGGGACGGCAGCATCATCGCCACCATCATCACGATCCACATCCCAAGGAACGACACAGCTGTAACGGGCCACGACTGTCCGGGCATCCGCATCCACGCCATCGACATCGTCCAGCCGCCGGGCATTGGCATCCCGCCCATCGCCGACATGGACGCGCACCAGACGATCGTCACCGCCGCGCTGGCGGCGAAGAGCAGCGTCAACACGCCGAAGAATGCTCGCTGGGAAGCTCGCTCGGAAACCATGCGTCGTGAAATCTCGCTAAAGTCAGTCGTCGTTATCGTCTTTCCTTTCCGCGCGGTGGTGAGATCACAGTCCACCAAGATCTCCTCCCGGCTATGCTCCGCGCGCCCTGCGGAAACAGTCGCGCAGCTTCTGTGTGAAAAGAGCCGGCTGCTCGAAGGCGGCGAAGTGGTCGCCCTTCTTTAGCTCGCTTCCGCCTCTGCGTCGCGCTTTCGGAAGGCGGCTTCTCCGGCGTCGGACTTCTCGACCCACTTCGGGTCAGGCGAGGCCTCGGCGTCGTAGTTGTCGTGCCAGTTCCACCACTTGTACGGCGGGGTCTGGGGGTAACCCTCTGGCGAGTCCTCCCACTCCTCCTGGCGCCCGAGCGCAGTGATGTCGAGATAGTTCCAGGTGCTCCCCATCTGCTCGTCGCCGCGATTGTTGATGAAGTAGGTGCGGAACACCTTGTCGCCATCGCGGATGAACGCGTTCGTGCCGTGCCACTCGTCCACACCGAAGTCCGCGTCGAAGCCGTCGGTGATGGTGTACCAGGGCATCTCCCAGCCCATCCGCGCCTTCAGGCGCTCGATGTCCGTCTGCGGCGCGCGCGAGACGAACGCGAGCGTTGTGTCGCGGGCGTTCAGATGGGCGACGTGAGCGACCTGATCGGCCAGGAAGGAGCAGCCGCGGCAGGCATGCTCGGGCCAGCCAAACACCCCGGGCTCGAAGAAGGCGCGATAGACGATCAACTGCCTGCGGCCCTCGAACAGGTCAAGCAGGCTAACCTTACCCTTGGGCCCGTCGAACTCGTACTCTTTCTCCACTGCCATCCACGGCATCCGTCGACGTTCGGCGGCCAGCGCATCACGGGAGCGGGTCAAGGCCTTCTCGTTCACGAGAAGCTGCTGGCGCGCAGCCTCCCACTCCTGCTCGGACACGATCGGGGGTGTCTTCATCGCGAGCTGCCCTCCCTCGCGGGTTGCGATATCGGACGTGGTTTGCGTCGTCATCATCTTTTCTCCCTTCGTAAAATTTTGGTCTTCCATTGTGTCCTCGATTTTCTTTTCCATGCGCGGCTCTTTTAGAGCGCCACGCTCTCCGGGACGAAAACTGCGTTCTGGCGTTCGAGGGCCTTGGCTACGCCGTTGCGCCAGCCCTCGGCAATGGATTGGGACACAGGATCAGGGAAAATCTCCTCTTCGCCTTTTTCCACGCCATCGAAGATGCCCATTGCGACGGACTCGGGCGAGGCCTTCGGGAAATCGACACTTCGGGTCATATCGGTATCGACAGGTCCCGTCAAGATGGCATGAACCGTCACGCCTTGGCCGGCCAAGAGCGCCCTCAACGACTGACTCATGCTGAGCACGGCGGCCTTCGAAATGGAATAACCGGGTATGATCGGGAGGGCCGCAAGCGCCGACGTTGAAATGTTATTGACGATGGCGCCCTTCGATCGTTTCAACAGCGGCAAGAACGCGCGAGTCACATTCAGGGGTCCGAACAAGTTGACCGCGAGATGCTGTTCGATCACCACGGGCTTGCTCAGATCATCGTAAATGGCGATACCGGCGTTGTTGATGAGGACGTCGAGACTGTCAACCTGCCCGACAGCCCGCTGGATCTGCGCAGCGTTGGTCACGTCGAGGGTTAAGGGAGTCACGCCTTTGTCAGAGTGTTGCCATGGGCCGCGAGTGCCAGCATAGACTTTCTGCGCTCCGCGTCTGAGTGCTTCTTCGACGAGTGCCCGGCCGATGCCACGGTTAGCGCCGGTAATCAAGACTGTCTTATTTTTAATGTTCATACGACCCTCCCCCTGTACTGAATTTCGCGAAGCTTATCCGCTAAGCCGCCTCTATAGTGTTGACGGGTGGAGGGAGTTAATTTCGACAGAGCAAAAGGAAAAAAATCAGCCCCGCGATTGGAGGAGGAACTGTCTCACGGCCTGGTCCTCAGCCAGGCCAATCGCCCGATCGAAAGCGTCCCCGGCCTCGGAGGTTTTGCCAAGCCGTTGCAAGACGTGAGCGCGAACCGCCCAGTAGGGCTGATAAGTGGAGACGGCGTCCAGGTCGATCCCATCGAGTACCCCCAGCCCTGCTTCAGGTCCCTTCGCTTCGGCGACCGCCGCGGCATATCCAGTCCGCGTGCCGAGCGTCGGCGATACGCGGATCAGCTGTTGGTAGAACAGCATGATTGCATCCCACTCAGTCCGCCCGCTGCGCGCCCGCTCAGCGTGGACCGACTGAATCGCGGCCTCAAGTTGAAACCGGCCGGTGCGACCGCGACTCGATGCTTCGGCGAGATGGCGTTCTGCTTCTTCGATTAACGGCAATGACCACTGCTGTGAATCCTGCTCTGTAAGAGGAACATAGCGGCCGTCGGGCCCGCGCCGCGCGGGTCTGCGGGCTTCGCAGTGGAGCATCAGAGCCAGGAGGCCTCGAACCTCTGCTTCCGTCGGCATTAGCTGCAGCAGGACCCGCGCGAGCCAGATCGATTCTTCGGCCAGATCCCGTCCACGCTGGTCAACACCCGCCATGTCATCCCAGCCGATCCCGAAGGCCGCATAAATAGCTTCCAATACCGCGTCCAGCCGCTGCGGCAGTTCACGCTCTTCCGGGACTTCGAATTGAATACCTCCGTCGCGGATCTTAGTCTTGGCACGCACCAGGCGTTGCCCCATCGTTGTCGGCGAAACCAGAAAGGCATGGGCAATGCGCGCCGCGTCCAGGCCCAGAACGGTCTGGAGCATAAGGGGCGTGTGCATGGCCGGATCGATTGCCGGGTGGGCACACACGAAGAGCAGTTTCAACCTTTCATCCTGAAACAAAGTCCCCTCCCTGGGCTCCTCTCTGAGGAGCAGGAGAGTTGACTCACTTGCTTCCGCGACTCGCTGATGACGAACAAGATCGATAAAGGAGTGGCGCGCACTCGTCAGCAGCCATCCTTCCGGATTTTGCGGCACGCCGTCTCTTGGCCAGGTCTTGAGTGCTGCGACCAACGCATCGCTGAGAGCGTCCTCTGCGCTGGCCACGTCGCGGGTGTGCGAAGAAAGGTAGGCCACCAGACGGCCGTATGACTCGCGGGCTACCCGCTCAACTGTCCGATAAGTGCTCTCCTGGACGTTTCCGCTCATCCGGTTACGCGGCGCATGAATTCGGGATGGAGCGGACGGACCTCGACAGCACCGTCCGAGGCCGCCGGGCAACGCGCGGCCCAATCGAGCGCTTCGTCGAGCGAAGGCAGCTCCAGGATTATGAATCCACCCAGTTGCTCCTTGGTGTCGTAGGGGCCATCCTGTACCCGCCGCTTTCCATCCTTAAGCCGCACCGTGGTCCCTGTCTCGGGTACTTCCAATGGATTGCCACCGACATAGACACCCGCCTCGACCAGCGCCTTATGGTACGCCCGCCAAGCGCCGAGATATGGATCGGTTTCGCTGCCGTTCCGTGCCTTAAAAGCCTCTGGTGATTCATAAACTAGCAGGGCGAATTGCATCTCTTTTTCTCCTTTAACGCCATTATGTACCTGAACATATGACGGATGAGAAGCAGCCGATTCGACAGACTTCAGTGAATCTGCAGGAATTTCAAGTTGCGTAAGCTCCCCCAGGGAGTCTGCAAGATGCGGCTCTCGAAAAAGCGATTCCGGCGGCTCTCATGCTGGCCTTTATGAATAGTGGACAAGCCCGCGCCGCCGGGACACGGCTCCTTGTTCCAAAGAGCCGCTTCGATGCGGGCAAGCGAGCGATCCTGGACACGATGGCCTCCTTTCCAGTCGGCGATCCGGCGGATCCAAAGACCGCCGTCGGACCGATGGTGTCGCAGAACCAATATAACCGAGTGCAATCGTACAGGATCAGCGCACCGCGAAAATTGATAATCGTTTCTTCATGCTTTCTTTGTTAGTCGTTTCGTTCTTGCTCGTTAATAGCCGTGCGCTTCGCGTGATGGCTCGTTGAGCGGAACAGTTGGAATCAGAAATCTATCAGCGTCTTTCAGTGCGAGTGTCGTCCAGCTGCCTACCGTCTTGAGCACGAGCCTTGGTCAAGGTCCAAACGGCCCGTTCATCCCAGAGGTGGTGAGCATGTTCCCTGATGTGCCGGTGCTTGATCGGCCTGGAATCATCAACGCGTGGGATGATCCGAAGTTCGTAGCCGCGGTCGAGAAGACGGGTCGCAAAAACCTGATCATGGCTGGTGTCACAGTTGATGTATGCCTCGCCTTCGCCGCCAAGGTGCCTGTTTCAAGAGTTCGCTCCCGATACCTCCCGACGCTGCGAAGATGGTCAGTTTCATAATTTCTCTCTTTTTTCGGCTTCACGCAGAATCACCACTTCGCATCCGCTCCTCCTTCTTGGCCGACTCATAAATTGATTACGCGCAAGCCGCAAGTTGGCGTACCGGTGCAAACGGGCGTGGCCTTATGCGCGATAGAACTTCCCGTTCTGTGAGCATGCCAAAGACGGAACTCAAACGCGTGATTTCCAGCACTTGACCGACCAGCCGAGTAACGTTCATCAGCCTGAACTCAATTCCTCTCGACTCCGTCTGTTCACGCAAGTCCAAAAGAGAACCTAAGCCGCCCGCGTCGATGGTGTTCACGCGCGCCAGGTCGAGAACGACAACATCGGGATCGAGATCGAGTTGCGCTAACACGGCCCCTCGGAGATCATCAGCTTCACCCCGAACAATCCTTCCCTGTAGACAGAGGACAGCGACATTTCCCATTCTTGTACTGCCGATTGTCAGCATAACTTCCTCCCTAACATTCCGCACTCAATCGATTAACCCAGCTAACGCCGTTACTCGAGTCGGAATCGGAATCCTTCTCTCCTTTAGGTAAGACCAATGAGCCGAGCCTGGATCGACAAGGATGATTACCATCCACCTCCGAGCGCTTTGTATACGGCAACGAGATTTGTGCTGACGCGGGCCTGGCTCTGGGCCAAATCGTTCTCGGTCTTGTAGAGCTCTCTTTGCGCTTCGAGCACCGAAAGAAAGTCTGACAAGCCAGCGGTGTAAAGTTCACGGGACAGCTCAACCGCTTTGCGGTTGCTGGCTAATGCCTGCTCAAGCTTTGCCTGCTCTTCGCGCTCGCGCTCGTAAGATGTGAGCGAGTTCTCAACTTCTCCAAACGACTGTCTCACCGTGTCCTCATATTCGAGAATTGCCTGATCCAGCCTCGCGTCTTCGACGCGAATGTTCGAGCGAATGCGCCCGCCGTTGAAGATGGGCAAACGAATCCCCAAACCACCGAAGAAAAAATTGCCGAGCCCGAGCGTCAAACCACCCGGTGACGTCGCCGTGCGTCCGAGCAGTCCGGTTAACTCAAATTTTGGATAACGTTCTGATTGTGCGACTTTCAGTCTGGCGGCCTGCGCCAGAATTTCAGCTTCTGCACGGCGGATGTCAGGACGCCGGCGCAACAACTCTGCCGGCAGGCCCGCCGGAACTTCGGGCGGGACGGATGGAATCGGTTCGACAGGTTGCAAGTCTGAGAGCAGAGCACCCGGTTGCTTTCCGAGCAGCACGCCGAGGCGATGCGCGGTGTTCGCAATGAAAGCCTCAAGTTCCGGCACCACGGCCTCGGTAGATGCGAGTTGAGCTTCGGCACGCGAGACATCAAGCTCAGTCGCCAGTCCCGCTTTGGCCCTGACCGCTGTCAGGTCGCGAGTATCGCGTTGAGTGTCGATGTTGCTGCGAGCAACTTCCAGTTGGCGTTGATAGCCGCGAAGCGCAATGTAGTTGCGCGCGACTTCGGCAACGAGTGTAACCATCACATCGCGCCGAGACTCTTCAGCCGATATGACCTCCGCAGTAGCGGCTTTGACTGAATTGCGCACGCCGCCAAAGAAATCCAATTCCCAGTTGGCATCGAATCCGATCTGAAACAGACCGCCTTGGACGGCCCCAATGGATTTCGGCGTTTGGATCACGGTGCGACGGCCGGCAATCACGTCGCTTTGTTCCACGGTTGGATAGCGGGCCGAGTTAGCGACGCCACGCATCGCTCGCACTTCACTAGTTCTGGCGTCGGCAATTTTGAGGTCGGTATTTTCAATTAGCGCCTGCTCGATTAGTCGATTTAGCCGCGGGTCCTGAAAGTTCTTCCACCACTCCTTAAGTTGAGCGATCTGTGCGGTTACGCCCTCGGTTGGCGGGGTACTCCAAGTATCGGGAATTTCGACGCGCGGCTTTTTGGTTTGCTTCTGCTTTTTCGATTGGGCTGTGACTGGTTCAGCGCTGACGCTGAACAACACAACAAGCAGCGCAAAAGAAATCAGAGCCTTAAGCGATCTCATCGTCCACCACCTTTGGGGACTACCGCCTTGTCCAGGCCATCAGTGGAGATGAAAACGTCCATCTGTTGCCCAACGCGAAAAGGAACTTTCGTCTCTTTGAATCGATAGATCACCTGCAACACGCGCGTATCCACGCGTTCCGTGCTGTCGCCCGTGAGAGACTTCTTTGGGACGACGTATGGTTCGAAGCGCACAAATTCAAGAGGCACTTTCTGACTACTGTTGCCGCGCTCTGCGGCCCGTGCCGGCGCGTCGGCGCGCACCTTCCATCCTTCGTTCTCGTCAACATCAACCCGAACGTTGAGATGGCTCGTGTCGCCCATCACGATCAAAGGCTTCGCGAGCGCTCCCACTTGGGCGTATTCACCCGCGCGAACATTTACCTGCAGAATTTCTCCGGCTGCTGGCGCGCGCATCGTCAAGCGCTCGATGTCGGTTTCGAGGCGTTTCAGTTGAGCTTCGGTTGTCGTCACTTCAGCTTTCGCGATCTTCAGGTCCGGCGCCCACGCCCCTGCTTTCAAAAGCGCAAGCGCAGCCTTCGCCTCATCCAATTTAGCTTCGGCAGCTCTGGTCGCTTGACGGCGACGTTGCAAGTCTTCTTCCCGAATAGCGCGCCGGTCCGAAACACTTTCGATCAACTTCTGCTGCACAGCCGCATCGGCGAGTGCTGCTTCCGCCTCACGCACGCGGGCTTCCGCAGGTGGAATCTCTTCCGGTCGTGGAGATTGTTCCAGTTTCGCCAAACGATCACGCGCCGCGTCGAGTGTCGCTTGGCGACTAATAAGTTCCGCTTTCAGATCGCGATCGTCGAGCGAAAACAGATTCTGACCAGCGCTCACGCGCTCACCGGCTTTTACATAGACCTTAACTATCAAGCCCGAGACGGCAGTGCTGATCGAAATGTTCTCCGAGCTTGCTTCCACCAAGCCAACCGCTCCAACCGCATGCTGAAAGCCCGCAGTGGGTGGCGCTGCCAGCGGAACAGTTGAACTCTTTACTGTGCGCCATTTCCAAGCGGCTGAAACCGCAAAGACCAAAGCCGCTAATGCCAACGCTGGTAGACCAAACCTTTTCATGCGAACACCTCCTCCTGAACTCTCTGCGAAGGAATGAACTGAGTATTGACTGCAACGTTCGGTTCTGAGTCCACACTCAGAATTCGTCCGTCATCCATTCGGGCAATCGTATCGGCGAAGCCAAAGATACGATTGTCATGAGTGACCACGATGACGGCGCGCTCAGGCCTCACCGCCTCTGCCGCCAACAGCTCCATCACCGCTTGACCGGTGTCAGCATCAAGCGCTGCGGTAGGCTCATCGCAAACAAGCAAGCGCGGCTCATGAATGAGAGCACGCGTGAGCGCCACTCGCTGTTGCTCGCCGCCGGACAATTGTTTAGGCAGAGCGTCCACGCGATCGCTCATACCCAACGTTGACAACAGACGCTTGGCTTCACCGATAGCCTTGCGTCTTGGGACTCCGGCGGCGAGCAGTGGCACCGCGCCATTTTCTGCGGCAGTCAGCGCAGGCAGCAGGTTATACTGCTGAAAAACGAAACCGAGATTCTTCCGGCGAAAGAGGATTTGCTGTCTGCCCGGCAGCCGCTCGATTTGCTCGCCCAAAACTTTGACCTCGCCAGCGCTCGTATTCAGCAAGCCTGCAATCACGGACAGCAAAGTCGTCTTTCCACAACCACTGGGCCCAACAAGCAGGGTCATCTCTCCATACCGCACATCGAGATCGACACCGCGCAGCGCCAGTACTTTCCCGCCGCCGTTTCCAAAGGCCTTCTCCACGCCTCGACATTGAACTGCGATTTCTGAATCCATAGCTTATCCTCGGAAAACCTCAGCCGGTTCCAAAACCAGAACGCGACGAATACTAATCAGGCTGGCCAAAACGATGACGACAAGAATAGCGACTCCGGTGCCGATGGCGTTCTGCCACATCAAGACCAAGCCGCGCGTGGGTGGATTGTTGAGCGTAATCGCAAAAAACAGAGCGCACAGACCAGAGCCGATCGAGAAGCCCATCGTGCCGACAGTCAGAGCTTGCAGGACAATCATCCGCGTGATGCGCCAGTTGGTGACGCCAATTGCCTTCAACGCCCCGAATTGCTTCAGGTTTTCGATCGTGAAGATATAGAAGGTCTGTCCGGCCACGACGATCCCGACGATCAGCGCGATGGCGATGGTGATCCCGAAATTCACTGGAATGCCGGTGTGCTTCAGATAGTAGAGAACACAGTCCCATTGAAACTGTTCGCTGGTCCGCGCGCGGAGGCCCGTCTGCGCTTCAATTCGCTGAGTCAGTTCTTGAGCACTCACCCCCGGCTGCGGCTGCACCAGCACGTATGACAGTTGCGTGCGCTCGCGCCCGACGAAGTTCACTGCCTGGCTGTAGCGTGTGTGTATAACCGGCCAACTGACAAAAGGCGCCGAGGCGTCAGAGATGCCGACAATGTTGGCCTTGTGATCGTTGATTTCGATCGTGCGATCGACTTGCAGCGGCTCGTCGGGGAACAGCAGCGCATAGCCCGCCTTATCGATTACTATCGAATCAGGTTCACGCAGACGTTCCCACGATCCGAGCACCATCTTGCGGGGAGCGCCGGTCAACGTGGCATCATCAAGCCCAAGACAAAAGGCCACGGCAAACTTACCGTCCAGTGTCCGAGCGACCGGACTGCCCTTGAAAAGTTTGACGGCCCACTGCACGCCCTCGATACCGCGCACGCGGGTGAGATCCGTGTCTTTGAGGGCCTTGGTCTGCTCGAAATATTCGGTCTTGGGATCCATCACCCAAATCTCGGCATCCGTCACGTCTTTGATCTGACTGCCCGTGCGTCTGAGTATGCCCGCGAAGATGGACGTCTGGTTCTCGAGTAAGAAGGTGCAAAACGCAATGGTGAAGATCAGACCGAGATATTTGGCCCGGTCGCCAGTAAGCATCTTTAACGCAATGAAGTTCATTTGGGCTCACCTTTCGTTTTCAACTCTCCAAAGCTAAGACGAACGAGAAGGCCTGAAATCGACGAATAAACTTATGCTCGCTTCAGATTGCGCTTTCATTTGTCCAGAAGATGATGATCATCATCCTATCGTCGCAAAAAAAAGGCGTCGCTTCAACCTGTGGTCAAACCAAACTGCTTGCGCACACCCTTGTCGAGAATTCCTGAAGGAGCAAACCTCTTGAGCAACGAGAGAATCTTCACCTCCCGTCCGCCCGCGTATCGCAAACGCGGATTGCGGCTAGTCAACGCACGGAGAACCACGGATGCCACGGACTCAGGCTGAGTGCCGTTGGCGATACTCTTTGCCACAGCGTCCGAGACGCTACTGCGTTCGGCGTCGTAATTCGTAAGCGGCCGACCGACTACCTGGCCCTTTTGGCTAAGATTTGTGCGCGTGAATCCCGGCTCGATCAGCGAGACGCGAATTCCAAAGCGCCGCACTTCGTGATCCAACGATTCCGAGTAACCTTCGATCGCATGTTTCGTCGCCGCGTAGATTCCCATGTAGGGCGCCGGCAGAAACCCCAGAACTGAGCTGATGTTGATAATGCGCCCCTGGTCTTGCTGCCGCATGATCGGTAGGACGGCCTGGCACATTCGCAGGACGCCGAAGAAGTTGGTGTCGAACAATTCTTTAGCCTCGTCGATACTGGTTTCTTCGAGTGACCCAAACAAAACTGTGCCCGCATTATTGATTAACGCATCGATTCGCCCAGCTCGATCAAGCACTTCCTGTACGCCCTCCCTTACCGATTCGTTGTCGCGTACATCCAATCGAACTATTTCTAAACCGGCCGAAAGGCTACGGGGCTGGCTCGTCTCGCGGATTGTTCCAAATGTGTGAAATCCTCGCTCGAGCAACTTCTTGGCCGTCGCCAGGCCAATGCCGGAGGAAACTCCGGTTACTAAAGCGACATTCTTCTCAGCCATTTCTCTGGCTCCTTTCGCTTACCCTGAGTGGGATGATACTCATCATCCTATAACGATAAAAAAAGGGCGGCGGTTCAATTGCAAAAAGCCCTGATGTAAAAATCCTTAGAAGCGTCCAATACGGCCTTACGCGCTTCTAGATCAACCAGGGCGCGGGCGACGTTCACAGTGCCGATCATTCCCGAAAGCAACGCCATGCAGTTGCGTTCTCGTTCCTTTTCGGTTTTTCCCGGTAAGAACGGTGCGGTCCGTTTCACCCGCCGCTTGATGGCCCGATCTATTTCGGCGCGAACGGCGCGGGGCAAACGTCCAATTTCGGAAGCCAAGGCTGCCATCGGACATCCCTCGCCCACGTTCGCGCAATGCTCTATCGATAAGTAATTCTCAATCAGAGTCTTGAGCTCGCTGCCGGGTTTCGCTTTATTAACGGCCTCAGTGAATCTGTTTTCTACTTCTTCGAACGCTCCTTTAATTGCTTCCTTGAGGAGCTCTTCCTTGCTGTCGAAATGTTTGTAGAAGCCGCCGTGTGTCAGCTTCAGACGGCTCATCAAATCGGCGATGCCGACACCGCTCTGGCCGCGTCGGCGGAAATGCTGTGCCGCCGTCCGCACGATCCGTTCGCGCGTCTCCCGCTTATGCTCTGCTGAATATCGCATGTCCTATTGGATGATATACATCATCTAACAGTGCGTCGTCAAGCAGCCACGCGGGTTTCGCTGCTTATCGTTTAAATTGAAGCAGCCGCCCAGTCGGCGAAGCTGCAACCAGGCACACTCTGCACCACAGACGAGCGCGTTATCTTCAGTTGTCCAATAAGGAAGCCCGCGAAGATTGTTTCGGCTCCAGGGTCCGGCGAGCAATAAAGGCAAAGACTGGACCAGTACTTTCGGCAAGCGGTTCCTTCCCAATTTGCACTTCCGGCAAACAGATGCTTCCAATCTCACCGTGCGGGGAATTCGGAGATATTGACAATGGGCGCTTTTTTGCAGTCCTCGCGGCAATGTTTTGCTTCCTATCGCGGCAAACTAATGGGTGAAGTCACAAGAAATGTAACTTGAACCATTAATTTGCCGCCCTGGCAACTTATTGGTTCCAATAGCCTGCGGCAACTTATTGGGTCCACGTTGAAAATAGTCGACGGTTAGTTCTAAACCGTGTCCAACTTCGGAAATAGTTAGAGGCGTTGTGATAGATCAGGTCGCGCCTTACATCACGGAGGAGCGCATAGCTTTGAAGGATCGCTTGGCCCGAACGGGTCGATCTATGTTGGATGGACAGCCCGAGCACGACCGGCGGGCTCCAAAGGCAGTCTCTATATCTCAGTACCAACGAACGGCGGAAAGAGCTTTGCGGAACGCGCGACACTTAAGTCCAAACGAAATTTAGAGCATTTCTGTCGCTAGCCAGAGAGTGTGAGTGTCTGCCTCATCAAGACCATAGACGACGAACAAATTGCTATCTGTGACTGTCGCGGCGGGCAGTGTTCCCCCCTGAGCCACAACGACGGTTTTGACGATCGCTCCTTCGAGGCGGAATACCGCGGGCATTAGGGCCGGACCTTGCTTTTCTTCGCCCTGCCAAATTACTCTCGGATGAATGAGGAGAGAACTAAGATTTCAGCTTTTTGGCTGTAGATGCGTCGGGAATCTCTTCCATCCGTGGAGACTGTCCATAACTCCTGTTGATCGGCCTGTTTGTTGTAGATAGAGAAAGCGATTTTATTTTGAGTCTGGAACCATTTAACACCGCCGGCACGGAACTGATAGTTAGAAAAACGGCTCCAAGGCAGGATTAAACTGCGATTCGGCTCAGAAGTGCCAATGATTTCCAATCCCTTAGCTGTTAGTACCGCGAAGTGCTTGCTGTCTGGTGCATAGCAGAAACCCCCTATACCTACTTCAGGCCCGAGAAAAACTGTTGGTTGGCCGCCACCTGAAGGAATTCGCATCAGCGTGGAGGTCAGCCCCTTATCGGTCCGACGAAGCCGGATAAAAGCGATTTCTTGGGCATCAGGACTCCAAGCTGGATATTGATCCCATTCATCTTTGTCCTTTCCTTCTTCGCCAGTTAACCTTTTTACCTCACCTGTTTTAAGATTCATGGTCCAGAGACGAAGCTTACCAAAGGGTTCCTTCGGCGCAAGCATAAAAACAATCTGCAAATCATTTGGAGAGATGGCTCCCGATGCCTCGTAACCATCTCCTACCGACAAGCGTCTCCATTCTGCGCTACCGGGGCGATACACATAGAGGTGATCTTCGGCGCCTCCCGCCGGATTAGTTTCATGAACTAGGACAACAAAGGTTGATCGCAGAGAGTTGCCTGAGGCAAACAGGTAACTCCGGCCAGGGCGTGCTTGTAAGAAAGGTTCGAGATGAGAACCATCGGGGCGAACGGTCGAAATCTTGTACTCTCCGCCGCTGAGCGTGGTAAACAGGATTACTTCTGAGTCCCTCGACCCTGGACTGGGATGCGAGCAATTTACAGCCAACAGCGATAGCAGTCCTGTAAGACAAGAACGCAGAGAAATGTTCACTACACTTCAAACCGTGCAGAAAAGCTGGAATATAGCACCTTGAGGTGGAACAAACTTTGTTATACAACCCTCGAAACAGGGAGGCGACGGTGTCGACCTCCAAAAAGACAAGGCTCGTTAACAGCTAATAATAGCTATTCCTTCTTCGGGGAACTTACAGGTTAAGTTGAGATGTAAGGCCGACTGATTCTAGCCCTCACCGGATTTAGTTGGTTGCAGTCTTGTTCTAAAACCTTCGCGAGGCTATAGCAAAACTTTTCCGAAAGATCCTCTCGTCGCATGACTTGACTGTTTATGAGAGAACTGGCCCGCCGTATTCCGAATCGACTCTAGGAACAGTGAGGCAATCCCTGTGTTACTTTCGGCAAGGCCCAACTTCCTCTTTGCACTTCTGGCAATGTAAGCGTTCCAATCTCGGAAATCGCGGAGCGTCGTAGGTTCGGAACCCTTAGATTTTCGCAAAACTGGCGGCAAGGAATCGCGTCGCATCACGGCAAAGAAACGCTTCAAGTCACACCGATCCGTCTGGAACTCGGGCATGAACCCGCCCTGCGAACCAGCATCAACTTAAGAATTAAAGAGTAGATCATTCACACCATCACCCAATTGCGAGGCTTTGATTGCAGTAAGTGGACATCTGCGATAGGCTGGGAAGGCATCGCAGGATATCTTTGCTCGCCCCGTTTTATCCTCAATCATCGCCCCGATAGAGCTATTCGGCGCTGGCTCAGCACCAGCACCAGCACCGGTTACGGTTGGCTAAGCATTGGATTGGCTTTTTTTCGGCCAACCCTGTTTGACGTGAGGGCGCACTACCGGGGAGTTTGGACTCCGCGCCGAGTTCAATAAGCAATGAGCAAATTCAGGCAACTCGTCGTGTTCCGCCTAGATGAACGGCGCTATGCGCTTTCACTTCAAGTCGTCGAGCGTATCGTTCGCGCGACAGAAGTGACCCCGTTGCCGGGCGCGCCCGCCATCGTGCTTGGTGTTATCAATGTGGGCGGACGCGTCCTGCCGGTTCTCAACACGCGAGACAGGTGCCGGCTGCCGCAACGGGAGATTAGTCCTGCTGACCAGTTTCTAATCGCTCAGACGGGAAACCGCACGGTGGTTTTAATAATCGATCAAGGCGAAGAAGTGATCGAACTCCCCACTACTCAGATCGTCGATGTGGCTCAGATCGCTCCAGGCCTTGAGCAAATTCACGGTGTGATGAAACTCAGCGATGGTCTGGTACTTATCCACGATTTGGATAAGTTTCTTTCACTAGAAGAAGAGCGGGCCTTAGATGCGGCAATAAATGGGGAGGCAGGTCATGGGGCGTGACGATGTGCCTGACAGTTTGCGGAGGCAGCTAAGCGAGTTTATCGCGCAGACGATGGGACTAGATTTCCCTCCCCAGCGTTGGCAGGATTTACAGCGTGGTCTGGCGGCGGCAATGGGCGAATTTGGTTTTGTGGATTTGGTTTCTTACGGCGAGTGGCTGGTGTCAGCGTCTTTGACAAAGACGCAATCGCAAGCGCTCGCGAGTTACCTGACTGTTGGCGAAACTTACTTTCTGCGGGAAAGAAAAACCTTTGAGGTGCTCCGAGAAACAGTACTGCCAGAGTTACTCCGCACGCGGAGAAACCGTGAACGGCGACTGCGTATTTGGTGCGCTGCCTGTTGTACTGGAGAAGAGGCTTATTCGATTGCCATCCTCCTGCATCAAGTTATACCCGACTTGGCCGACTGGCACGTAACAATCCTCGCGACGGATATCAACGGACGATTTCTGCAAAAGGCTTGCGCCGGCGAGTACGGTGAGTGGTCGTTTCGCGGGACGCCCACCTGGTTTAAAGAACGGTATTTCAAACCTACCAAAGATGGCCGTTACCAGATTCTGCCGGAGATCAAGAAGCTGGTGACATTCAGCCAGTTCAATTTGGTGGGAGACGCTTTCCCATCATTGGTCGCTGAGATCAATGCTATGGATATGATATTCTGCCGCAATGTACTCATGTATTTCTCACCGCCGCAGACCCAAAAGGTGATTCGCAATCTTCACGGCGCATTGATTAATGAGGGCTGGCTGATAGTAAGCCCCAGCGAGGGGTCTCATACATTGTTCACGCAGTTCGCGCCGGTGAATTTTCCGGGAGTCATCCTTTACCAAAAGCAAGATAAGAGCTCTCGGACAACCGGGCCGGCTTGGCCACCAGCTTTACTCAACGAAAGTAGTTATGAGGCCGCCCCCTCGTTGGACGTGCATTTTTCTCCGGCCCCAGCTTCCGTGAATTTCTTTGCGGAGCAGGCCAGTGCTGAATCGGCGGTGGAAATGACTGAAGTTCGTCCACAGATCACGCCGCCTGCGGACCTTTCGGCTTCGCTCTACGACCAGGGCCGATATGAAGAGGTAGTTAATACCCTGCTCGGTTCCATGGATCCCGAGGCGCCCAATCCGCGAAAGTTTTCGCTACTGGCAAACGCTTTTGCGAACCTCGGCAAACTGGAGGATGCACTTCTCTGGTGCGATAGATGGATCGATGCAGCCAAGCTTGAGCCCGGCGGTTACCACCTTCGTGCAGTTGTGTTGCAAGAACTCGGCAACAGTGAACAGGCTAGCGTTTCGCTCCAGCAAGCAATCTATCTGCAACCTGACTTTGTGTTAGCCCATTTTGCGCTGGGCAACATCGCGCGGAGGGGCGGCAAGATTACTGAAGCCGGCAAACACTTTGCTAACGCTTCACGTCTGCTGCGTAGCTGTCAGCCCAACCAGGTTCTGCCCGACTCGGAGGGACTCACGGCAGGCCGGCTCAATGAGATTATCTGTTCACTTATTGCCATAGAGGTTGCGCCATAGAAAACCATAATAGAGAGATCCTTCGCGCCCGCGCCCGGGCGTTGGCTCACAGCCCGGCAGCCGAAATAACAGAAATTCAGTTGGAAGTGCTCGAGTTTCGGCTGGCGCAGGAGAGCTATGCGGTTGAGAGCCGTTATATACAGGAAGTTTATCCGTTGAGGGATCTGACACCGGTGCCCTGCACGCCGGCCTTCGTGCTGGGAATCGTGAATGTACGCGGCCGTATTGTGCCGGTGCTCGATATCAAAAAGTTCCTGGATTTGCACGAGAAGGGATTGACTGACTTGCACCGCATTATTCTTATCCGCGGCGAAGACTGTGAATTCGGCCTGCTCGCGGATGTGATCGTGGGCGTGCGATCTATTCCATTCGAGAGCCTGCAGCCCTCGCTGCCCACCCTCACAGGTATTCGCAGCGACTACTTAAAAGGCGTGACGGCGGAGCGCCTGGTTGTTTTAGACCTGGCGCGGATCCTGGCCGATCCCAAAATTATCGTGAATGACGAGGTAATAGCATGAGTTCAAACCAGCAACTGAGGTGGTTAACATGAAATGGAACGTTGGCACAAAAATGGCCGCGGGCTTTGGATCAGTTCTCGTCGTCTTTACGCTTGTGGGTGTGGTTTCCTATCGGAGCACGACACAACTAATCGAAGCATCCGACCTGCGCAAGCACACCTATGATGTGTTGGGAAATATCACCGAAATGCTGACACTGTTGACAGACGTACAAGTCGGCCAGCGTGGCTACGTCATCACCGGGGACGACAACTACCTCGAGCCGTATCGGAGTGCGCTGACTAAACTGGATCAGACATTTCAGGACCTCCGCCGGCAAACAGCGGATAGCGTGCGCCAACAGGGCCGATTGGATGCCTTGGACGCACTCATCAAGACACGGGTGGCCTATTCTCGAGAAGTGATCGATTTCCGGCGGACAAATAGCCTGGAGGCAGCCGCGCAGATGATCAAGTCCGGAAAGGGCGAAACGAACATGGACGAAATTAGAAAGCTGCTTGGCGAGATGCAAAGCGAAGAGGAAGGCTTGCTTAAGATATACACTGAACAGTCCGCGAGCGATGCCAGAAATGCAAAATGGACCATCGTGCTGGGCACGCTCGTGGGTTTGTTGCTGGCGGCAATTTTTGGCGTACTAATCACCCGCAATATTGCCGGACCGCTTCAGAGCCTGACAACCGTTGCCGAGCGCATCACTGCCGGAGACCTGAGCGTAAACGTGACGGCGGACGCACGCAGTGACGAGATCGGACTGTTTGCGCGAACCTTCGACCGCATGACGCAGTCTCTGCGAACAATGGCCGGCGCGGCCGAACAGATTGCCGCAGGCGATCTGCGAGCTACCATTACACCCCAGTCTGCAAACGATGTCCTGGGCAACGCCTTTGCACGGATGATCGACAATCTTCGCGAGCAGACTCGTCAACTGCTCGAAGGGGCCAACGTGCTCGGCGCCGCCGCGACCGAGATTGTGGCTTCAACGACGCAGTTGGCCTCCACCGCTACCGAATCGGCGACCGCCGTGAGTGAAACAACTACCACGGTGGAGGAAGTGCGGCAAACAGCTCAGGTGACCAGCCAGAAAGCCAAGAACGTCTCCGAGAGCGCGAAGAAGACGGCGCAGATTTCAGGCAGTGGCCGCAAGTCCACCGAAGATGTAGCGATGGGGATGAATCGCATTCGCGAGCAGATGGAAGCGATTGCCGAAAGCATGGTGCGATTGAGCGAGCAGAGCCAGACAATTGGCCAGATCATTGCCACCGTAGAAGACCTGGCGGCGCAATCGAATCTGTTGGCCGTCAATGCCGCCATCGAAGCGGCGAAGGCAGGCGAGCACGGCAAGGGTTTTGGCGTGGTGGCGCAAGAGGTCAAAAATCTGGCGGAACAATCGCGACAAGCCACCAATCAGGTGCGTACGATCCTGAGTGAAATACAGAAGGCGACTGGTGCGGCTGTGATGGCGACCGAACAAGGTAGCCGGGCTGTAGAAGGCGGAGAGCGGCAGACTGCAACGGCTGGCGAATCGATCCAGGCGCTGTCAGATAGCGTCACTGAGGCAGCTCAGGCGGCGACGCAGATCGCAGCCTCAAGCCAACAGCAACTGGTGGGCATGGAGCAGGTGGCAGTGGCCATGGAAAACATTAAGCAGGCGAGCAATCAAAACGTGGCGAGCGCAAAGCAACTGGAGAATGCGGCGCGAAACGTAGACGATCTCGGTAAGAGACTCAAACAAATCGTCGAACGCTATAAGGTTTAGTGAGAAATGAACATGGAGGAAGAACAATTCCTTAAATCGCTGCGAGCGACGTTCAATGTCGAAGCCAACGAGCACCTGGAAGCGATTGCCGTTGGTCTGCTTGAGGTGGAAAGAGCGAGCGCAACCGACCAACAGCGCATCATCGAGACTGTGTTTCGCGCGGCGCACAGCCTTAAGGGCGCCGCCCGCGCAGTCAACTTCACCGAGATCGAGTCTGTCTGCCAGTCGCTCGAAGATGTCTTCGCAACGTGGAAACGAAGGGACAACACCCCATCCGCGCATGCTCTGGATACATTACATCTCGCACTAGGGGCCGTATCGAATGTGATCGCGAACCCGCAAGCGAAAGCAGACCCAGAGCTGTCTTACCACGTTCGCGCGCTGCGCGAGTTGAGCATGAAGGCGACAGCCTTTCCCGCCGGCGAAGATGGAGACGCACAACCGGATTCGCCCGATGCCTCTTCTCCACACCCTCCACCAGGAGATAAAACCGCGGCCGTGGATACAGTCCGGATCACGGTCGCAAAACTGGACGAGCGGCTTCTGGAAGCCGAAGAGATGCTCGCGGCTAAGTTAATAACAAGCCAGAGAGCATCTGACTTGCGCAAGTTCTCTGATCAATTGGGTGAGTGGAAACAACACTGGGCGAAAGTGGAGCCGCAAGCGCATGCCCTCCGCTCGGCGTTGGAAAGGTCAGCGTCAGCGCATAAAACGGCCTCGCATCCGGCAATAAAGACCCTGGTAGAGTTTTTCGATTGGAACAATGATTACTTCCGATCGCTTGAAGGCAAATTAGCGGCGCTCAAGCGAACAGCAGCGCAGGACAGTCTCGTTGTTGACAAACTCGTGGACGATCTGCTCGAAAATTCCAAGAAGCTGCTGATGCTGCCGCTGTCGAGACTAGCTGGCTTGTTGCAAAAGCTCGTTCGAGATCTTTGTCGCGATCAGGACAAGGAGGCTGACCTGGTGATCAGCGGCGAAGAAATCGAGATCCACAAGCGCATCCTCGAAGAAATGAAAGATCCGCTGATCCATATCATTCGCAACTGCGTCGATCACGGGCTGGAAACAGCCGAACAGCGCTTGCGACAAGGAAAGCCTGGGCGCGCGACCATCACAATTGCCATGTCGCCGTTGAATGGCGACAAGGTTGAACTGGTCATAACCGACGACGGTATGGGAATCGATATCGCAAGAGTTGAGGAGTCGGCGGTCAAGCGAGGTCTCATCTCATCAGAAGATGCGAGCCAGTTAAGCGAATCCGAAGCGTTGGCGTTGATCTTCCGGACTGATGTGTCAACCAGTCCGATCATCACACACTTATCGGGACGTGGCCTTGGTTTGGCCATTGTTAGGGAGAAGACCGAAAAACTAGGTGGCCAGGTTTCCGTTGAAAGCTCGCCAGGTGTGGGGACCACTATCCGGATAACGTTACCGATTGCTTTGAGGACGTTTCGCGGAATTCTTGTCGAGGTAGCAAAGCAAATGTTCGTTGTTCCAACCGCTCAAGTAAAGCGAGTAACACGTTTCAAGCCCGACGATGTTCAGACGGTCGAAGGCCGGGAGACTCTGGCCTTGAACGGACGTGCTGTGGCTCTGACTCGTCTTGCCGAAGTGCTTGAGTTGTCCCCTGTGGAGCAAAACGGTAACGGTAGCGAAGTTATGCCTGCGATCATCCTCGGGGCCGCCGAGCAACAAGTCGCGTTCGCTGTGGATGCAATACTTGGTGAACAGGAAGTGATCACTAAGCCACTGAAAAAGCCGCTGTCGCGGGTGCGCAACATTGCCGGAGCCACCGTTCTCGGTTCTGGCCAGGTCGCGCCAATTCTTAACGTGAACGATCTACTGCAATCCGCGAAGCTGATTTCGAGGGCGCCCACGCGCGTAGCCGCCACTCATAGGGCGGCGGAAGAGTTGACTAAATCGATCTTGGTAGTCGAAGACTCCATCACCTCTCGCATGTTGTTGAAGGGCATTCTCGAATCCGCGGGCTATCAAGTAAAGACCGCGGTGGATGGTGTGGACGCGTTTACCGCGCTGCGCGCGGAACATTTCGATCTAGTGGTCTCCGATATCGAGATGCCGCGCCTCAATGGGTTTGGCCTGACCGCAAAAATTCGTGCGGACAAGAGGCTGTCGGAGTTGCCCGTGGTGCTGGTAACAGCTCTGGAAACCCGTGAGGATCGCGAGCATGGCATTGATGCCGGGGCAAATGCTTACCTGATCAAAAGCAGTTTCGATCAAAGCAATTTGTTGGAAGCCGTTCGCCGCCTGCTGTAAAACGAAACGATGTCTGTGTCAAACCATATGATTAATGTGTTAGTAGTCGATGATTCCAGAGTGAGCCGAATGCTCCTGGTTCATCTGATCGAATCAGATCCTCGGTTGCGCGTCATGGGCTCGGTTGACAGTGGCGACTCAGCGTTGGACTTTCTCAAAGAGAACAAGCCTGACGTTGTGCTCATGGATATCCAGATGCCCCGATTAGATGGTTTCGAAACAACCAGACTAATCATGGAGACGTTTCCGGTGCCGATAATCATTTGCACCGCTACCACCGATCCCAAAGAGATCGCCACCACGTTTCGCTCGATGGAAGCCGGAGCGGTCGCTTGTCTGGGAAAGCCTGTGGGACCAGAACATCCGCATTTTGACCTGCTGGCTAGCGAGCTGCTGGATACGATCAAGTTAATGTCCGAGGTGAAAGTCGTTCGGCGCTGGCGCCGGTCGCCGTCGGCTCAGCCGGTACTCTCAGCAAACGAGATACCGACGAATAGCCGAAGTGGAATTAGACTGATCGGTATCGGCGCATCCACGGGTGGTCCGCCAGTTCTCCAAACGATTTTGGCGAGCTTGCCCAAAGATTTTGCGGTCCCCATTCTGATTGTGCAGCACATTGCAGAGGGCTTTCTTTCCGGCCTGATTGATTGGCTAAACCAAACCTCCAGCTTGCAGATTCAAGCCGCTTCACACGGCACTTACCCATTGCCAGGTCACGTCTATCTTGCACCCGATGACTTACACCTGGGTGTCACCGCCAGTGGTCGCCTTCTGCTTACACGCGAAGAGCCGGAGGATGGTCTGCGGCCCTCGGTCTCACATTTATTCCGCTCGCTGGCAAACGTCTGCGGACCCAACGCACTGGGAGTATTACTCACAGGCATGGGAAAGGATGGAGCGGCGGCATTGAAACTCATGAAAGACAAGGGAGCGACCACCATTGCTCAGGATCGCGAAAGTTCAGTAGTGCACGGTATGCCCGGTGAAGCGATCCAGTTGGGAGCCGCAACCCACATCCTGGCCGCCGATAAAATCGGCCACACACTCATCACCCTCGTTAACCGCAGGAATGCCGCCGGGAGGAATTGAACCATGAAACCAGAGCGCAGCCCGGTGGAGATCCTGATCGTGGAAGATAGTCCTACTCAGGCTCTACAGCTTCAGCACATTCTCGAACAACAGGGCTATCAAACTACGATAGCCGCAAACGGCGTACAGGCACTGGAAGCCGTGCACCGTCGCAAACCCACGCTCGTCATCAGCGACGTGATTATGCCGGAAATGGACGGTTATGAACTTTCCCGGCGTCTGAAATCGGAGCCTGGGCTGGCTAATATACCCATCATATTAGTCACAACTTTATCGGATCCTCAGGACGTGATTCGCGGTCTTGAGTGTCGGGCCGACAACTTCATTTTGAAACCTTACGACGAGCGTTACCTGTTGGGGCGGGTGCAGTTTGTGCTCGTCAATCGGGAGATGCGCCAGACCGAGCAGCCGGGCATGGGCCTTGAGATATACTTTAATGGCGAAAGACACTTCATCACCGCCGATCGTCTGCAAATCCTCAATCTGTTGCTTTCGACCTATGAAGCCGCCATGCAGCAAAATAAAGAACTATGCACTGCACAGGAGACCCTGCAGCGAACGAATTCAGAGCTGCAGCAGCTGACGCTTGAACTGGAGGAGCGCGTCCTTCAGCGAACCCAGCAACTCGAGTTGATCAATGAGGCTTTGCGTCAAAGCGAAGAGCAGTATAAGGGTCTATTTGATTCAGCTTTTGATGGTGTGGTGGTACAGCAGAACAGGATAATCAGGAGCGTAAATCGGGCCTACGCGGAGATGTTCGGGTACAACGCTGAAGAACTGATCGGTCGAGACATTTTAGACCTTACGCCGCCCGAAGAGAGAGATTACGTGCGCTCCAAAATCGCAGAGGACCAGTTAGTGTATGAGACGGTGGGGATGAAGAAGGACGGGACCCGCATCAACATCGAGATCTCGGCAAACAGCTGCATGTACGACGGCGTGCCTGGACGTCTGGCTGCCGTGCGCGATATCACAGAGCGCAAATTGCTTGAGGAACAGCTCAGGCAATCTCAGAAGATGGAGGCCATTGGACAGCTTGCAGGCGGCATTGCCCACGACTTCAACAACCTACTAACTTCAATCATCGGCTATAGCGAACTGACCATGAAGCGGCTGAAACCCAAAGATCCTTTGCGGCAGAACATCGAAGAAATAAAGAAGGCTGGTAACCGCGCTGCTTCATTAACTCGTCAGCTTCTCGCCTTCAGCCGCAAGCAGGTACTCCAACCTAAAGTTCTCGACCTGAATGCGATCGTCACCGACTTGGAAAAAATGCTCCGGAGACTGATCGGCGAAGACATAGACTTACGAACGATGCTTGAGCCAAAGCTCGGCAGCATCAAAGCCGACCCCGGACAGATCGAGCAGGTCCTGATGAATCTGGCCGTCAATGCCCGCGACGCGATGCCCTATGGCGGCAAGCTGACCATCGAAACTAAAACCGTCCATCTTGATGAGGAATACGCTAAACGTCATATCGCCGTTATTCCCGGTCATTACGTGATGTTGGCGGTGAGCGACAATGGGATTGGAATGGATGAGCAGACACAGGCACGCATCTTTGAGCCGTTCTTCACCACAAAGGAAGTTGGCAAGGGGACTGGTCTTGGTCTTTCGACAGTCTATGGGATTGTTAAGCAATCGGGTGGCAACGTCTGGGTTTACAGCGAGATCGGGAGAGGGACGACCTTTAAGCTCTATCTGCCAGGCGTGGATGAAGGCGCACAGCAATATAAGCGCACCGCCGAAACTGAGGAAGATATTCAAGGTACAGAGACCATTCTGCTGGCGGAAGACGAGGAAATGGTAAGGAAACTCGCGCGCGAAGTACTGGAGATGTACGGCTATCGAGTGCTGGAAGCGGCCGACGGCGACGAAGCTCTTTTAATCTGTGAGCAACACAAACAGCCGATTCCTCTGCTCATCACCGATGTCATCATGCCTGGGATGAGCGGGCGCGAATTGTCCGACCGCCTGGTCCAGTTACGACCCGAGATGAGAGTGCTTTACATGTCCGGCTACACCGATGATGCCATTGTGCATCAAGGAGTGTTGGACGAAGGGACAAACTTTATCCAGAAGCCATTTTCGACCATCGCTCTGGCGCGCAAAGTTAGGCAGGTTCTTCAGGATCGCACATGAAGAATTGCTAACGCGCCTGTAAGAGCTTTACCTGGACCTTTTTCACTTCCGTCGAGACGAAAGACAGCGATCTGCGGATACTGCGCACAAAAACAAAAAACTTGCCGCGATGAAAAGCGTAAGCCACAGAAGCTTTTGGACTAAAGGAAGATCATCAGAGAGGGCAAAGAGAGCGAGAGCGAATCCAAGGTTCCGATCGTGATTGGCCTCAGGTCTTGAACGCGCATGGAATGAGCAAAATGCGCTCTTCGAGCAAGTCGAATAGGGCAAAGTCGAGTGGGAGACGTACGGCCAGGGATCCGTGTCCTCTACATTTCTGGTTACACAGATGGTGCCATCGCGCATCACGGCATATTGAACCAGCGCACACCTTCCTGCAAAAGCCGTTCACGCCTGATGCCCTGCCGCACAAGGTGCGTGAAGTCCTGGACGGTGGAGACATGCGGCCAACGACGAGCTAACCAAAAAACTGGTGACTTTTCTACAGTTAGCAACAAGTCCTCGACGCAGCCAGGCCGCGAAGCTCTTTTGCGCAGCAAACTCCTAAGGCTTGCCTAATACTTCCCTTACTTTGCCCGTCAACGCATCAGGAGTGAAAGGTTTTTGGATGAAGTCAATTCCTTCCTCGAGCACACCATGGTGAATGATGGCATCGTCAGTGTAACCTGACATGTACAAGACTTTAAGCTCGTGATCTAGGGCCGTTAGACGTTGGGCTAGCTCACGGCCGCTCAACCCGGGCATGACAACGTCCGTGATCAGCAGGTGAATCCGGCCCTGGTGCTGACCGTTTAGCAGCAGGGCTTCGTTGGCATTGCTGGCTACCAGCACGGTATAGCCGGCCATCTCAAGTATTTGGCGCGCGAGGTCCCGAAGCGTTTCTTCGTCCTCAACCAGGAGAATGGTTTCCGATCCCCGGAGCGATTCAATCGCCGGAACAGGGGTCTCCACAATCTCGGAAGGCTCTATGATGCGCGGCAGGTATATCTTGAAAGTCGTACCCTTGCCCGGTTCGCTATAGACCCAAATGTTCCCCTCGCTCTGTTTCACAATTCCATAGACAGTCGACAGGCCGAGTCCTGTTCCTTTGCCGGACTCTTTGGTAGTGAAGAAGGGTTCAAAGATATGTGATTGCGTCTCCTTATCCATTCCGCAACCGGTGTCGCTTACTGCCAACATCACGTAGGGACCAGGCTGCACACTCACATGGTTGCGGGCATAGCTCTCGTCCAGATTGACGTTTGTCGTTTCAATTATCAACTTGCCGCCTTGCGGCATTGCATCGCGGGCATTGACCGCAAGGTTCAGTAGTACCTGCTCAATCTGTCCCGGATCGGCCTTAACACGTCGGAGCTGCGGATTAAGATTGAGACTCAGTTCGACATCTTCGCCGATCAAACGCCGGAGCATCCTTTCCACATCAGCAACGATTGTATTCAGCTCCAATACCTTCGGCTGAAGTATCTGTTTGCGGCTAAACGCTAATAGCTGTTTTGTCAACCTGGCGGCGCGTTCGGCCGCTTTCACAATCTCTTCAAGGTTCCTTCTCGCGGGATCTTCTTCATTAAGACGATCCAGCAGCAGATCGCTGTAGCCCATGATCACCGTGAGGAGATTGTTGAAATCGTGGGCCACTCCACCTGTCAACCGACCGATTGCCGCCAAACGTTCGGATTGGCTGGAGCGCTGCTCGGCCAGGCGGTGTTCAGTTACGTCCTGGAAGATAGCGAGGATGCTGGCGCCCTGGTCATTCTCGGTATTCTCCAAGACACCCTCACACCGCAGGATCCGCTCCGCTCCGTCTTTGGCTTTGGCACGTAGTTCGAGTTGATAGGGCACACTCGACGCGAGGCATGACTCGAGCGCTTCTTTGAGGCGCGTGCGGTCGGACTCGATCAGCCGTTCCAACAACGTGTCGAGACTCATTTCGGAATAATTCGCAGGTAATCCGACTAACGCACAGAGTTGCGCCGACGCCCGTGCCACAAAGTTCGGTGCAACAAAGTGGGCCGCAGCAAGACCGGCAACTCGCTGGGCCTCGACTAACTCCTGATCACGTTGAACCAGCGCGCGCTCGGCAACTGACCGGGCGTCAAGCTGCCGCACGAGCTGCAACGACGCGGCACCCAACGCTAGCGCGACGAGAGCCGTCAATCCAAGAGACAGCAACGCGTCACGACGCCAGGTTCGTAATGCTTCAGGCAGATTGAACGAAACGGCTACGATAATTGGGGGCTCGTCCAGCGTGCGCCATCCGCTGACATATGTGGGTCCGTTTAGCGCCAAAGGCGCTATCAATAGACCAGCCTTACTCCGCTGCATCGTAGTGCGAAGTACTGGAGGAGCGTTGTCCGCTTTGTTAGCGGGTTCTACTGAGGGCGGCTCCCGAAAGAATACGAGCCCAGTCGAGTGGATCACCCAGATTACGCCGTCACGTCCTACATCTACTGACTTATAAAAGTCGCGAAACGTCTCGGGGATGAGAGTCGCGACAACGATTCCCTGAAAAGAGCCATCTGCGCCTACCAGCGACCGCCCTATGGGAATGATAACCCGCTGGTCCAGGCTGCGGAAGGGTGTGTCTGCGATGATGCCTGCTTTGGGATCGGCCGCGAGACGAATGAACACGAACTCCTCGCGCCGCGACTGGCCAATCAGTGCGGGCATGGTTGAATGCCGAATCACCCCTTCCGCGTCAGTTACCGTCAGCGATCCAACATAAGACATGCCGGCCATTGCATTCTGCAGAACCGGTTGCCAGGATTCAGACGGCGCGTTGGGACCACCGACGCGAGCGCTGTGCAGAACCAATTGTTTCAGGGACGCGTCCACCGCAGCAACCGAGCTTCTCATATGCTCGGCGAGGATGTACGTCAGATCCAATGTGCGCGCCTGAGTGTCGCTAGCTGACTGTCGATAACGCGACCACAGATTAATACCCTGGAGAACTACCAGAGCTAGAACAACGGCCACCGTAAGCCCGATTACTGACGTTGGCAGGCGTCTCCGCGCGGCAAAGCCTGCCAATCGGTCTGTGACGGTCATCCTTCGTCCACCTACTTTAGATCAATCGGTTGTCGAACTGGGGCGAGACGTGTAATCAGCCGTGAGAAAGTTACAAGCCGTTCAATTAATTGGTGGCCTGCGGAGAATTGCGGAGCATCGGTCTCATCAGCAGTCTCCCGTGGGGCAGATTCAGTATAACAGGCCCAAGTGGCGTTTCCCGAACTTGTTCAACCAGAGGACCGACCGGAACACATTGTTTTTGTGATGAATCCTCAATTAGGGCCGGGTGAAACCTCTTCCTCCGTAGTGGGTAATCTGGTCGATAGTAACAATCAGAGTTACGACGTAGCAGAAGACGTGCGATCTGCACCTAACTTTGAATTCGCGCAGGTGATCTTCTGGTTACTGAACAGTCTAACCGCCGGCACATGCACTATTAGAATAAGAGCGCACGGCCAAGTCAGCAATGTTGGAACCATCAGAATTCGGATTTAGCAAGTTTCCGCAAGAGTGTGTTCAGAAGCTAAGGTAAATGATTTGTACCATCTCCATGACATAGGCCATTCAGCTAATCAATTTACCCTTACCGAGGACTGACACCAGTGGGGTAACCCAAGAGTATTGCCTTGTCACTTGCGGCAATGCTCAACTTCCTTTTTGCACTTCCAACAATGGGAGCTTCCAGAATTCGAGAACCGCCGGAAAGTTGTAGGCCGAAACTCCTAGGTTTTTGAACACTAGCGGCAAGGAATTGCGTCGCATAGCGGCAAGGAATCAATTCAAGTCACAAGTTAGGTGACTGCCCGGTTTTCTTTTGTGGGCCTATAGTGTGCCAGCCTAACCAAAAAGCATCTTTTCGAGCTTCTCAGTCGCAGCTTGCTGCATGGAAGGAAGTACATGGGAATAGGTGTCGAGCGTCATCACAATCGAACTGTGTCCTAATCTCTCGCTGACAACCTTCGGGTTCTCGCCAGCGAGCAACAAGAGCGTTGCGCAAGTATGCCTGAGACTGTAAGGCGTTATAGAGGATGGTAACTTTGCACGATCTCGTATAGTTCTGGGCGCATGCCAGTTACCAAAAGTATAGCTCCTGAATCTCAAGCGGTTGCAGTTGACATTCTACTGCCTACTGCCTACTGCCTTACTTAGTTTCCCGAAATTCCAAACGTCCTGATCCGCTGATGCATTCCCATCCGGCTTACTGAAGAACGCTACAATCTCGTCACCATCTTTTAGTTCAGCAAACATCTCCGGCGTCAGACTCAAA
>DASXQM010000048.1:0-3496 GCA_036507195.1 Pyrinomonadaceae bacterium | reverse complement strand
AACGGGGCACGGGAAAGAAGTCGGGTATAAGGGACTTGAAGAGCACCATGCTCGACTTGCCGTTGGCCTTGCAACGACGGTCGGCGTCTTCCTCTTTCAGGCGCATCTAAAGAGCGCATAGCTCGTAAGCCGATTCCACGGTACCCTAGAGCCCGGTGAATTTCTAATGCGAGAAATCATCATTCAGAATCTAAAGCTCGTTCTGATCTTATCCGGCGTTGTGCTGTTGGCCGTCGCCAACACATTTCACCGAACGATCTTCAAAGTCGATATCGACCATCTCCTCGCTGAAATTGGCGCGTTGCTCTTGGTCGTTGGATTTCTCCACTTTCTTTTCGAACTGCGACTGCGTCAAGAAATGATTCGAGAAATCTCTTTTCCATCTTAGGCAACGAACGCCTTCACGCATCGGGTTTAATAGACTGTCTTCTCAGTTCTAGGGAAGTGAAGGAGCCAGCCCACTGGGAAGCAGCGGCATCATTGACAATTGGGCTGTAATACTCACCTCGCTTTGTGGAGGATTTTCATCCGGTTCTCAGAAGGCGGGCCCTTGCAAACCGTCCCACTACAGTCTTGGTTATGAATCCTGATTCGGCGGCTGCGCAGTATTTGAGGGATAGCAAGACTGGGATTGCCGATGTTAGCGGCGGCGTCGAACGTATCAAACAGATTATCGATGAGGCGAATAGTGGCCTTACTAACAAGATAGCCATAAAAACGCATGACAGGGTTCTCCGGTATTCGTTTATCCGAACGGACGAATCTATCTGGATCAAGTTTTATGCGAATAGCAACCAGCGGGTGACCATACCTGCACTAAAAGTGAACGCCGGTACTCCGTTGTATAACTTCTTCAACGAAGACATTGAGCTACTCTTGACGCAAGAATGAGTGACGAAGATCTTCACAATCTGTTAGAGCGCTGTGTCTCAGTTCGGGGCGAGGAACTGGTTCGGGAGCAACTCGCTGGGTTACTTAACCGCCCGACTGCGGAGAACGAGACGCTTACAATCATTGCAAACTCTGGCGTTCATGCTATTCCAAGCCAGTACCAGCGGGGTGAAGTCTATGCCGCCAGTCACGGGAACTGGAACGTGTCCTCGCAAAGTGATCTCGAAGCCGAATTCAAACGAATACTCGTTGGTTTAGGCCGCAAACTGAAACAATCACCTTGGAAGCGCATTTATTTAATTCCCACAGGTCATCCGGCGCTTGCAATTCAGATCAAACTGCTTGTTTATCGAGTGACGCGTATCAATACGATCGATCTGTTTTATTCAAATGGGCAGTATTATGAGATCCAAATAGACCATCGTGAGGTTGTCTTAAACGACGAAGCCACCTGAACTGGACTTTTGTCAGGACGGTGACAATCAGGTTTGCTTCGTACTGCCGAACCTCCTGATTAAGAGTTGGGTACCAGTGTTTTTTCTGGAATTTGCCAGCCTACCGGATTGAAAACAATTGCCGATTTCGTTAACATTGAGTACTGACGCAAAGCGAAGATGATTATTGTTGTTGACGCCTCGGTGCTTATAGCCCTTGCCAAAATGCGCAGGCTCGACTTGCTTCGGGAGTTATATGGCGACGTGCTGATCGGACCCGTGGTCAAAACGGAGACGGTTGATGCCGGAAAAAGAATTTCAGCTCCAGGCGTCCAGCGTATCGAAAAAGCAATTGACGACGGCTGGCTCCAAATTGCGCGACTCTCTCTGAAAGAGAAAAAGACAGCGCAGAGCATCGTTTCGAAGAGCCGCCTGGACGCGGGGGAAGCTGAGTCCATTGCCCTAGCGTCTTCCCGCAAACTCATCGTTATTATCGACGACAAGGAGGCGCGGTCATTTGCGGAAGCGATGGGAGTCCAGTTTTGTGGAACAGCCGGAATGCTGCTCCAGGGATTTGTCAAAGGGCATTTGACGCTTGATCAACTTGACGATGCGATTCAGGAATTGAGCAAGGCAATGTGGCTTGCACCGGCAGTTGTTGCGGAAATCCTGAAAACAGCTCGGGAGGATAAGAAATGAAGAAAGAACAGATGGTCGGCACGAGGCTGCCTGAGACGATAGTTCGCGACTTGGAAACGATAGAGGAGGCTGAACAGTCCGACCGCTCCACGACCGTGAGAAAACTTCTCTATAGGGCGATACAGGATTGGAAGCTGGACCATTATGCGCGGCTCTATGGCGATGGCAAGCTCACTCTCGCACGCGCTGCACGTGAGGCGGGAGTATCGTTATGGGAAATGATGGATTATACGAGAACAAAGAAAATCGCAGCACAGTACGACCTTGAGGATTTCCAAAGAGACCTGAAGATTGTTTACGCGGGCGCAAAGCGCAGTTAAAAGGCTCGGTGAGGTATGTCCATCGAAATCAAACCTGAAACGGAATGACTGCTACACGCGAGAAGTAAATGCGGGCGGCCAGTCACGATTTTGTCCGACAACCTGCGAGTGGGGCTGTGGAGCACAAGCTCAAGAATAAAACTCCCGGATGGTTTTCAAAATCTTTTCCAATTTTGATTCTGTTATGGTGCAGATTCGCTTTCCAATTAGAGCGGAATGGATTGTAAATACCTTTGCCAATTTCACCATCGAGCGCTTCGGCAATTTTCCCCCGACAAAATCGCTCTCATCCAGCAGAACTGAACGCGGATCATCGCCGATCTGCGAAGTAATGGCGACAAGGACCACATCCTGATTCGAGGAATTAAACCAATCAGGGGAGACAATTAAAGCAGGTCTTCTTTTGGAGGAACTGAGGTCGGTGAAAGGGAACGGGACGAGGACGATGTCGCCGCGTTTATAGCGTGTCGTAGATGGCATCTTCCGGGTTGTCCCAGAATTCGAAGCTCTTTTCTGATGCCTTCAGCCATTGCAGATCTTCCGTAAGGCTGCGGATCTCATCCTCCGACAAGACGGTGTACACCGCACCCACCGGAACGTTATCCACCTTCTCAAGAGGTTTGAAAACGCCGTTGGAAAATTCGACCTTAATACTCATAATTCATCTCTATCCTTTTATATAACACTGCCAGGCGGCAGAAAGCCAGGATGCTGCCTCAGCCCCAAGTGCTGCGCGGTGCTAACGAATCCGCAATTTCCCGGAAGCGAAATCTCAAGGGCGCGCAGAAGCAGCGGATTTTATCCAGTGCGCGGATTACCAGAATGATAACAAACGCGACAATGGACTCTTTCTGTCATGTGCATAGTAGACGACTTCGCGCGAAAAGCAGTTGCCAGGAAGCAGTCCCTCACTCGCGAGCTGCGTTTCAATAAGATGGAGCGTATGGACATTGCCATGTCACATCCGGGCGAACACTTAGCCTACGAACTCGAAGCGCTCAACATGAGCGCGGAGGAGTTAGGCGCATTTCGACCAATCGAGTATCGCCATGATCTATGCTCTTTCCTCAAGGTTAACGCGAGGTGAGCACTGGATTGTACGGCATTTGTTAGTACCGGCGAGAAAGGGAACCAATACGATTGGTTTAGGAC
>DASXQM010000047.1:0-6112 GCA_036507195.1 Pyrinomonadaceae bacterium | reverse complement strand
GGATCGAGATCGGGTTGAATATCACCGGCAATATACAACCGGGCGCAGATACGACCGCTCAGGTGCCGGCAATTAAGTGGAAACCCTATCAAGGTAAGAACAAATAGCGCGTAAGCCAGGTAATGCTCAAGGGTTAGAACGTGAAACATTGAGAAAGGCCGCACGAAAGGACGTCGGCAAATGAGCAAACGCATTTTGATCATTGATGATGAAGAAAACATTCGTCGGGTAACGCGCCTGACACTGCAGTCGGCTGGCTATGAAGTTGGGGAAGCAAGCGACGGTGAAAGGGGTCTGGAAGCCTTTGGCGACGGCTCGGGGTGGGACGCAGTGTTGCTGGATCAGAGAATGCCTGGCATGGACGGCCTCGAGACGCTACGCCACATCAATGAGCGCGACGCGAGTGCGCACGTCATCATGGCGACGGCTTATGCCTCAATCGAGCTAGCGGTTGATGCGGTGAAACTGGGAGCTACCGACTTCGTACGCAAGCCCATGACGCCGGAAATACTGCGGAATGCCGTGGCTGCGGCCCTCTTAAAACAACCACGGGAACCCATGATAACTGCTACTCCGTCGGTGGAGGTTTCAGATGAGCCGTTAATTCAAATCGTCACGATGAACGGTTTCACGATCCTGGATTCGGAAGGTGCTCGACAAGAACCGCATGAGCGCCGCTTCACGGTCAAAAGCCCTACTGGAGGCGCGCATGAAGTGCTGGTGCAAATCGATGAAGAAGCCATCGGATATGTAGAGCGCATGACGAGAAGGCAACTTCCAGCTGATAACTCGTTCTGGACGAGTCAAGCCCAACACCTCTTGAGCGACTACCTATGGACGGAAGGGAAAGTTCCCCCAACCAGAAAACTCACGATTAAAGATGTCGACCGTGATGAACTACCCGTGGCAGCCCGCTGGCAGAGCACCTAACTCCCGACGTGCGATACGGCAAAACCTGAAAATAATCCAGGAGGAACAAGAATCGTGGCGGCTGAAATCAAACGTTTCATCATTGGCAGGGCGCTTAGAACCGAACAGGCTTCCCACGAGCGTCTCTCGAAGAAAACTGCGCTGGCGGTATTTTCTTCCGACGCGCTGTCTTCTACTGCTTACGCCACTGAGGAAATCCTGCTCGTGCTGGCCGTTGCCGCAGCCTACGGGCAGGCGGGCGCGTTTAGATACGTGGTGCCAATTTCTATCGGCATTGGAGTGCTGCTCGTCATCGTTGCCACTAGCTACCGGCAAACGATTCACGCCTACCCATCGGGCGGTGGTGCGTACATTGTTGCCAAAGAGAACCTCGGCATTAACGCGGGATTGGTTGCCGGAGCGTCACTACTGGTTGACTATGTTCTGACCGTTGCCGTTTCGATCGCCGCTGGAGTTGCCGCTATCACTTCCATGGTGCAGGGGACGCGCTACGCATGGCTGGACAATCACAAGAGTTTTCTCTGTCTGATTTTCATAGCCTTCATTGCCATTGCGAACTTACGTGGAGTACGGGAATCGGGTGCCTTTTTCGCGGCGCCTACTTACGCGTTTCTCGTCAGCTTTCTCTTCATGATTGGTTATGGGCTCTTCAGTTACTACACGTACGGTGGCGCCGCCCCGGTCCCGGGCCCTGAAGACATCAAGACTGCTGAAGGGTATACGGTGCAACCTTTAACACTCTTCCTGATACTTGGAGCTTTCTCTAACGGTTGCGCCGCACTGACAGGAATAGAGGCAATCTCTAATGGTGTCCCGGCCTTCAAGAAACCTGAGGCGAAGAACGCCGCCACAACGCTCGTCGTAATGGCAGCGCTTCTGACGGTGATGTTCCTTGGCACAAGCGTATTGGCCTACCTCTATGGCGTTCATCCGCACGCGAGTGAAACGGTTATTTCCCAGTTCGCCCGCATCATGTTCACAGGACCACTGGCTTGGTTCTATTACGTCGTGCAGATCGCGACGGCGTTAATATTGGTACTGGCAGCTAACACCTCTTTTGCCGACTTCCCGCGGCTCGGCAGTTTGTTGGCGCGTGACCGTTTCTTGCCGCGCCAGTTTGCCACCCGTGGAGATAAGTTGGTCTTCTCCAACGGGATCGTCATGTTGGCAATCTTCGCCAGCATTCTTGTGGTCGCCTTCGGAGGGGACACGAGCCGGCTGATCCCACTCTATGCGGTGGGCGTCTTCCTCTCTTTTACTCTTTCACAGTCGGGTATGGTGCGGCATTGGCTCAAAGTGCGTGCCCAATCGGGGAAGAGAAAGGCGAAGCAGCGCAAACGGCGCGAGGATGACATCCATTTCACTCAAAGTACCGTCGATAAAGAACCCTTGCCTGATGCAGAACTGGAGGCATCGGAGCATCGGGGTTCGACCTTCATCACGGACGAGGTGACGGACAGCTCCCACTGGAAAAAATCCATTGTAATTAACGCGGTAGGAGCCGTTGCTACCTTCATAGTGCTTTGCGTCTTCGTTGCCACCAAATTCATACACGGCGCATGGATAGTAGTGGTGGTAATCCCGCTCCTCGTGTTCATGTTTCGCGCCATTCACAAACATTATGTAATCGTTGCGAAACAACTCTCCACCGAGGGACTTGAAGATCTGCGTCCGATCAAAAACACAGTGATCGTGCCGATTTCTGGCATTCACCGGGGGGTCGTTGGCGCGCTGCAATATGCCAAGTCTATTGCACCGGAGCATGTCCACGCTGTCTATGTGGATTTCGATGAGGAGGCCACGGCGAAGTTACGTGAGAAGTGGGAGCGCTGGGGAGCCGGAGTGAAACTAGTGGTGCTCCCGTCACCCTATCGCGAACTTACCCGTCCGTTGCTGCGTTACATCGCTCGCCTCGAACGAAAGAACGATAATGACATGGTGACTGTGGTCCTGCCCGAATTTGTGCCGGCTAAGTGGTGGCAACACTTGCTGCACAATCAGAGCTCCCTTATGCTGAAAGGTGCGTTGCTTTTTAAGAAGGGCGTTATCGTTACTAGCGTGCCCTACCACCTGGAAAAATAAAGGCCGGGCACAGATACATGATGGACCAGGACACGGCTCGAACTATGCTAGCGGATTCTTCTCTATTTTGATCGGTGAGAATTTGTGTGAATCAGTGGCCCAGTCAGGCGCTGGCGGAACTATTCGTTTCGATGCTGCGACCCGACAGAAAACACGAGCGACAGTAAACAGGCCGGCCCTGAGAAGGATAAAAGGGAACCGTGGTCTGTTGACCGCATTGAGCACACTGCACCGAAACCTCAACGCGTTGCCTGACTCCCGATGTTTGCGCCGCAGTGATGGCCGCTAACCTTTCGTTCTTGGCTTGCTTGCAGGGCTTACAACGTTTTGGTTCGTTCTTCAGTCCCTTGTCGTGGTAAAACGCTTGCTCCCCCGACGTCCAAATGAAATGTTCATTACAATCAACGCATTTGATGCTGCGATCCGGATGTTCGGAATCGGAGGTTGATTCCACCTCACGTATCTCTTCCCGTTCTGACATGATTCGTTCTCCCGGGGTCGATCTAAACCACGATCCAACGTTGGGCGGGCCACTCGGAACCGGTTTGCCTTTGGTTCAAAGAGGAGCCGCTATTCTCCTGGCGAGCATCGGGGTGAGCGTGGGCTGCCCTCGAACAGGCGAAGCGGATGGGGAACGTTATAACTATGGCGAATTTGTGTCAAGGATAAAACCAGCCTATTCTGGAAGGAGTTTACTGACCCCGAGGGGGTTGAGGAGCATCGCCAATTATGAAAGCGCTGGTCATAGGTTCCGGAGGTCGCGAACATGCGATTCTTTGGGCCTTAAAAAGAACTTCAAGAGTACCTCTGGAGTTGTTCTGCGCGCCCGGTAATGGTGGAATCTCGCAAATCGCCAACTGCGTGCCGATTGCTGCCACAGATCATTTATCGCTAATGGAATTCGCGCGTTTGGAAAATGTCGATCTCACTATTGTTGGCCCCGAGGGTCCGCTGGCGAATGGCATTGTCGACGAATTCGAGCGTAGTAGACTGAAGATCCTTGGACCCAGCGGTGCGGCTTCGCGTTTGGAATCGAGCAAGTCGTTTGCCAAGGATTTCATGCGCCGGCACCAAATACCTACGGCGGATTACTGTATCGCGAATTCAGCCGCCGAGGCCCTGGGAGTGTTGCACAGTGGAAGGTTTGGACCGCCCGATGCTGGTGTTGTCATCAAAGCGGATGGACTGGCTGCCGGCAAGGGTGTGGTAGTGGCGCCTTCGCGCGCCGATGCTGAAAAGGCCGTCGCACAACTTGCTGGTGGAGTCCTGGTTTCAGCCGAAGCCGCAAAACAGATAGTGATCGAAGAAGTGCTCGAGGGAAGAGAAGTCTCAGTCCTGTTGTTTGCGGACGGCTGCGACTATGCGCTAATGCCACCTGCTCGCGATCACAAGCGTATTGGAGAAAATGACACTGGACCAAATACGGGTGGCATGGGTGCCATCACCGACCCCTCGGTCCTGGATAACGATACGCTTAACTGCATTGTGCGCGAGATTGTCGAGCCAACTCTGCAAGGGGCTGATCAGGAGGGCTTCCCTTTCCGCGGCATTCTCTTTATCGGATTAATGCTGACGCCGGCTGGACCGAAGGTGCTTGAGTACAATGTGCGTTTCGGTGATCCGGAGACGCAAGCCATTTTGGTGAGATTACGGTCTGATCTCTTCCAGGTATTCCAGGCGATGATCGATGGAAGACTTCGAGGCGTCGGCGTTGAATGGAGTAATCAGTCCTCCGCCTGCGTGGTATTGGCCAGCGCCGGCTATCCCGGACCGTATGAGACGGGCATGGCTATCTCAGGGCTGGAGCGCCTTACAACTAACGGCGATTTACAAGTCTTTCATGCCGGCACGGCACAATCGGCCTCAGGCGATATTGTCACTGCGGGTGGACGCGTCCTCGGAATAACCGCCACAGGGGATACTTTGGGGCGGGCGCTGGCAAGTTGTTACAACGCCATCGAGAAGGTTACTTGGGAAGGGCTGCAATATCGCCGGGATATCGGCAACTTCAACCAGGCGTCAAAAGCAAGCAGTTCAGAGTCCAAGCTTTAGCTTGCCCGCTGAAAATTGCGACAACCGATAAGGCTACCAACCCACGCAGCCCTGCTGCGTTTCCGTGCTGAACTCTGAGGTACAAGCCTCTTCTGGAAGCTGGCGCACAACTGCTGTTATACTTCATTTCACTTTGGACGCCGTATTTTGAACCCTTCGCAGTAATTCATCGTACATATACGGGCGCGGGAATTTGAGAGCCACGAACAAAGATCGCACATCTCTTGGTGGAGGATCAGCCACAATATGGGACTTTTTAGCAGAATTTCGCGCTCGGTGAGGGCGCTGTTCGGCGGACTAATTGAGTCAACTGAAAATCCTGAACTCATACTGCAGCAGACCATCCGGGATATGCGGGACCGCGTTCCGGAGCTAAATAACTCCGTGGCGCAGGTAATGGCCACGGAAAAGCTGCTGGCGAAGAGTAAGGAACGTCTGGAGGGGCAGGTCGTCGACCTGGATTCAAAGATACGCGCATCGGTAAAGCTGAGCCGTGACGATATCGCCACGGCCTATATCGGGCAACTGCAACAGGCGCAGATGGACTTGCAAAAGACTTCGCAGCAACTTGAGCACGCTACTTTGGCATCGAAACAGGCGCTCAAAGCCCGCGATAATTATGTGTTGCAGATGCAGCGGCGTACGGCCGAAGCGATGCAGCTGATTAATCAGTCGAAGCAAGCGAAGCTCCAGGAACAACTGGCTCAGACAATGGAGTCGTTCCAGATTGGCGACGATGCTTCAACTTTCGATGAGATGCGGGACAAGATCGATCGGCGGGCCGCTGCCGCTGAAGCAAAGTTACAGCTCGGTTCTGCGTCAGTCGACAACCAGATGCAGGACATCGAACGCGAAGCCATGGATATGCAGTTGCAGGACAAGCTGCTTGCCTACAAACAAGAGATGGGACTGTTGCCGGCCGCTACTGGCGCTTCTCAGCAAGCTTTGCCCGCACAAGGTGAAACAACTGGCGGCGAGCAGAGTGAGAAAGTCGTAAATAACAGTAACCGCGTAAACTGATACCCGAGCCCCGGGGGTGCCTGTGTGT
>DASXQM010000046.1:0-5181 GCA_036507195.1 Pyrinomonadaceae bacterium | reverse complement strand
CTCCCCGTTCCGTATTCGTCGACCCACGAGGGTCCAGTTACAATAAGCTGTTTTGTAACGGTCACGGACCAGGTCGCTACTGCTTTCCGTTCCGTATTTGTCGACCCACGATGGCAGACTGTTGCTTACGCCTCTTTGTCTTCAGCGGGAAACGAGCTGCAGCGCCAAACAAATACAGAACCAGGAGCGGGTAGCGGGTGGGTCAGACGATTGCCAATTGCCGATTTTCGACTGTCGATTTGATCACGCCGCCAGTCGATTATCTAGTTTGCGGATTCTCTCTTCCGGCGTGAGCCGGAGGTTTTCAAGGGTCAGCGTCAGATCTATCCCAAACTGAACCGCTCGCGCTGCTGCCGAACCGGGTGGAGGATTAAGGAAATAGTCTTCGTCTTCCGGACTCATGGTGATAAGAGTATAGCACTCTGGCAGGTCGGACTGAGTTGCTAAGCGGTGCTCGCTGCCTGCCTTGGTTTCCAGCGGAGGACTGGTTTGCGCGCGGCGGCGGCTTCGTCGAGGCGGCCAATGCGGGTTGAGTGAGGAGCGTTCAGGACAAGATCAGGATCTTCAACAGCCTCGCGCGCGATCGACTTCATAGCATCGATAAACTGATCCAATTCCTGTCTACCAACGGATTCAGTCGGTTCAATTAGCATCGCTCCCTGAACAATTAAGGGGAAATAGATCGTCATCGGATGGAAGCCGTAATCGATCAGTCGCTTGGCGATGTCGAGCGTGTGGACGCCTTTGCGCGTCTGTCGTTTATCAGTGAAAACTACCTCGTGCATCGGCGGAGCATCAAAGGGTTTTTCGTAGTCGCTCGTCAGGCCATGGGCGATGTAGCGAGCATTGAGGACGGCGGCTTCAGTCGCTTCGCGCAAGCCGTCGTTTCCATGAGTCTGGATGTAAGCTAAAGCACGCAACATCATTCCATAGTTTCCGAAGAATGCCTTCACGCGCCCGATTGATTGCGGATAGTTAAAATCGAGTTGGTAGCACGCCGATTCAGAGGTGGATAACTCAGGATTGCTGACAGAGGCGGTGTCACCCGGAACCCCGTCGCTACCGCCCCCGGTTCTGATAATGCGGGGCACCGGCAGAAACGGCTCGAGTTCCTTCGTACAACAGCATGGCCCACAACCCGGTCCGCCACCGCCGTGAGGAGTCGAAAATGTTTTGTGCAGGTTGAGATGGATTACGTCAACACCCATATCGCCCGGGCGCGCGACACCTACCAGTGCGTTCATGTTTGCACCATCCATGTAAACGAGGCCGCCCGCGTGATGCACGATCCGGCAAATCTCCTGGATGTTTCTTTCGAAGAGTCCAAGCGTGTTGGGGTTCGTTAGCATCAGCCCGGCAACGTCACCAACGGCACAAAGCTCACGCAAATGATCGAGATCGGTCAGACCCTCCGCGGTAGAGCGAATTGTCTTAACAGAAAAACCGGAGAGGTGCGCGGAAGCTGGGTTAGTGCCGTGCGCGGAGTCCGGAATCAACATCGTTCGGCGTTTGGCAGATCCGCCCTCGCCGTCGCGCGCGTCGATGAATGCCCGAATAATCATCACGCCGGTCATCTCACCGTGAGCGCCGGCCGCCGGTTGCAATGAGATGCCCGGTAAGCCGGTAATCTCCGCCAGATCCTGTTGCAGGTTATAGATTACTTCGAGCGCACCCTGCGCGTCTTCGGCTTCGATCAACGGATGAAGTCCCGCAAAGCCCGGAATCCGCGCGACTTTTTCGTTCAACCGCGAATTGTATTTCATGGTGCAAGACCCGAGCGGATACATGCCGAGATCGATCGAGTAGTTCCAGGTGGACATGCGCACGAAGTGGCGAATGACATCGACCTCGCTTACTTCAGGCACACCTTCAAGATCGTCATCTCTCAAAAACTGCTGCGGCACAATTTCGCCGATTGGTTGCGCGTCGACATCCAGCGGGGGCAAACGGTAGCCAATACGGCCGGATTGCGAGCGCTCGAAGATCAGAGCCTCGTTTGGGTTGAGGTGCGTAGTAACTTTGGTGATATCGGATTTCATAAAGCCGTCGCTCAACAAATCTCTTCGTTTAGAAAAGTCTCTTGTGCCGCAAGGGTGGGACAAGCCCATTTCTAAACGGTTACGGCAAGGGACGCCAGCCCATCAAGCAGCGCATCAATATCGGCGCGCGAATTCATTTCCGTCACACAAACAAGAAACTCATTCGGCCTATCCGGGTAATATCGCGACAACGCCAAACCGCCGGTTATGTTTCTTTCCGACGCCAGACGCGAGAGCAAGTGTTTCGCTCCGACCGGCGCGCGCACCACAAACTCGTTAAAGCGTGGAGCAGTGAAGGGAATCGCAAATCCCTCAAGCTCGTTTATTCGCTTAGCCGCGTGGGCAGTCTTGTGTGCACACTGCGCGGCAACCTCCTGAAGTCCACGTCTTCCCATCGTTTCTAAATAAACAGTCGCAGCCAGAGCGATGAGCCCTTCGTTCGTGCAAATGTTGGAGGTAGCCTTCTCGCGACGGATGTGCTGCTCGCGGGTGGCGAGCGTCAAAACAAAACCGCGCCGTCCCTCCTTGTCAAAGGCCTCGCCCACCAGCCGGCCGGGAATCTGACGCGCATATTTCTCACGCGTTGCAAACAAGCCTACATACGGCCCACCAAACGAGAGCGGCACGCCAAACGATTGACCCTCTGCGATTACGATGTCCGCGCCACACGCTCCCGGCGACTTCAACAACCCCAACGAGATGGACTCCGTAATAGCCACGATTAGCAGCGCACCCACCGAATGCGCCTTTTCTGCCAGTGTGGACACATCCTCGATGCATCCAAAAAAGTTGGGCGACTGAACAACCAGCGCCGCAGTCTTGTTGTCAAGCAGGTCCGCGGCGTCTAAAGCCTGACCCGTTTCGGGATCGATCGGCGCCTGTAGCAGTTCGATTCCGGCATGCTGAACGTAAGTAGTTATGACTTCAAGATATTCAGGATGTATTGCGCCGCAGGCGACTACTTTCGATCGTTTCGTAACGCGCTCCGCCATCAACACCGCTTCGGCAAGGGCGGTTGATCCGTCATACATGGAAGCGTTGGCAACTTCCATCCCGGTCAACTGGCAAACGAGCGTTTGGAATTCGAAGATTACCTGCAAGGTACCCTGAGAGATTTCCGGCTGGTAGGGCGTGTATGCGGTAAAAAACTCTGAGCGCGAAATGATGTGATCAACTATCGTCGGAATATAATGCTGGTAGGCGCCGGCGCCGAGGAAGCTGGTCCGCTTAGCTCCCTTGTTGCGAGCCGCGAGTTGCTCAAAGCCGGCAAGAAGCTCGATCTCGGAAAGAGCCGCGGTCGTCTTTAGATTACGTGATAAGCGTAAATCTTCAGGAATCGAATCAAATAAATCTGCCGCCGACTTTAGTCCGAGCTGGTAGAGCATTTCGGTCCGCTCTTCAGGCGAGTTGGGAATGTAACGCAATTTTACTCTGTCTCAGCTTTCGTGAAATCTTCATATTCGGCGGCGGTCAAAAGACTATCGACTTCACCTGGATTCGACATTTGCACGCGAATCATCCAGCCCTCGCCATACGGGTCCACGTTAACTTTTTCCGGAGCATCGGCAAGCGTCTCATTGACGCCACCTATCTCACCAGACACCGGAGAGAACACTTCCGAAACTGCCTTAACTGACTCGACTGATCCAAAGGATTCGTTAGCGGCAAATTCATCGCCCGCTTTGGGCAATTCGACATAAACTACGTCGCCAAGTGAATCCTGGGCGTAGTCGGTGATTCCGACTACGGCAATGCTGCCCTCCACTCGAACCCACTCGTGGTCTTTGCTGTAATGTAAATCGTCAGGAATGTTAGCCATGATTCCTCCAGGATGTTTTAGATTCCGATTCGCACCCCAGCCGGCCTGTCCGTCTGAGGGACCCGCCAAGGCGATTGCCGATTTGCAACTGGGACGGGATCAATCGCAATTGTCAGCTAGCGCTCGCGTTTGTAAAACGGTGTCTTGACGATCTGAGCCCCTACCAATTTGCCGCGCACGTCGATATGAATCTGCTGATTCTCGTTTGCGAACTCAGTTGGAACGTAAGCCATACCGATGTTCTTTTTCAAATAGGGCGCAGGACTACCCGAAGTAACTTTGCCGAGGCGCTCGTTATTGATCACCACGTCCTGTCCGTCGCGCGCGATCCCTGGTTCGGTAACTTCAAAGCCCACCAGCCGCTTCCGCACACCTTCTGCTCTTTGTTTTGCCAGCGCTTCGCGGCCGATGAAATCGCCTTTGTTCAATTTGCAGATCCAGCCGAGGTTCGCTTCCAGCAGAGTGGTTGTTTCATCGATCTCGTGACCGTAAAGTGCCATGCCTGCCTCGAGCCGAAGGGTGTTGCGTGCTGCGAGACCACAGGGAAGGACGCCTGTGTCTGAGCCAAAATTTCCGGCCTCCAGCAGCCTGTTCCAAATGTGTTCGGCTTTGCTGCTGTCAGCGTAGACTTCGAAACCGTCTTCTCCCGTGTAGCCGGTGCGCGAGACAATTGCCGGGATGGCATCAACCTGACCCTCAGCGAAGTGGTAATACTTTATCTGGGAGAGCGGCAGGTCAGTCAGGTGTTGCAAGATACCAAGCGCGTCGGGCCCCTGAAGCGCCAACTGACAATAGTCCGAGCTGACGTTCTTGATTTGGGGTGCTTCGTTTCGTCGCTGCGCTGTAATCCAGTTCCAATCTTTTTCGGTCGTGCCGGCATTTACGACGAGCAGGAGGTGATCGCCGCTGAAGCGATAGACCAGCAGATCGTCAACAACGGCCCCTTCGGGAGTTGTGAGCGCTGAATACTGCGCCTGGCCGTCAACCAGTTTGGCTGCATCGTTTGAAACGAGATAGTTGACGAGAGCAATCGCTTCGGCGCCGCGCACATCAATCTCCCCCATGTGAGAGACATCAAAGAGTCCCGCATGCTTGCGGGTACGCAGGTGCTCTTCGATCGTGCCGGCCGGGTATTGCACTGGCATATCCCAGCCGCCGAAATCGACCATGCGGCCACCCATATTGCGATGGACGGAGTTAAGCGGCGTTCGTTTGAGTTCTGGAGCGGCGGCAGTCACGCGTGTCTTTTCAGACTAATTCGATAGCCCGATTCTGATCAGAGTCATTAGTGAAACAGGGTGAAGCCGCAAACTAACATGCGGA
>DASXQM010000045.1:0-5129 GCA_036507195.1 Pyrinomonadaceae bacterium | reverse complement strand
CAAATCCATCAAGCACACTGAAAACCTCCAGCGCATACTTCACATTGCCAAACGGCGCAGACACCTGCACGCCGTGGATCACATCTCGGACATCTATTAACGACTCCCGCGCGATCTTCAAGCCTTCATCGCGTCCGGCTTCCTTGCTGATAGCTGATGCCGCGCGCATGCGCTCCATGATCGACGGCGTAACGCGCACGCCCGGGACTTCGTTGTGCAGAAACTCTGCATTACGATACGAAACCAGCGGCCAGATGCCGGCGACAATCGGAATCTTGACGTGCTCGATGCGCTTGATGAAGTCGCGCAGTTGGTCCGTATCAAACACCGGTTGCGTAATCGCATACTGCGCGCCGGCTTCAACCTTGTATTCAAAGCGCCGAATCTCTTCATCCGGATTGATTGCGCCAGGGTTCACACCCACGCCGATACAGAAGGCGGTCGGCTGTCCAATCGGATTGTTCCCTATATCGAGGCCGTGGTTGAGTTTGTTCACCATGTTTGTGAGGCCAATGGCATCGATATCAAAAACCGCCGTGGCATCGGGATATGGCCCCATCTTCGGCGGGTCGCCGGTAATGAGCAGCAGGTTACGAAGGCCCAGCGCGGAAGCTCCCAACAAGTCAGACATCATTCCCAACAGATTGCGATCACGGCAACAGTAATGCAGGACTGACTCGATTCCGATCTGCTGTTCGACCAACACTGCCGTGGCCATCGCGCTCATGCGCGACTGAGCGCGCGCGCCATCAGGGATGTTCACACCATCAACGCCAGCGTCTTTCAGGAGCCTGATCGAGTCCAGCGTCTTTTGCGCATCGACTCCCTTCGGCGGCAGCACCTCAACAGACGTAACAAACTCGCCCTGTACAATCTTTCGCGACCACTTCGAACGCTCCTCGGGCGGTACAACCTTGATATCGCTCGGAGTAACTTCGTTGACCTGTGCCAATGGTCCGGAGGACAGCACAACCCTTTGCGCGCGCGGCGATGCTGCGCGAACGGCGTCGGAGATAAGTTTGATATGTGCCGGGGTTGTACCGCAGCAGCCGCCGATGAACTTCGCTCCTGCCTGAATAAACCGTTTAGCAAATTTCGACATGTACTCGGGCGAGCACATGTAAAATTGCCGGCCCTGAACATCGCGCGGCAAACCGGCGTTTGGTTGCGCCGCCAGTTTCTTTTTGGTCACAGCGCGCATCTTTTCGAGGGCGCTGAGAATGATCGCGGGGCCGACGCCGCAGTTAAGTCCAATGACGTCTGCGCCCCACTCATCAAGTCGCGCTGTGAAGAGCTCGGGTGTGGTGCCGTAAGAAGTGTTGCCATCGGTCAAGATCGTCATCTGCGCGATTATGGGTAGGTCGCAAAGCTCGCGTACGGCGCGCATAGCCTGTTGAATCGCGGAGATATCGGAAAATGTCTCGAGTACAAACAGATCAACGCCACCTTCAAGTAAAGCCGACGCCTGGGCCTTGAACATGTCCTTCGCTTCATCGAACGAAGTTGGACCATACGGCTCGATGCGCAAGCCGAGCGGTCCAATTGCGCCTGCTACATAAGCGCGGTCGCCGGCTGCCGCGCGCGCTATGCGCGCTGCAGCAATGTTGATCTCGCGCAGGCTTTCCCCGAGACCGTATTGATCAAGGTTATGGGCCGTGGCCCCAAAGGTGTTCGTTTCAAGAATGTCGGCCCCGGCGCGAAGATATTCGGAATGAATCTCCTGGACGAGATCCGGATTACTCAAGTTGAGCTCGTCATAACAACGATTGATATAGATGCCCTTCACGTAGAGCATCGTGCCCATCGCGCCATCAAAGACGTGAATGCGATCCGACTCAAGAATGTCTCTAAAGGGTTCCATGCTCTGGCTATTTCCGATTGCCAAATTCCAATTGCCGATTAAAAGAAAGCGCTTAACGGAAGCCAATGACAAATCGGCAATCGGCAATCGGCGATCGGCAATCTAAAATGACAAGTCCCGCGCTAAACAACGCGGGACTTCATCACGACTGAAGTTTTTCGGGATTGGTCCTTTCGGGCTTGCCCGAGCTGTTTAGCGGGTTTTTTTACGTGGCCGCAAGTCGCCTTAACTCACCACGTTTTCCAGTTGTGCTTATACGCCGACGTAAACAAGGCTGTCAAGCGCCGCGGCCTCGGCACAAAGAAATCCACAGAATACCCAGATTACGCTGATTTTGTTAAGACAAAGCGGCGGTGTTGTAAACTTCGTGCGCCAAAATTAATGAGTTGTCCCGTCTGATGGCCGGTCACTTTTAGAGAGTTTATGTCTTGTGCTTCTTCTGTCCCGCTGGTTCGTTGGAGGGCTTTCCGCGCAACGACTACAGAATCGAAACAAATGAAGTTCGGACAATAACGCGAGTCGAGCGGTTGGCCCTTATATGCTAGCTGCAATTTAACTTCCCTGACAAAAGGAATATCTCGATTCATGAACTCGATGGCCAAGGCTTCCTGATAAACCGGCTCAAGGAAGCCGCATCCCAATTGCTTATGAACCTCCATTGCCGCGCCGATAATTGCATACGTCCGTGGATCGGCTTCCGTGAGATTCTTGAGCACGAATGGGATCTTAACTGTAGTGTCTCTTCTCCTTGTAATCTGCGTAATCTGCGGATAACAATTTTCTACACAAGAGTTCTTGCACCGAAGCGTTTTGGACCTTCGGAAAATGGAAGCGGAACGTTCAGGCCTATAACCTTGACAGAGTCTTGTTATTTTGGCTGAATGCATGCGCTTTTCTAGTTTCCACTAGCGTCGTGATTCTCGGGCGCAAAGCTCTCCCCTGATAGTGGTTGACGCGGGCCATCGTCTCTATTGCGCACGCCTAACAATATCTGAATAAGGACACTCGTGATGAGCACACCAGTTGACGCCAGCGGAGCAAGTTCCACGTCACCTATGGATCGAGGATTCTTTGGACATCCGCGCGGACTGTCTACCTTGTTCTTTACCGAGATGTGGGAACGCTTCAGCTATTACGGCATGAAGGCGATCCTTACGCTCTATATGACCAAAAGTCTCGTAGAGGGCGGACTCGGTTTCGACGAAAAATATGCCAGCGTGATCTACGCAACTTATGTTTCGTCGGTCTGGTATTTGCCGCTAGTCGGTGGCTGGTTGGCCGATCGGATTTTAGGAGCTCGGCGGGCCGTGTTGATTGGCGGCATCATTATCGCTTGTGGACACTATTCAATGGCGGTTAGCAGCTTGCCGAGCTTTTATGCCGGGCTGATTTTGATTGCTATCGGCACTGGTCTGCTCAAGCCCAACATCAGTGCGATGGTGGGTCAGCTGTATTCAGGCAAGGATGAGCGCCGCGACGCAGGCTTTTCGATCTTTTACATGGGCATTAACCTCGGCGCTTTCGTTTCTCCGATTGTCGTCGGATTTCTTGCACAACATTTATGGTTCAGAAATTTCCTTACGTCGATGGGTTTCGACCCGAGGAGCAGTTGGCATTTTGGTTTCGCGGCTGCAGGTGTGGGAATGACACTCGGTTTGATTCAGTATGTGATCGGTCGTAACCGGCTAAGAGATGTTGGAGCAAAACCCGAAAAAAGGACGGCCGCAAGTTCAGAGAAATTCGATGTCGTTACCGGGGTACTGGCCGTAGTTGGCGGTGTGATTGGTGCAGTGCTTGGTCTCTACTTTGGCGATGCCGGAGCTATCTCCGCTTTGTTTCCGGCTGTCGTGTTCTTTTTTGCGGGTTACTTATTAGGAACGCTTCGGATGCTGGCGGGTAATGAGCTTAAGAACGTGTTAGTCATCTTCATTCTGTTTCTTTTTTCAATTGTGTTTTGGATGACCTTTGAACAGTCAGGCTCGAGCTTGACTCTCTTCGCCGACCGTCTGACGAAAACAACGGTTTTTGGTTGGGCGTATCCTTCGAGTTGGTTTCAGTCGGTACAACCAATCTTCGTCATTTTGCTGGCGCCGGCATTCGCCTGGCTTTGGCAGAGGATGGGTGAGCGCCAGCCATCCAGTCCCGGGAAGTTTTTTTACGGATTGCTATTCGCCGGTTTCGCCTTCGTGGTCGTCACGATCGCTTCTATGCTGACCGGGGGAGGCCGAGTTAGTCCGCTCTGGTTGATTGTCGTTTACTTTTTGCAGAGCATCGGCGAACTTTGCTTGAGTCCCGTGGGCTTGAGCACCGTGACGAAGTTGGCGCCGGCGCGCATGGTTGGGTTGATGATGGGTGTGTGGTTCCTCTCGATCTCAATCGGCAGCTACATTGCCGGGCTAACGACGCGCTTCTTCGCGGGAAACGACCCGGCTGTGTTGACGCGAGCGTTTGGAATATTCGCCGCCATCACCCTGGTCGCCGCCTTTGTGCTAGCGCTGCTAACGCCACTGATTAAGAAGATGACGCCACGAGCGGCGTAGGCAGCTGGCTGCGCACTGTTCTGAGAACCGTTAGAACAGGTTGGCGGCTACGTTTCGGTCGGCGAGCATATCAAAACCGGGCGCGGACCAGGGAGCGCCGCAGCCTGCGTGGGGTGGTGGTAGCGACCGGGTCCGTGACCATTACAAATGAGCTTATTGTTGCTGGACCCGGTCGCTACCGCTCCTGGTTCAGTATTGTCGACCCACGATGCTGAACGTCCCGGAACCGACCCGGTCGCTACCGCTCTTGGTTCAGTATTTGTCGACCCACGATGCTGAGCGTCCCGCAACGGACCCAGTCTCTACCGCAAGGTGGTACTGACTTGTGATTATTGCAATCGGTCTTATTATTCTGTCTACTATGAACTCGGGAGATCGCATTGCATTATAAGATTGCCTGGTTCTCAAGTAACGCATCCTTGGGCTGCTTCGCAAATGTTTACAGGGATCCTAAAAGTGATGAAAAATTTGACGATATTATTGGTGATTCTTTCTCTCGGTCTTCTATGTGTAGGAGCAGACGCTTCTTTCACAGCGGCAAGTGCCGCCAGGCTCGCACTCTCAAAGCCTTCGAGCGGCAGTAATACGCCTTCTCCGCAGCGAATCAGTCCTCGCAGAACGGAGCCGCCCTCTCAAGTTCTGTTTGATGATTTCAACTACTCCAAACATAGAGAGATGATTAAACATGGCTGGATCCTTCGCCGCACTGCCGGCTGGCCGGGAGTCCC
>DASXQM010000044.1:0-4498 GCA_036507195.1 Pyrinomonadaceae bacterium | reverse complement strand
GATCACAACCAGCACGCTGTTGGTCGAATGCAAATCGATCGCTCCATACAGTTTCATCTTCGTCTCCTCCTTGAGTTGTTGGGGTTGGCTCATTGCCAACCTTAGTGCCTCTCGGAGAAGCCTGCTAGATGATTATCAGGCTAAAGACTTGATCGAATCACACGCGACTTGTTTCTCTCAGAAATCGAACAGCGGTAGAGCAGAAAATCGAAAAGATGCGACCCCACTATCTCTCCACAACTATCCCTCGAGCGCTTAAACGGTGTCGACAAACCCCCCCTCACAAACACGATCGCGAGGGAAGCGTCTAGATCGGACGAGAAAGCTTAAAACTGGAGACGGGCGCCATAGACACTTTTTCTCTCAAGTTCCTCAAGCGATGAGTCGCTGTCGAGCAGCGCCCGCGTCCCTCGAATTGATCGCCAGCCCGTAAACGATAAAGCTGGCGAAATCTGGTGCGTGAGATCCGGCGCTTATAAGTGCCGACGAACGCCTCACGAACACGATCACATGTCTCGAAGGCGAGCTGATCTTCCGGTCAAATCAGCCGCGCGTTGTTTCTATCAGAAAATTGGGCAGCACGAAGGCAGAAATTCGAAATCGTAGAAGTTTGAACCCGAGCTGCTCTCACGATCAACTGGATTCGACATGCACGTGTGATCGACTCGAACGAAATAACTGATTACTCGGGCCAGAGCCTCGAACTTCGATGTCCTCCGATCGAACCTCACCTCGTCTCGCGGATCTCTGTTCGGAATTTACCGACATCGGCAACTGCCCATCTTTGAAACTAGGAAAAATCAGACACGAATTCCCATCTGTGTTAGGAAATACGCACTTCCGTCGTCGCCATTAGTCCAATTCACAGTCACGTCTCTATTCGTTTCGATGATTTGCCGAGCTGGCATATCACTTGCGCCTTTTAGCGTTCACAGCAGCGCGAAAATATTTCGCTCGAATAAGGAGGTTAATAATGAAACGAAAGAGACAGATTTTAACGGCAGCTCTATTGTCTGCAAGCGTCGGCCTGGGAGCGCAATCGGTACTGGCGCAAACTGCCCCAGGCAGCGGGCCGGTAGGGCCGACCAATCCGACGGGGCCGGTCGTCCCTCAACCCGAACCGAACCTTCCTCGTGAAACTCAGCCAACCATTCCCGGGCAGCCGGCGCCTGGTATTCCGCAACCGGACCGGATGCCGGGACAGCCCGGAACGATTCCGGAAAGAGTCCAACGACCGAGCACCGGCGAACGGAACATGGTGGTAACGCCCGATGACATCAAAAAGGCTCAGGATGCTCTCAAGGCGAAGGGGCTCAATCCAGGAACGGACGGCAGAATGGACGCCAAGACACAGCAGGCGCTGCGCGAATTTCAAAAATCCAACAACCTGCCGGCCACGGGAGTTTTAGACGATAAAACCGCAGAGAAACTCGGAGTGAGTAAGAGCAAAAACCCAGACTTCATCCCAGAGCGCGGCAGTTCTTCGAACAGACCTGACAGCTCGCTCCCCAAATCCGATAGATCTCCCCAATAGTTTCAGCTCGCAAGTTCTTAGTCGCGCTGTTGTATTCGCAGCTGCGGGAAGGTAAACGGTCGCGTTTACCTTCCCGCGCACAACTGGAGATCGGTATCAAACCGCCGACGATGGCGCTTCAGTACGGGAAGAACAGGAAAGTGCGGCGTTCAATGTTCTGTCGCGGCGGCGTATTGTTAGAAATACGACGACGCAATATTTGCAGCAGCAAAAGTAAAGGTCTCACCTCTGATTGCTATTGAACAGTTTGAACGTCTGGAACGCCAAGATTTGATTCTCGTCCTTCAGCGATTTCCTATTGGCGCCAACCCGCTATTTGTGATGGCGCGGGCCGCCTCCGGCGAGGCGAGGAATCTGACAATCACGTGAGCCGCGTCTGAATCCGTGGTACTTAGGGCGACGCCGGCCGAGAACACAGACACTTTCTGCACTTCCGGCGGCAGCGGTGTCACATGATCTATGCCGGGCACGGGAAGTAGCTCGCTCAACTGCTGGAAGCCGATTTCCGCTTCTCCCCTTGCGATCACGGCGCCAACTCGCTCACCACCGCCGATTAGCCGGCTTTTACTCATCACCTGGTCGGCTATCCCCAAGCGCTGATATAGCTCCGTGGTGAGATATTCGCCGCTAACGCTGGCGGAGTACGCGATGGATCGTGCTTGCAAAAGCGTGCGTTTCAGCGCGTCGACCGTACTCAAGTCCGGCTTCGGGGCTCCTGCGCGCACCGCCATACCGATCGCTGAGCGTGCGAGGGGCGTATAGCTTTCGGCCATGATCAGGCCATCCTTGATGAATCCCAGAAGTACGCCGTCCGCTACGATGACAACGTCAACGGCTTCACCACGTCGCAGCCGATTCGGGATGGAGGTCTCCCCCGTCCCTATGGACGTTGCGGCGGTCGCGAGTTTTTTCTTCGTCAGGAGTTCGAGTCGGGGAATGAGTTCAAGATATGCCGCGGTAAAAGCGCCTGAGGTCATGACCCGGATGTCATCTGGCACGGTATTCATGGTTGTCTTAATCTCTTCAGTTGTACTCTGGAGGTGATCGTTGCGATTGACTATCTTATGGCCATTTATCCCTAAAGCCCGCGAGCGATCAAGCTATGCGAGGGAAATTAAGTTCAGTGCTCCCCGGGTTCTATAAAAAGCCGGAGGATCGAATTATATTGGAACTATACAATCGTAGGTAAATTGTTTATCGAGCAGGTCGCTGAAAGGCGGTGTACTAAGGTTCATTGAATATTTTGAACGTCGTTCCGGCCAACCCCGGATCACAGTCCGGGGTGGCGCGAGCCGGAATCCAGGAATTTACGGCTCTTGATTCCTAAATGGCCAACATGAGACCGCGATTTATTCATCGAATTTCTGATACAGGATACTGGAGTACGTCGAAGCAGAATAGGAGATATCCCCATGCCAATGATTGACGCCGATACGCATGTCGACGAGTCCGAAGCCACCTGGAAGAAGTTGGAGGGTACGCCGTACGCGAAGTACATACCGGTGACGATTGCGATGCCGCTCGATGAGGCCAAACGAGCCGGCTATAATCCGACGAACAGCCGCTGCTGGGTTGTTGAAGGCAGGCTGCAGAACCGTGCCATCCGAGATGAAGTCAACCATCCTCCCCGGGTCCTACGAGAGCTCGAGGACGTGCCGGGCCGCCTCGCCCACATGGACAAGATGGGCGTAGACGTGCAGGTTATCTTCCCGACTTTCTTCATCCGCTACAGTACCAGCAACGCGGAAGCCGAATGGGCCCTGACCACTACCTACAACCGCTGGCTTGCCGAGAAATGTGCGCAAACAAACGGCCGGCTACGATGGGCGGCTGTACTGCCGCTGCTTCGTCCCGATAAGGCTGTCGAGGAGCTACGTTGGGCGAAGGAGCACGGCGCCTGCTGCATCTTCAAGCGGGGATTCGATCTCGACAGGAAGGTCACCGACCCGCACTTTTTTCCAATTTACGAGGAAGCCAGCGCGCTCGACCTGCCTCTGTGCATCCACACCGGCCATCCGCTGCCGGGGCACGAATGGGACAGGGGCTTCCCCATCATGTACTCCTTCACCGCGCTGGTGAGCTCCGGTCTTCCAAGGAAGTTCCCGAAACTTCGGTTTGGGCTCATCGAGTCGGGGGCTTCCTGGATTCCCTATACGATCTCCCAGTTGGGAGCGGTAAAACGCCAAACGCTGCGCGGTCAACAGAGTCGATTGCCCCGCCTGTTTGAACTGGAACCGGAAATTTTCCGCGCCAACCGCCTGTTCGTCACCATCGACCCGATTGACGACATCGAGTCTCTACTGAAGTTCGGAACCGAAGATAATCTGATGATCGGCACCGACTACAGCCATACCGACATCTCCGCCAACCTGAGCGCGCTGGACGAAGTCCGCGGCTGGGTGGACGAGGGCAGGATCAGCAATGCCCAAGCCCGCAAGATTCTGGAGACCAACTCCCAGGCGTTCTACGGCCTGTAGAAAAAGATGCGTAGACCGCAGGCAATGCGCCAATAACCAAGGCGTCAGATTTCTTCAAGTGTGTGTTCGGATGAATTGTTGTCGCGATTCATAGGGTGCGTCTCAGATGCCGAGAGAACTTGAACGGCAGTAAAGCTCAACAGCCGCCTAACTTGAGTAGCGGCATTAAGAGTAATCGATATGCTGAAGCCTACCGACAAAGTGATGGTCAGCCCTAGGGCAGAAATTTGCGGTCGGCTTTGGGGTCGTGCTTTCTAGGCAGTCTAAGGTTGTGGGATTGGCGGCCTCGTCACGGACGAGAACTGGGGAGGGTGATTGGGGGAGGGTGATTGGGGTCGGAGGGTGATTGGGGTCAGACATAACAATCACTACATTCTTGACGCGGCCGGTTGTTTTCTGCTAATGCCTCCTCATGGCCCGCCGTCCCAGAGTCTTTGCGCGCGGTCTGCTCTATCACGTCATTGTCCGCGGCAACCAACGGCGAAAG
>DASXQM010000043.1:0-7931 GCA_036507195.1 Pyrinomonadaceae bacterium | reverse complement strand
GGTTGGGGACAATCTAAACAAGTTCGGCATCGACCCTGTCAGAAAGGACAAGTTTGAGAAGGGCGTGTCAGCGTTGAGTGATCTCAACGAGAACTTGATGTCACAGATAGAAAGCCATGGGAAATGGCAGGACATCGATGTGCTGCTCCGCCTTATCGAAGCGAGTATTTCGCGAGACTCAGTTGAACTCGAGTTAACGTGGCCGGACCTGAAACTAAGAGTAAGCGAGTTGTGCGAAAACACTCATGACTCCTGGGCGCAAGTACTTTCAGACGACAGCAAGAAACTGGAAGAAGCAATTTCGTCCAATGATCCCAACAGCATCAGACGCTGTTTCCAGCGATATCGCTCGCGCGTTGGTTACCGCTTTTATCAAGTCGATTATGCATTGAAAGAATTGTGCGGCAAGTTACACCGCGTGGGCGACCCACTTACTACAGTATTGGAGATGACATGATCGAGACAAACATCGAGCTTGAGGCGACGGCCGCGCCTTTCCCCTCGCTGCTCGGCCTAACGGAAACTCATCTGAAACTTCGGAAGCTGATCAGTGAGGAGCAACCCGCTAATCCTGATCTTCTTGATGAAATCAACAATTTCACGCGCCGAGGCAGTGCCACCGGAGCAGTCCTGGACAGCGAAGACGAGCGAAGGTTGGTGCAGAGCTACCTTGATTATTGGGTGACCGTTCTTTACCGGGCCGAGCGCACCCCGGCCGACGCGACCCTGGCGGACTTTGACGCCGCTCTCGCTCCGCATTTGGACGATTCGTTGTGTCCATACAAAGGTTTGAATGCGTTCCGGGAAGATGATCGAGAGATGTTTTTTGGGCGACAGGGGCTGATTGAGAGCATCGTAAGTCATCTGAAAGAGAATAATTTCCTGGCAGTAATTGGCCCCTCCGGAAGTGGTAAGTCATCCCTCGTCCTCGCCGGCGTTTTACCTGAACTTTCAAAAGGCGCTCTCGATGGCAGCGATCTATGCAAATACCTTCCACCGTTGGTTCCAGGATCTAATCCACTGAGGAATCTTGCACTGGCATGTAAGCCACGCGACGTTGATACTACCCAGTGGGTCAATGAACAGATCCAGAAACTGAAGGACGATCCTTTCCACCTCGCGAAAATGCTGCGGGAGTCACCCGTCGTAATCGTTGTCGATCAATTCGAGGAGATCTTCACGCTTTGCCTGGATGATAATCTGCGGAATGCTTTCGTCGAAAATCTCGTAAACATCATCCGCGACCCTAAACAGAAGCACATCCTGATTGTGACGCTGCGGAGGGATTACGAGGATCGAATCGTGAGCTTTCCTGAATTGATACCTGTATTTGAAAAAGGCCGTGTACGTGTCACGCCACTCGCTTCGGCCGATCTCTACCAAGCTATCGAGGAGCCTGCAAAACGCGTAGGACTGAAATTCGAAGATGGGGTGGTGGACGCGCTGGTGAAGGATATCCTCGGAGAGACTGCTGGCTTACCGCTATTGCAATTCACCCTACTCCGCTTGTGGAAACTCCGAGACCACAATCGAATTACGTGGCGCGCTTACCAGAGTTTGGGTGGGGCTCGCAGGGCTTTGGCACTGACCGCTGACGAGTTCTATGAGAAGCTATTTGTCGAAGATCAAAAACTTGTGAAAAGGATATTGCTAAGGCTCGCCCGTCCCAGCGAAGGATTCGAAGTGACCAGCAACCGTGTCAGACGCAAATCTCTGAACGCGGCCGGCGATCATCCTGACAAGGTTAACCGCGCACTAGAGTTGCTTTTGAGGGCGGGGTTGGTGCGACTGACTAGGGGCGAAGTACCAGCCGACGATCAAATAGAAGTAGCGCACGAAGCGTTGATACGAAATTGGCCGACATTAGTCGGGTGGCTCGAGGACGAGAGGATACGCCTTCGGAAGAGACTTCGATTGACTTCCGCGGCCGAGCAATGGATCGAGCTGGGAAAAGATCCGGGTGCACTTCTGGCGGGCTCGCTGCTGGATGAGGCGCTCGAATATAAAGAGAGCCAGGAACCAAGCCAGAAACTAAGTGATACCGAAGCGGAATTTGTGAATGCCAGCGTGGCGGCGATCGAGGCTGCGGAGCGCGAGAAGGAAGAGGCACGGAAGCGAGAACTGGAACTGGCAAAGAACTTGGCGAAGAGGAACTGGGCATATGCTTTGGTTTGCGCGGCGGTGGCGTTTGTAGCGATGTTAACTGCTGGATTTGCCTTCTCGCAACGAAGAAAAGCTGAAGTAAGTTGGCATAGTGCTCAAAAGAGTGCTGCCGAAGCAACTGAAGCCCGCAAAGTCGCCGAACAGAAGAGCCAGCTTGCTGCCGAAAAGAGCCAACTGGCCGATGAGCAACGAAAAGCGGCCGAAAGCAATGCCGAGGACCTTAGAAAGACCGCAATAGCACTCAAGGCCGCGAAAGATAGAGCGGAGGCAGAGAGTAAGCGCGCGAGGCTTGCAGCCGCCGCAAGAATTCAGGCAGAAATAAAACTGGCGAAACAGAAAAGCGATGAAGACAAGCTTTTGGCTAAGGCGGTCATTGAAATTGCCCAGGCCGTAATCGACGTCAGTGATGGCGAAGGTTTGCAAAGAGATAACAAACTCGATGCCGCCTTGGCAAAGTATGAGCAGGGCACAAAGGTTTTGATTAACTTTGGAATGTATCGACGGGCTGAACGTGCCCTCACAAGAATGGCAGAGATTTATCATGCCCAGGGGAAGTTTGACGAAGAACAAAAAGTGAGAAGCGAGGCGGAAAAACTCCCGAGACCAATGGCAGATTTTCTGCGCAAGAATATTGCAGCGAAAGGCGTCGATCTTGCGATTCAAGACGTTCGTATTTCCAGAATAAACAATCCCAATAAGTACTATCCAAACGAGGATGAACTGAATTCACTTGGGTACGAATACCTTAAAGAGAAGCAGGTGCGTGAGGCGATCGAGGTATTCAGACTTAACGTGGAGCTGTATCCGGACAGCGCCAACGTCTACGACAGCCTCGGTGAGGGTTACCTGAATGTCGGCAACAACGAGGAAGCTTTCAAACATTATAGGAAAGCTCTGGAAATCGCGATCAAAACTCGCAATGATGACGTTGCTGCTTCGGCAAACTGCGGACTAGCTGAACTCAACGCGAAAGCCGGTAGCAACGACGAAGCGCGTAAGTATTATGAAAGAGCGCTTGAGTTGGCGACCAAGAGTAAGAATGATTACGTTGGGGCTTCTTCAAACTATGGACTGGGTCAACTCTCCATGAAAGCCGGTAAAAAGGACGAAGCGCGTGAGTACTATGGAAAGGCGCTTGAGTTGGCAACCAAGAGTGATAATGGACGCGTCAAGACGGACGCGACAAATGCATTGAAGAAGCTCGGCGCGACGTAATAAGCGTTCGAAAATCCTGTCAAATGACAACGAGCACTTTTACGGTTGCGCGTTGTATAGCATTCATCTCTCGTTTTCACTAATAAAAACGATTACTCGAAGCGCTCTGCCCATCGGGGTAACTTGGAGATTTACAGGATGGCTAACCAGGTACCAAAGGACTTAGGACCAACCCAACGCCTCAAGCATTCGTGGGACTCAGGACAAATCCTAAACTCGCTGGAGGGCCTATCGGATCGAATAACCCTGGAAGCAGAATCAGCCATTGGCTGGTATTTGAACGCTAAACGACCAAAACAGAGATGGGCAATGCGGCTGCGTGCGGGATCGATTGCCATGGGAACCATCGCGGGAATAATTCCAATTCTGGCACAAATTTTCATCAGAGACGGGCACCCCTTAGTCCAACCTGCCTGGGCGTCGGTTGCCCTTGGCATTGCGGCAGCTCTGGTACTCCTGGATCGTTACTTCGGTTTTTCGAGCGCATGGATGCGCTATATCTCCACCGAACTAAACCTTCGGCAGCTAACTCAAGAGTTCCAAATGGATTGGGAATCTGACAAAGCTGCTTGGCTTGGCTCAGAGCCAACGCCAGATCAATTACGCGCCACCTTCGCTCGATTCAAAGCCTTTGTCACCCAGGTTAATACTATTGTGCGGCAAGAGACCGACGCTTGGATTCAAGAGTTTCAGAGTACGCTCAAAGAAATTGACGAGGCTGCGAAAACCAAGGTTGCTATCAATGAATTAGGGGCAGTCAACATCGTGGTTACGAATGGTGACACATGTGATGACGGGTGGGATTTATCGATCGACCGCGGGAGCATCAAAAACTATCATGGGAAAACCGCTGGGGTTGCCGATCTGACTCGGGGGATTCATACGATCAAAGTTGAGGGAAAGATCGAGGGTGAGCTGCAGCAAGCCGAGGCGGCGGTGTCCATTGCCCCGGGTGCAACCGCAAATGCACAATTCACGCTTAGTTAAGATCAAGAATCTTTCGATACGACAGAGACAACGGCGTCCACGACTCTCACGGCCTCGACCGCAGCCTGCACATCATGAACACGCACGATGTGTGCGCCGTTCATCACTGAAGCAGTCACGCTCGCGATTGTGCCGTAAAGACGCTTGTTGGCGGGAGCGCCGTCCAGCAATTTTCCCAGAAATGATTTCCGCGACGGCCCAATCATCAGAGGCAAGTCGGCAAACGCGCGAACAATCTCAACGAGCTTGGCAATCACTTCGACGTTCTGTGCGCCGCTCATGCCAAAGCCGAGTCCGGGATCGATCGCGATCGCCTCTCGATTAACGCCGCGTGCCTCCGCAATCGTCACGCTCCCACGCAACCCGCCAATCACTTCGCTCACGATGTCGTCCACAGGCGGCAGTTGCTGCATGTCCTTCGGTGTGCCGCGAGAATACATCAAGATCAAACCCGCTTTCGTTTTTGCCACCTCATCGGCAATCGAAGGATCGAAACGCAACCCGGAGATGTCGTTGACGATCTCGGCGCCGGCTTCCAAGGCCGCACGCGCCACGGAAGATTTTGTCGTGTCGATTGAGATTGGGATCGAAGCCGCCGACGCCACGCGTTCAATGATGGGAAGCACGCGTCGCATCTCTTCTGCTTCAGGAACGAACTCTGATCCAGGCCGTGTTGACTCACCGCCGATATCGATGATGTCAGCGCCCTCGCTGATCATTTGTTCCGCGTGAGCGAGTGCTTTATCGATTGAAAAGAACTGACCGCCGTCGCTAAAACTATCAGGGGTGACGTTCAGCACGCCCATGACGAGCGTCCGTTCGCCATAGGCCAGTGTGCGACGCGCGAGTTTCCAGTGCTGAACTGTCATCGTGCGAAAGTAAAGCGCAAACCGGAAAGAGGCAAGCGGGCAGGCGTGTTCCCGTAACCCACTGAAATAGATTCTCAGTAATCACCGGACAGCCGTGAGACAAATGACTGATATCATTAGGTGAAAACATAGGAGTAGTGAAAATGCAGAAGCGCAAACTTGGAAAAAGCAATCTAGAGGTCTCGGCCATCGGGCTTGGCTGTATGGGGATGAGCTTTGCCTACGGCGCTCCCGAAGAGCGCGACGAAAGCGAATCCATCGCGACGATCCACCGGGCCATCGAACTGGGCGTGACGTTCTTTGACACCGCCGAGGTGTATGGGCCTTATACCAACGAGGAACTGCTCGCGCGGGCGCTCAAGGGCCAGCGCGATCACGTGATCATCGCGACCAAGTTCGGATTCAAGATCGAGAACGGCGCGATGGCGGGACTCGACAGCCGGCCACGGCATATTCGCGAAGCCGTCGAGGGTTCGCTCCGCCGCCTGGCTACTGATCGCATCGATCTTCTCTACCAACACCGCGTTGACCCCGCAGTGCCTATTGAGGATGTCGTTGGCGCCATGTCGGATCTGGTGAGCGAGGGAAAGGTTCGTTTCCTCGGCCTCTCTGAAGCCGGCGAGCAGACGATCCGGCGCGCGCACGCCGTCCATGCGATCGCGGCCCTCCAAAGCGAGTACTCACTGTGGGAGCGCAACCTCGAACCGCGCATCATTCCGCTGCTGCGCGAACTCGGAATCGGGCTCGTGCCGTTCGCGCCGCTCGGCCGAGGCTTTCTCACCGGATCAGTGAAACGCGCTGAGGAGTATCCGGAGAGCGACTATCGCCACAACGACCCGCGCTACAAAGGCGAGAATTTCGATGCCAACATCCGCGCGGCGTCGATCGTGCAGGAGTTAGCAAAACAGAAGGGAGCGACTCCGGGGCAGATTGCGCTCGCCTGGCTGCTGCACAAGGGCGATGACATCGTGCCGATCCCAGGTACCACGCGACGAAAACACCTCGAGGACAATGTCGGCGCAGTGATTGTGTCGCTCAACGAAGAGGACATGGCGAAACTCGACGCGGCGCTCTCGCCCGAGAATGTGGCTGGGCCGCGTTACACGGAAAAGCAGATGGCGACGGTTGATCGGTAGAAAATATCTGGCCCAGAACCAACGGATTGATCCGATCCCGCGCACGACGAAAAGTGCATCGACCCGAAGAGAACATCGGAGCCGCGGCGATTGAACTGACGTCTGACGATCTAGGTGAAATCGACAGCGCCGCTGCGAGAGATCGAAGTGGAAGGCGCCCGGTAGCCCGAAGCGCTGGAGGCGATGACCGGTCGCGAGCCGCATGGTATTTTGTCTCGTCGAAAAATCGGAACAATGTGGAGGTTGTCATGAATGCAAATAGGAAAGTCTTCACACGAATCAGGTTGCTCGCTGCCGTTCCGGCCCTTGTAATTCTTTGCCTCGGCGTTATGAAGACGACTGGGCAAGAGGAATCACGCACAAGCAACGTTGCTGCTGATCAGGAGTGGGAATATCTCGCGGTGGCGGGCCCGAGCACCACAAACCTTACGCCGACGGGTAATCCAAGAATGCGGAAGGAACCAAACGTTCCCTTTGCGCGTGAAGCATTTGTGCTTGAGCAGCACCTCGACAAGTTGGGCGCGAACGGTTGGGAATTGGTAGCAGTAGCAGGACCACCGACCGATCCAGCTTACTATTTCAAGCGTCGAAAATAAGGTGCTCTCGGATAGGAATTGTACGCGCTCGGTTTTGCTCGTCCGACTAGATGAGTTTCCATAGCGCATTTTTCCTTCTGAAATGCCTTCAAAGGAACCAGTCCGGTTGTGGAATTGAATAGTCAATTGGGCGCGTTTGAGAAACGAGATGAAGGCGCCGTGAGGGTCGAGGTTAACCTCCAGTCAATAGCGCAGCGCATAAACGGTGCCTTCCTGCACGCCGGCGAATAGAGTATCGCCCGAATCGCTTACACTTCTGATGCACCCTTTGAGGTTTAGCTTCCATTGGGGTGCGCCATCCGCGGAACGAAAGGCTGCCAACTCACCACGACAGTTCCCGGCAATAATCAATCCTCTCGAAACATAAGGACGTTCAGAAGCCCATTCGGGGAATGATTTCTGCGTTGAACTGATGCTTCGAAGATCCGGACTAAGCGACACTATATAGCCGGCGCGCTCGGAACGATTTTCCAGGAAGAAGAAAATCGAGTCACCCGCAAGCATCGGCCTGCCGACCGGCTTGGCGTCAACCGCTAGTTCAGCGTTCGTGGCACCCGATTCAGACTTGAGCCGATAGATGTGATTGTCATTTGTACCGACAAATAAGAAATGGTCTTTCAATACCAACGAGGTCGATGGTTCAGCCGATAGCTTTCGTTTCCATACCACTCGTCCAGACACCGCATCGAAAGAGTAGATCAATCCATCAAGCCCCGCCAATCGCGAAATTCCAGGCTACACTGCCGTTACTTAGATTAAGCGCTGTCCAATTCCCTTGAATACTTCCGAAATAAACTTTTGCGCCAATTTGAATGATATCCGTCGATGCGCTGGTGGTTCGATACTTCCAACGAACCGCTCCTGTGTTTTTGTCAAACGCGTACACATGACCGATCCCGTCTGGCGCGCAACTCTTATCGGTGCCAATTAGAATCAGCTCTCCCGTGAGCAAGGCATTACCGTGA
>DASXQM010000042.1:0-5015 GCA_036507195.1 Pyrinomonadaceae bacterium | reverse complement strand
AGCAGCACCGCGGTGCTGCTCCAGATGTGAATTCAAGAAATGACCGCGGCGGGGGAAGTAATCAAAATCAAAGTGTCAACGATGTCATGATAGCTAATTGTTAACCCTGTCTTGACACTCAACAGCTTTGGCAACCCTGGGTATGTAGACCAGACATTCCTGTCTGTTCTTATTCGCAAATGGACCGGCAGGAATGCCTGTCCTACCCGCGGAACCTGGCCTCGCTCAGACCATTTGAGCGAGGCCAGCTTTCGTAATCCGTAGCGCACCCGTCTTAGTGTGTTCTCTGCGTGGGTGAGTCTGCCTGGTATTCGAATGAGATTATCTTCTTGTTCCTCTCTTTCATAATTGGTAATTTCTTAATTCTGAACGCCAGACATAAGGGAGTGTTGGTTTATCGCACCTCGAAGAAGGAAACTGATGATGGTTACCGTAATGAAGCATTTGACGATGGCAGAGCTTGAAGCGGGGTTAGAGCAGATTCGCCGCGCGCCCAGGGACGAAGGGGTATTGCAGTTGATTGTACGACGGCCGCGCATTGAGGAGCGGGAAGTTTTGGACGAAGGCGAACTCGACCCGGCGAAAGGTCTGCTGGGTGATTGTTGGATGACCCGCGGCAGTTCTGCCACAGCGGATGGGTCTGCGCATCCTGACATGCAACTCAACATCATGAATGCTCGCGTCGCTGCGCTGGTGGCTCAGCATAAAGACCGCTGGCAGCTGGCAGGCGATCAGCTTTACATCGACATGGATTTGAGCGCTGAAAACTTGCCCACGGGAACGCAACTGGCATTAGGGACCGCGGTGATTGAAGTGACACCTCAACCTCACACGGGCTGCAAGAAATTCGTTTCACGTTTCGGGCTCGATGCAATGAAGTTTGTAAATTCCTCTGTCGGGAGAGAACTTCATCTGCGTGGCATCAATGCCAGGGTCATTCAACCGGGCGTGGTTCGGGTTGGCCAAGTGGTTAAGAAACTCGCGAAGAAGGTTTAAGTCACCACTGCAAGAGAGCGTGACGACGTCCGTTCAACCGTAGATCGCCTGGTGATATGGCTTCTCAACACGCCGGTCGATCAGGCATGATCCTAGAGCGCTCATGGGCGCTCAAGGACTTTCGCTTGAGAAGTTTCGCAGACGTTGGGAGACTTTTCCATCGTGAGACGGCTCACATTGCAGCTCACTATTGTGTTCTTCGCCTTAACGCTAAGCATTGGCGTCGCGTGCGCGGCAGAGGTAGCGGCGAATTCGGAAGGGTCGAGAGCCTCGCTGGACCAACTGACTGCGCCATTATCCAGCAGGCGCGCCCGGACGCGGAAGAAACGCACGTTCAAATTCGTGTATCGCACTTGCGAAAGTGGTTGCTATGAAAAATACGAGTCGTCCGATGGACAGGAAGTTTCGTTAATCCTGGCCTGCCACACCAGCACCGCCAGGGAAGCGCGGGAGGAGGTGCAGCGTATGACTGGCGAGGGAAGAGTAGTGCGGAAAGGATGGCGGTATTACGGCCGCGGCAGGCGGCGGAAGCTAGCCGAAAGATTTGTGGCAGTTTATTCGAAGGATGAATCTGGCGAGGAGCCGGCGAAAATACTCTGGTACGTGGAAGGCATATGTTTCTCGTATATCGAAGCAGGCTCGCTACAGCTGGCCCTGGAGTTCGAGCGAAGCGATGTCTTTGCGAAAGCTAATTAGTGGTGAGAATGAGCGAGATTACTGTCGCGGCATTCCTGGAGTTAGTCGCTGGCCGGCAGGGCCACTTCCGCCTCGAGTCAGGCTATCACAGCAAGCTTTGGCTGGACCTCGATCCGCTTTTCGCCGAGCCGCGACGAATCGAGCCCTTTATTGCCTCGCTCACAAACGTCCTGCGCCCCTACGACCTCGCGGGAGTGTGCGGGCCGTTGCTTGGTGGCGCCTTCCTCGCGCAGCTCGTCGCGCACGCGCTTGCGGTGGACTTTTACTTTACTGAGCGCGTGATGCCGGCCGAGACCGAAGGTTTGTACCCCGCGCGTTACCGCCTCCCGCCGGCATTCGCCCCTCTCGTACGCGGGAAACGAGTCGCGCTGGTTGACGATGTGATGAGTGCAGGTTCGGCGCTCCGGGGCACATACGCTGAACTCGAAGTGAACGGCGCCGTGCCTGTCGTTGCCGCAGCCCTGCTCGTGCTCGGCTCGGCCGGCGCTGATTTCTTTTCACACCGCGGCGTGGCGGTTGAGGCAATCACGCGCGATGACTATGAAATGTGGCTGCCCGCTGATTGCCCGCTCTGCAGCGCCGGACAACCGCTCGAGAATGTGACGGCACGCGCTGCCTAACAAATGAGGGTGGAGAAACTACTATGAAGCGTAGCTTTGCGGTGGCTTTGTTATTAGCGGCTTTAGGAGTTTTAGGGAGCGGAGCGTCAGGAACAAACGCACCAGCATCAGAAAACGATCGCGTCGTTGATTTTGTCAGAAACTATGACCGGGCGTGGAATCTTAAGGATGTGACTTCTGTCGAACGCGCCTTGGCCGCCGGCTATGTATACTTCAGCTCAAAAGGCGACGTCTCGTCGCGCCAGCGAACAATCGATTTGCTGCGCTCGCCCGGGTACATTCTGAGTTCTGCTGAGAGAACCGAACTCGAGGTGCACCGCACGGGAAAGACAGCAATCGTGAGCAGTCGCTGGCAGGGTCGCGGCTCATATAATGGCGAAGAGTTTCGTGACGACCAGCGCTGTAGCATAGTTTTGGTGCAGGCAGGTCGAAGCTGGAAAGTGCTTGCGGAACATTGCACGCAGATCGCCGCGCGCTAATGCTTGTCAGTCTTAAACGCCCTTGCAAACAAGTTGGTTGATGTCTCCCTTTTTGAACGCAACCCTTGGCGTCATCGCATGAGTACGTGACAGGAAATATCGTAGACACGAGCATGCATTTCGCGGCGGCTGGGAGGCGGGTTGTGGCCTGGACTATTTCATGAGCGTTTGTTGTTCAGACTTGACCAGCCAGTGCCCATCCCGTTTCACAAACGTATCGGTAATGCGGGCGCGGACAGTTCGGCCATTCTTGGCTGTTTGACTTTGAACGTAACTCAACACAGCGGAGTCTTCATCCAGGCTAACCAGCTGAGCGTCCGTGATCTTCCAGGACTTGGTTACTCTGTCAGGCTTCGTAGCGGCAAGTAACTGATTCTTGTTTTGCGTTCTGCCATCGAACCCGGTGCCGGAGTAGTCGTCGGCGATATGCGGGGCCAGAGTGGAAATATCTCCGTTTAAGCTGGCCGTAGTCATTTCATACTCGATCTTCATCAACTCATCCAACACCGCTTCGCGATCCTTAGCCGCACTGCTTGATTTGTCAGGACTCGGCGTCGCATCAGGCTTCGATTTGTCGGTAAGGTTACACAGGGACAACATTGCGATCAGAGTTGCGACTGCTAAAATTGATTTCATTGGTATCACTTGTTCCTGCCGGAGATGGGATGGACCGTTTGGTTTGTATGCTAAAGATGGCGGCAAGTCAATGAATCGTCGCGAGGATGGTGGGCGGTTTGTGAGAGGAATCGGGCGACACTCACAAATAAAGATTCGGAAGATCAATTCAGAAAACGACTCAGGAAAACATGATGCGAGAACTTTTAGAGAATACAGCGCAACGCGCCATTTCATATCTCGAGGGAATTGGGGATCGCAGCGTTGCTCCTTCAGCTAAAGCAGTCGCCAAACTCGCGACACTCGACGAGCCCCTAAATGAAGGGCCCACCTCGGCTGAACAGGTAATCAAAGTGCTCGACGAGATCTGCTCTCCGGCCACGATGGCGATGGCTGGCCCACGCTTCTTCGGCTTTGTTATCGGCGGCTCGCTACCGGTTACCGTTGCAGCCAACTGGCTTGCCTGCGCGTGGGACCAAAACTCCGGGCTGTATACTCCGACGCCGGCAACATCTCGACTTGAACAGGTGGCCCTAAACTGGTTAGTCGATCTCTTCAAGTTACCCGCCGGTTGTGGCGGTGCTTTCGTGACAGGCGCCACGATGGCAAATTTCTCGGCGTTAGCGGCCGCGCGCCAGGCGTTGTTGAGGCGCGCAGGCTGGAACGTCGAAGCCGATGGACTGTTTGGGGCACCGGCAATCACAGTTGTCGTGGGCGACGAAGCGCATCCGACGCTTTTCAAGTCTCTGGGACTTTTGGGTTTGGGCCGGAACAGAGTCGTTAGAGTGCCGGTTGACTCGCAGGGGAAAATGCGCGCGGACGCGATTCCATCTTTGGCCGGGCCGACGATGGTGTGTGTTCAAGCCGGCAATGTGAACACCGGCGCCTTTGATCCGTTTCCGGAAATCTGCGCGCGTGCGCATGATGCCGGCGCCTGGGTCCATGTGGATGGAGCCTTTGGTCTATGGGCGGCAGCTGCCCCACCCACTGCCCACCTTACCACCGGCCTGGCCGAGGCAGATTCATGGGCAACCGATTTTCATAAGTGGCTAAACGTCCCTTATGACAGTGGCGTGGCACTCGTGCGCGACGCTGATGCACTGCAGGCAGCCATGGCCATCACTGCCGACTATCTGCCTACCAGTGCCTTCCGCAACCCATCAGACTTTACGCCCGAACTTTCAAGACGTGCCCGCGGTGTAGAGGTGTGGGCAGCATTGCGTTCGCTTGGTCGCCAGGGTGTCAGTGAACTAGTTGAACGCAATTGCCGGCAGGCCAGGCGCTTTGCGGAGGGATTGGAGACTGCCGGATTCAAGGTGCTCAACGACGTGGTTCTCAATCAAGTATTGGTGGCATTCGGAGATGCGGAAGTCACCAATCGCGTCGTCTCCGAAATTCAAAGAGAGGGAACATGCTGGTGTGGCGGTACCGTCTGGCAAGGACAAACCGCGATGCGAATTAGTGTCTCGTCCTGGGCGACGACGGACGCGGACGTTGAGCGCAGCCTGGAGGCCATGATTCGCATTGCAGGAAGACGGGGATGAGGTCAGAAGTCAGAGGTCAGAGATCAGAGGTCAGAGGTCAAAGCCAGTAGTTCAGAATTCAATCT
>DASXQM010000041.1:0-18584 GCA_036507195.1 Pyrinomonadaceae bacterium | reverse complement strand
CCCGCCGCTAACTTGAGATGCAAGCCCAACTAGAAACCAGGAATGAGAAATTGGTCGGCGCCTACATGTGGGTTACTGCCTGCGCTGGCGGCCTGATCTATTTCGTGGCCGCCTACCGGATGGACTTGAGAAAAGTCGACCTCCAACTCGCGGTCCTGGCCGCTATAACAATTTTTCTTAGCTCGCGAATCAGTATCAAGATTCCGCAGTTTCGTTCACAGATCTCGGTTTCCGATACGTTCATTTTTCTGACTCTGGTTCTCTATGGTTGCGAACCCGCGATTCTACTGGCCGCCACCGAAGCACTCTTCTCATCGTTTCGCTTTAGCCGGAAGCATATAACGATTCTTTTCAACTGGGGCTGCGCAGCCTGGTCCGCCTGTGTTACCTCCTACGCGTTGCGCTTGTTTTATGGCGACCCTGTTTCGCTCAGTGCCGGCCCTTTGTCTGGAAAATTCATCACAGCCATAGCTTTGATGGCCCTTGTTCAGTACGCGTCAAACTCCGGCATCGTCGCTATTTGCGGCGCGCTCAAAGCGGGCGCGCCAATCTGGCAAACATGGAAGAAGCATTACCTCTGGACCTCCGTTACTTACTTCGCAGGCGCTTCGGCCGCCGCTGTGATTGCCAAGCTGATGGGGTTGTTTGGCTTCTATGCGTTGATCATAACCCTGCCCATCATTGCCATCGTGTTCTTCACCTATCAAACTTACCTGAAGAATATCGAAGCCTCCGCAAAACAGGCTGAACAGGCTGAGCGTCACGTTGAGGAGCTTTCCCACTTCATAGCCGAGCAGGAACGCATTCGTGAACAGTTTTCCCAAATGGAGAAACTTTCCGCGCTGGGCGAGTTGGCCTCCGGAGTGGCTCACGATTTCAATAACACACTGGCCGGGATTCTCGGGCGCGCACAGTTGATCCTCCGCACCAACGATCCGGAAAAGATTGAGCGGGGACTAAACATCATAATCAAGACCGCAGAAGACGGCGCTAAGACAGTAAAGAGAATCCAGGACTTCGCACGCCAACGGCGAGACCACGATTTTGAACCTGTCTCCATTGACCAGATACTCTTTGATGTAAGCGAAATCACCAGGCCACGGTGGAAGGATCGCGCCGAGGCGTCAAACGTTCAAATCACTCTCGATCTCCAGATTCGTTCTAAAACCAAGGTCATGGGTGATGAATCGGAGCTACGCGAAGTGTTGGTCAATATGGTCTTCAACGCAGTTGACGCCATGCCGCAGGGCGGAAACCTGACATTAACAGCGGAGGATATTGATGACAGGGTGGTGATTTCTGTAGGCGACACCGGCTCTGGCATGCTTCCCGAAGTTAAGACGCGCATCTTTGATCCATTCTTTACCACCAAGGGCAAAGCCGGAATGGGTCTTGGCCTGGCAGTCAGCTTCGGAATCATCAGGCGACATGAAGGCTCAGTTGAGGTGGATTCCGAGGTAGGCGTTGGCACGAAATTCAGGATAAGTCTTCCCAGGGCCCCGGTAACTGACGAGCCGATCTCTCTTACACTTGAACCCGAAACACCGAAGCTCGTGATCGAAACACCGCACCTGACCGGAACGCGTTCGTTCAAAGGATATCAGACCAAGATCCTGGTTGTTGACGACGAAGAAGCAGTGCGAGAGCTATTGCGAGATTTGCTCGAAAGTGAAGGTTGCAGAGTCTACCTGGCTCCGGGCGGCCGTGAGGCGCTTAACCTTTTTGGAGCGCAACAATTCGATGGCGTCTTCACGGATGTCGGCATGCCGGGAATGAGCGGTTGGGAACTTGCTCACGCCATCCGCGAACGCAACGAAAACATTCCTATCGCCGTAATTACCGGGTGGGGAGAAGCGGTTGGCTCTGACGAACAGAGAGAAGCGCGTGTTGACTGGGTCGTTACAAAGCCCTTCAGGGCGGAACGTATTAGTGAGTTAGCGCAGGAGATTTCCAAAAGGAACAGCGTTGCCGCCAAGCGAGCTGCGTTTTCAATTGTGGCCGCGTAATTTTTAAGTCTGAGAGCACTGTCCACCCTCTACCGTAAGCGAGAATCTTCCTTCACAATCTTCCAGTCGTTTGCTTCACCCTGATCTCTTTCTCTATTTGGGGCTTCGTTGGCCGCAGCACCTTCCAGTAAACGCCTGCGATACTCTATGGCTCTTTTCACACTCATCTCAACCTTTTCGAGAGTGAAAGGCTTCATGACAAAATCGAAAGCTCCGAGCTTAATGAGACCTTGAGCGTGCTCCCGATCATCGATGCCGGAGATAATTATGACTGGAGTCTCTGAGAATTTCTGGCGTATGTGCCCGAGTAATTCCACGCCGCTTAACCCTGGCATTGAGATGTCAGTCAGCACCACATCGTAAACGTCGGCCTCAAGCCTGGCAAACGCTTTTTCTGCCGTCTCAGCCGTCTGGCAAATATATTCTTCCGAGAGAAGCTCGTAGAGTGTGTCGCGAATGGTGTCGTCATCGTCCACCACCAGGATTCTTGACATGTATTAGACCTCCCACGTTTTTCACGCAGTTGATTTTATGCAAGGAACAGGCGCCCGGTTTCGGGTGTCGTCACGTCTGGGAGGGCCACCGAATAGAGTGAGGTTTCTAAACGCGGAAATAATAACATACATCCTATTTCGCAACGAAAATGAGGGCCGGCGACTTTCATCGCCGGCCCTCATGCGTTTATCAGTCGGCGCTAGCGCTTCTTAGCGTGGGCCTGTAGCACGAATTACCAACTCCGTGCCGCGCTCTAATTCAAGATCATCGCGACCCTGGACGTAAACAGATCCCGCACCGCCACCGGCTCCAACAATGGCACCAATAGCAGCGCCCTTGCCGCCGCCGGCGATGGCGCCGATTATCGCGCCAACCGCCGTACCAATGGCCGCTCTTTGAGCGGTCTTGGTGGTCTGATTGTCATCCCTGACAGTTCCTTCGTTGTCGATTTTAACCGTCTCGCCCTGCGCATTCCTCACGGAATCAATGATACCGGCAAAGCGATATGATCTGCCGTCGCGCAAGCGAATGGTATCGAAGTTTAGAGTCATCTGGGATCGTCCGGTGATTCGACCACTGCGCTCAACGCTCGAGACATGGCCTTCGATCGTGGCGCCTTCATACTGAGATGGCTGCCGCACAGTAGCTGTAAAACGGTCATCTACTCTGGCATTCGCAGTGGAAAGACCATTATCCAGAACAGCAACCACCGTTTCGCCGTTGGCAATAATGAAATCCGTGCCGTCCGTAGTTGGGTTGTTGTTCGGATAGGCCCGTGGCCCGGTGTTGATGTCGAAGCGGGCAACGTCTGACGTCTTCTCGTAGATGCTCTGCACTATCACCGGCGTCGATAGTCCCTGGACATACACACTCCGAGTGACGTTTAACCTGCGACCGTTATCAATTGGTCTGAAGGTGACATTGAACTCGGTGGCGCGATCTCCAGTGGAGCTGACGATCAGTTGATCGCCATTGAGCGTGGCGCGGGCTCGGATCGTGCGACCATAATTCGTGGTCTCAACTCGCTCAACCCCATCGGCCGAGAAGGTGATTTGCGGCGCACGTGACGATGCCAGTGTCACATTCCTCCCACTCAGCTGGATTGCCAGCTGATCCGGAGATTCAAGCCGTGCGGTCAATTGATCGCGCAGTCGCGTACGATCGCCGGAGGCCAGAGATTGCGTGGCCCGATCAGCCGCCTGACCTGGATCATCACTCTGCGAAGGATCGAGGCGATAGGTCCCGGTTAGGCGAGCGGCGCCATACGTTGATCCTGTAGTTGGATAATTATTGTTTGGATAATTATTGTTCGGATAAGTTTGGCTAAGGGACGGCCACCTCAGACCGTAAACAGTCGCAAGTTGATTTAGATCAGCCCGCAGGTTAGTCCAACTGCTCAGCACTGCCGTGCCACGAATATTTCGATTCGTGATTAGGCGGTCAACTAGCGCGGCGCGGTTCAGAACCTCTTGGGCGTCCGCGGCAGTCGACTGTCTACTGTCGAACCGCTCTCGTAGTTGAACCACGGCTCGATCCAGATCGTCGACCAGTGTATTCAGATTTTCTCCGCCATAAACGCGCTGATTCCGCGCGCTAATGCTATTGCGGAAAATGTCAGTCCGATTCTCAATTCGAAGTATTAATTGTCGCACCGAACGAGCAGTTCCTCGATAGGTTTGACGTTGAGCTTGAGCAAGCGTTGCTCCCGCGGATAACACGACCAGCGCGAGAACTGCCACTAGCGTCTTTCTAATTGCAATCATTTTTCTTCCTCCAGATTTACAGCAACGCAAACTGTTAGTTTGCTGTTTAAGTTGAGTTGACCAACCACCTGCCATCTAACAGATTGCTTCACACCAAAATCACATAGCCGCAGACGACTTAGTCAGACGACCTAGTTAGGTCCGATGCGAATCAGCTTCCCCTCCCGGCAACGACGTTCGTAACAGATTTGAAACAGAATTTGGGGAGGGTACGCGATGATTACAACAAGCACTGTGCCACGCCGAAACCTAAATCCTTTTCGCCGCGAAACTGTTGAAATTCAATGAAGGTCAGCGCTAAAAGGCGAATTTGCTCGGGCATTCGCGCGGTAGCCGGTGTGCTATTCTCTTACAGGAGGTCACCGAAAATGAGTACCGAAGAACTCAAAGCGGTTGTTCAATTGGCAGGTGACGATCTCTTTGTTGGCTTCAGCCCTTCGGGTCATGCGGTTACGATTGACACGGATCGGGCTCGCAATTCCGCTCCCAGTCCGATGGAACTGTTATTGCTGGCGTTGGGCTCATGCACCGGCGTGGATGTTGTTTCGATTCTCCGGAAGAAGCGCCAGAGCGTGACCCACTATCGCGTCGAGGTGCGCGGCGAACGGCGCGAGGAGTATCCCCGGAGTTATAGACGAATGGAAGTGCATCACATTGTCACAGGCCGTAATATTTCAGAGCGTTCAGTGGCGCAGGCGATTGAGCTCTCGGAACAGAAATACTGCAGCGTCGCGGCGACACTAAGACCGACGGCGGAAATCGTTTCCAGCTTTGAAATCATCGAAGGCTAGTAGCAGAAGGCAGCGGGCGCAGTAGTCAGACGGCAGGAGGCAGGAGCAGACGGTAGGAGGCAAGAGCAGACGGGGGTTCGGAGGGTAGCCCGATCGTTCGGGAGGGCATGTTTTCTGACCTCTGATCTCTGATTTGTTAAGAGGAGTTTCATTCAGGTGGCCACTCGTTCATTATTCCTATTATTTTTCGTCACCTTGCTTAGCGTGAGCGGCCTTCCCCGCCTCGCTACCGCTATTGGATTCCCGCTAGCTCATATACAAAGCACTCAGGGCAACAGCGACGCCAGCCTCGCAGCGGTGCGCCGCGAGGATCGCCTCGCCCGCAACGCTAAAGGAACCATCACCCGTCTCACTCCCGAAGAACACCTTCGTCGTGCTGCCATCTATCATGCCAACCGCGCCTTCGATGAAGCGCGCGAACACTGGCAGGCATTTATGAACTACTACCCGGACGATCCCCGGGTGGCCGAGTCGCTGCTCGGCACTGGCCGATCGTATTTCCAGGCACGTCGTTACAGTGAAGCGTACAACGCCTATGACCGGCTCGCCCGTGGTTACCCTGCCACCAAGGAAGGTCGCGAGGGACTCAACTTCAGCGCCGCCGCTCTGCTGCGTATGGGCAAGACGTCCGAAGCCGCCGACCGCTACATTGAATACATCAATCGCTTCCCAGATGGCGAAAGAATTGAGACCGCTCACCTGAACGCAATCGATACTTTGCGGGAAGCCGGACGTTGGCAGGACGCCAGCGTCTGGATTGCGCGAACCCGACAGCGATTCGCTGGCACGCCTACCGATACCAACGCCTTGTTTGGTCAGCTTCGTATGGAAATTGCGGAGGGTAATTGGAAGCGCGCGATCGCCGCGGCCGATGAGCTGAGCCGAAAAACTTTTCAAAAGGCTGTGGCCACCAGCCGCGCGGAAGTTGCTTATTTAAAGGCCTACAGTTTCGACCGCGCGGGCAATCGAGATGACGCCATTGCCGCCTATCTGGCGGTGCCCGGCGGGATCGATTCGTATTACGGCTGGTTGGCGACCGAGAGATTGGCAACCATTGCCGACGGCAAGCGGCGCTCCTTGGTCAACGAGCGTGCCGGTAGCAATCGCTCGCAAGCCGTGTCTGCCGCCGATCGCTATCCAGCGCCCTACCGGCAGGCAATCATTTCTACGGCCAAAGCGCGCAAACTCGATCCACGTTTTATTCTGGCTCTTATTCGCCAGGAGAGCGTGTTTCGCCCGCTCGCAAAATCTCCCGCCGGGGCGCGCGGGTTGTTGCAACTAACGATCGATGCCGCCCAAAAGTATGCCTCGAATGCGGGCATGGCTCCAGTGCAGGAGAGCCAACTCTATCAACCCGAAACCTCAATCCGTCTTGGCGGCGAATACCTGGCAGAGCTGTCGACAATGTTCCCCGACCTGCCCGAAGCCGTGGCTGCTTCCTACAATGGCGGTGAAGATAATGTGGCGCGCTGGGTGAAACGCGCGAAACAAAAAGACCCGGGCGTGTTCACCTCGGAAGTCGGCTTCGATGAAACCAAGGCCTACGTGCAAAAAGTAATGAACAACTACCGCGTCTACAAACAACTCTACAACGCCGACCTCACACAGAAGTAGTACATTACTCATCTCGCTCATCACTTAATAAGTTGAAATGATTGAAGGTGACTCGTAGCTGACTGCTAACCGCTGATTGCTCTTTCCTCTGTCTAATCTGCGTAATCTGCAGATAGTCTCACCGCTGTTTGCTGTTTGCTCTTTACTCGTGACTCATCACTGATTCTGCTTCATCTGCGCGCATCCGTGCACTATATGAGATCGACTAAAATGCGACCTGCCATCTAAAGCCAGCAAATCAAACGATCTCGGACTACGGACTGAGAGGCATAGCGGTTGCCATCTTCTCCCCGAAGGAGAGATCTACAAATATGAAAAATCTTGGAAGAGGAATTGGCGGGGCTCTTTTGTCGCTCGCATTTGTTTTTGGGATATTTGCCGCGGCAACCAATACGGCTCAGGCACAGGATCGCAATGATGGTGGCTATTATCAACGTGATGGCAAGGAAGATCGCAAGGACCGGAAACGGGAGTGGAAACGACGTCGGCAGCAGGAACGCCGCGATGATCGCCGGGGCAACAACCAGGGTGATTGGAGACGTAACCGGGACCAAAACCGCAATGATGGCATCTATGGCAACAATGGCCAGTATGGCAACTATGGCCAGTATGGCCGCAATGGCGGCTATGGCAATAACGGCGGGTACAATCAGGTTGAGCTGGATCGCGGATACCAGCAAGGCTTGAACACCGGCGCCAGTGATGGGCAGCGCGGGCAGAGTTACGACCCGCAGCGATCGCGCTACTTTAAGAATGCCTCATCGCAGGCTTTTCGGCAGGGCTTTGTCCAGGGCTATGACCAGGGCTACCGGCAATACTCTCGGAATGGAAACCAGCGCAACGGAAGCAACAACAGTGGCTGGGGAAACGTTCTTGGCGGCATTCTGGGAAGACCTTAGGCCATCAACAACTCTTAGCCATTAACAAATTGAAACCTTGAATGCCGCGATGTAATGTCGCGGCATTTTTTTTCATACCATCAAACACCAAAGCCTTCTTCCTGCCTATGTGCAATCTGCGGATAGTCTTCGAGCAGAATGCCTGGACTCTTGTATCGACTCGATTTACTCAAGTTTTTAAATCGCTGGAACTATTAGCCATTCCGTGCAGAATACTGTTTGGATTGAGATCGCAATTCTGATCTCAAAAAGCAAAGGCGAACGGATTTTATGGTCCGGTTAACAGAAGAAGAGTTCAAGGATTTGCTGTTGCAAAATGCAACTTCAAAGAAGGGCCGTGATGGAAGGAGAAACGTGAACCCTTATGAAAGATGGAACCCAAAATGAGCGAAGTTAAATTAAACCTCATCGACTCTCGACAGGTTCTTCGAGGCACAATCCACGGCTCAGTCGCTGATGCTTGTGTAGCTGCACTCTCAGCTGAACCCGAGAGCATTGCCGAGCTGAGCGCGGCGTTAATTCGCTACATCAAACCACGAGATGATTCGAGTCCATTCCAATCGTTTCGATCGGCCGCGGAGATTGATGCGGAACATTGGGACGCAGGAATAGTGATAATCGATCTCACGTCCCGAATCGTCGCGCTAGAGTCTTCTTACTCCCAGCCGCAGCCTGAGGGAGAGGTTCATTATCACGATGGCACAGAATCAACTGACATCACCGTGCTATACCGTTTGCCGGACGACTGGTTGTTTGTTAACTCCGTCGAGGCCTATCGATGGTCGCGTGAACGGCGAAGTAAGGAGCGTCTGGCGGTTAAGACGCCGATCGACGTTCGTAAGATTCTTTACGGCGCTCCACTGTTAGATTTTATTGTCAACGAGTGTGGGAAGATCGAGGTGTCAGAGGCTGCCGCAAATGGTGACTACACAGTCGAAGACGCACTTTTGGGAGAACTTTCCGGTATTCACGCACGCTGGCTAACTACTCCCCGTGAAGATCTCGGCGGTTCTTCGCCACGAGACGTCATGCTCGCAAAGCAGGATTTCATCGATTTTGATCTTCATACCCGCTCGCTGCAGTGGAGCCAGCAGGGCGAAGGCCCACCTTGCCTGTCCCCGGAATCTTTTGCTTATTGCCAGGCGGGCTTCGGAACGCACGAATGGGTAATTTACTATGATTTAGTGCGCCACCTTCTTTGGAGCGCGCTGGAGAATGTCCGACAAACTTAACTTTGTCGCGCTCAAGTGCTTCGACTCGGTAGCGTCGAAGGCGCATCGTCAAAGGTTCCTTCAGTTTGTCGGATAGGGAGAAAACATGATGGACATTGAGTCACAGATCGCCTTACTCGAAGAGGTCAAAACCAATTGGCTTGAGCAACCACACCCCGATTACGATGGCCGCATTCCGGCTATTCTGATCGACAACGAACGCAAACGGCTGCCAATCGCGCTTCCTCCACGCGATATGATCGTTGATGAGGATTGTCCGATATGCCAGATGTTCGGCGATGAAACCACTCCTCTTGGCATGGGCGTGGGTTTTTGGGGTCTCGATGGTTCTCACATGGATGAGGATTTTGCCTTCTCGTTCTACAAGACACGCGAGGAATGGGAAGCCGAAAACCGTCGTCGAGAGGAGTTTAATATAGAGTTCAATCGCAGATGGGAAGAACGCCAACAACGCATTGCCCGCGGCGAGGTACTCGAGCCTGATCCATTCTTCGATCCAGACCCATTTCCAGATTTGGAATTCGACGATTCCAGTTTGGTCTCGAGTGAATCAATCGCGGATGACAAAGAGTTTCCCCAATAGTCCGGCGGTGTTCCATCATGATAGCAATATCATTATTAAGGTTCTCCGAGTACAGTTTTCGCTGCTTACTGTTTGCTGATTGCTGTTTGCCTGGTTCTTCCAACATAATGTCTGCTACGTAGGCTAACGGTCTGTCCGGTCCATCGAACTCCGTATGAAACACTGTCCGGAATGTAACGCAAGTTTTCCTGATACGGATCAGTTCTGCGAACTGGACGGTACTACACTGGTCGCAGACTATTCGAATAGAAATTCTGAGGTGGCAGTACCACCGGCGGATTGGGAACCCCAGACGGGAAACCAGCCTGGCGTGAGAGCGGTTGGGTATCAAGTCTCGCGCGCCGGAGCATTTCAACAGGATTGGAAAATTCTTGCCATAGTGGCAATCGCTGGCGTGGCTATTAGCTTGGTCCTGTTCATCGTCTACCAGCGGATGACTCGCGAGGTTCCGGGACAAGGTTCCACCGAGTCAGCATCGAATCAAGCCGTCACGCAGCAACAGATACCTCTCCTGACCCTGCGTCCCTCACCCTCGGTCAGTGCATCTCCTTCGCCAGAAGCGTCTCCCTCACCGAGTGCGATGCCGTCGCCTGTGGTGCAAGCGGAATCTGCGCGCGTCGCGTTAAGTTCCAGGCCGGTATCGACGGGCGGAGACGAAAAGACCAGGCGGGGACAGGTCACAATTCGGCTCTCCAACGGTACCAGTATTGAGGCGGATGAAGTGTGGGAAACAGGAGAAGGAATCTGGTATCGACGCCGCGGCGTTGTCACTTTTCTGGAGCGCGAGCAAGTGAAAGCGATCGAGAGACCGTTACCGGGCGCGTCCTCGCCGACGGTAACACCAATATTATCGCCAACCGCATCACCCTAAGCGGCTTTGCCCAAAAAGTCATTCACCGCGAAATCCGAGCTAGCCTGCGGTAGTCGGGCGACAGCATAAAGTTAGCCTGGGGTGGAGCGTAGCGGAACCCAGGAACTGCAGACCGAAGAACCGCAGCCCGCGGAGCGGGCGACAGCCCAGAAACCACAATTCACGACGCTGCTGCTTACGCTTACCGCTTTACATCAGCATGTTTGAACACATTATCGACGGCGAAGGTGGTGGATCTTTTTCTGGCAGGGCGTTCTGCAATATTTCTTCCAGCAACTCGGCCGTTATATCAAGGCTGCTGAGCAATGGGAGCAACGCTGCTTGCGCTGAGTACTTCCTGACGTAACGCTTCGCCTCGTCCTGGGCCAAAGCCAGGGCTACGTAAGCGCGAGCCAATTTGCGGACATCGACCTTTTCAATAGATAGTTCGGGCATTGCGGTTTCTCTGCTAAGTTACGAATACTCTTATTAGAAGGCTAAAGCAGGGCGCATTCCATATGTAGCTCCCGCTAGTCTGGGCCGGCTGCTTCCTCTCTTACTTCACCGCCCTGATACAGTACTGATTTTGCATTCGGAAAACGAGGCAGTCTTAGGCTTGTAAACCAGACATCTCAGACGCTATTAATGTCTTAAATGAACTCCAGGGCCCACCCGGTTGCCAGCAAACTTGGATTGGGTTTACTATTTGCCTCGCTCACGAGCGTTGATACTTATGCGATTACTTAATGCTTCTCTTCCCGCTGGGCTAATCCTCCTAAGTGCATTCTCTTCAGCCTTGGGACAAGACGGTAATGAGGTTAGAAAGAAAGTTCAGGATACAGTCCAGAGTAGAGCAACCGGCCAAACGGCTGATGCCGAAACAAAGACGGCTCCGGCGCCCACCAGTCCGCCGGCTAAGCCTTCGATACGAGTTCATTTGGTCGGTGGTGGACTGATGCAGGTTGACGAACTGACGGAGAGAGCAGACGGCTTCTGGTATAAGCGCGGGAACGTTACAACATTCGTGGATAAGACTCGAGTTGAGCGGATTGAATCTTTGGCACTACCCGAAGACATCCAAGCCGCTGCCGCGTCCGAAACCCTCGCAGGCAACTGGAGTATTTCAGACTCGGCCAGGGTAGAGAACTTCTTCTTAGCCAGATTTAATCGTCGCTTGCCGTTGACCGCCTTCGGCCAGTCGGATTTGCATACTCGCTGGGGACTCGATCATCGTCAGGGGATCGATGTGGGACTACAGCCGGACAGCCCGGAGGGAAGAGTGCTAATCAACTTCTTGCGTACTGAGAAGATACCTTTCCTCGCATTCCGTAGTGCCGTGCCAGGTGTGGCTACCGGTCCGCACATCCACATCGGAAGAGGCTCACACAGGCTGCCCGCCCGATAGTTCAGCGCAAGTAGGGCCCCTAAGTTTCTCATCACTCATCACTCACGAAAGCCGTGGCTTCTGTTTAGACGGCACTTTATCTCCTCTTCACTCTCTTATTCCTAATACAAGAATCCTTGCATCAAGTAGCAGGCAGATGTATAAGCCTGCTATGAAAAGAACACTACTACTCACGCTCCTGGTTTCTGTTTTCTCAATAGCTGCTTACTCCCAGACGGTCATTCCCTGCCCTGATGCAAACACTCAAGCCAAGCAATATCGCGGCGATGTGAAGCATCGGGCGGAGGGCAACGCTACGGGCACAAGCATTGGGGTCCGCGATATGTACGCACTCCCAAATGTTTCGGTAGCGACTGCCAACGCCGCCAAGCACTCGCCGATGGCTGGAAGTGCCGAGAAACGAACATTCACTCTCACTGCGTTCTTGTGGCAGGCGAAAGTTGAAGGCAACGACTGTGAGATACATCTTGAACTGAACGATAGCCGGACCAACAGCGCAGCTCGTCGCGTGATTGTCGAGATTCCTGCCGACCCAGACTTCAAGAGCGACTATCAAACGATCGTGCGGTTGATGCAGGATAGATTTCCGAATCGACACGTATTAGGCCCGGGTGTCAAATTTGTATTCACGCCGCCTATTCATATGAAGCTCACCGGTTTTGGATTCTTCGACGGCGTTCACGAGGCAATGGCGAGGCCTGGTCATCCAAACGGCGGTCATGGTTCGGTGACAGTGAAGACGTTTTGGGAACTGCATCCAGCGTGGAATGTTAAAGTTTTAACTCCTTAGCCGAGGTAAGCTATCGAGGCGAAAGAAATCCGCACATTACCCAGGTTACGCTGAAAGATAATTTACGAGAATAGAGCGTGTACGTCGTCGAGGTTGTGGTCGACGAGAAGATCGATGCCGGAATTGGCAAAACGCCGGGCGGCGGCGATGGCTCGGCCGTCGGCTTCGTGATCTTGTGACCATTGAGCGTGTTTGATTAGCAGTGCGAGTTCCATCGTGCGCCCCAGCGTCAGGGCAAACCTTCGAGCGCTGGATTCCAATGCTGTATGGTCCTTTACCTCTGCAAGCCAGCTCTCGGCATGGTCTAAGGCTGAGCGAGCGATGCGCGCGGCGTCGATGAGGCGGGTATCACGGGCTTCACTGAGGCAGTTGGTAACTGCCGACTTGAGTGCTTGAAAAGGTGCTTCGACCCGTCCGCTCCTGCTCCCGCTTCCGACAAGGGACCCCTCGACTCGGTCGCTTTCATCATCGGCACTAACTGAGGGACTTGCGACCCCGTCGCTACTGCTTCCGGTTCTGATGTTTTCGTGCTGCACGCCCATTCCAGGTGAGGGCACCGGCGGGCCTAGACCGAGGGCGCGGAGGGTGTCCAGTGAGAGGACGTTGGTGGTTCCTTCCCAGATGGGTAGGACCTGGCTGTCGCGCAAAAGTTGTGGCAGGCCCGTGTCTTCGACGTAACCCGCGCCACCAAAGGCTTCGATAACTTCGCTCAGAACCAGCACTGCCTGTTTTCCGGTGGTCAGTTTCATTACCGGGGTGAGCAGGCGTAGCAACAGGGTTTCGTCTCCATCGATCTCGACGGCCACGTTACTAACGAGCGACTCTTCAACTCGGCCGCTACCACTCCCGGTTTCTAGAGGACCCGGCGTCCTGCCTCCTGCCGCTGTCTCCTGCTCCTCTTCGGTCCAAGCGATCTCAGCGCGACCAGTCAACTCTGCCACATAGAAGGCGAGGTGAAAGGCGGCTTCGGCTTCGGCTTGTAGACCGGCGAGAGTATCCATGTGCAGCGGCTTGTCGACGAGTTGAGATCCAAAGGCAGTCCGTTTGCGTGCGTAATCCGTAGCGAGGGCCAGCCCGCGTCGCATCAGAGCGACAGCGCTAATGCCATTCCACAGTCGGGTGATATTGAGTAGCGACGCGATGTTGCGGACGCCATCCGTTGTTCCTTTCACGAGCTGGGCCGGTGTGCCAACTAAAGTCAATTCTGCTGTCGGAACTTTGCGCGTGCCCAGCTTGTCTTTGAGGCGATTGATTTGGATGTTCCGCAGCCGATCTGATTCATCCCGCAATTCAACGTAGAAGAGGGCAAGTCCACGTCCGCCCGGCGGATTACCTTCAGGGCGCGCTAAGGTCAGAGCTATTTGTGAGGTAATGGCGGAGGTGAACCACTTGGTGCCGTACAGGCGCCAGACTGGTTCCGAGTTTCGACTTTCGAGTTTCGAGTTTGAAGCACTTTGGGAATTGGACTTTGCACCTTGGACATCACTCGAAACCAGGTTACTGCCACCACCCCAGCTGGGCTGCCCGGCTGGGGACCCCGGTTCGCTTCCGGTTCTGACAGCTCGCGTTTGTGATAGGCCCACGTCGGAGCCGCCAGTGAGTTCAGTCATCCACTGGCCGGCGGTCCAAAAGTCTTCCGGCTTGCGACTGATCAGATGCGGCACTGCACGATCAATTAACGCCTGGTTTCCCGAACTTAGGAGTGTACGCGCGGCTCCGTCAGTCATGGCCAGAGGGCAGCTATAGATGTCGGTCGAGGGTGTGAAGAGATAAGCGAGGGCACACTGATACACCCGCGACAAGCTGCCGTGCCTCTGCTCGTAGGCAGTGGCAACCAACCCGTACTCAACGGCGATGCGCTCAGCCTCTCGCCACAAAGGCGTTACTTCAATATGATCGATGCGGTTTCCCCAGGCGTCCCATTGCCTCAACGCAGGTTCATTGAGCCGGTCGGCGAGTTGCATCTGGTAGAGCTCGCCGCCTGCCAGCCGGCCTAGCTCCCTGAGCGAAGGTTCTATCTCTTCAAGCATTATTTCAGGAACAACACGGGCCAGATACGAACGGAGGACCCGATCATCTTCGTATTGGTTGCCGAGAGCGGGCGGTGGTTGCTGGAATGACATATGTAAGAGGGAACAGCAGGTTCGTGAATGGTAAATGCTAAATGATAAATGGTAAATAGTAAGGAGACAGGACCAATGTAGTATCCCTGGTTCATCGCAGGGCCTATCGATTGAATATGAAGAAGAGAGTGGGCACCATTGCTAAGGTCTTAATCGCGGTACCACTGGTCGTAGTCGGAGCTACCGCCGTGCGGATTTATACGTATGGGAACAATGTTGTCGATGTGGAAGCGGATGCGGCAATGGTGCTTGGGGCTGCCGTTTGGGGCAATGAGGTTTCACCCGTCTTCAGAGAAAGAATAAATCACGCAATTGATCTTTACCGGCGTGGCAAAGTGCACAAGATTATTTTTACCGGCGGCCAGGGCAATAGGAATGAACCGACGGAAGCTGCCGCAGCGCGCGCGTATGCAATTAAGAACGGTGTTCCGGCAAACGCTATTTTGCTCGAGGACAGCTCACATACGACCTATGAAAATGTCATCAATGCCAAACAAGTGGCGGACGCCAACGGTTTGAAGAAAGTTTTGATTGTCAGCGATCCAATGCATATGAAGAGAGCTGTAGCGATGGCCAGGGATATTGGCCTGGAAGCGTATCCGTCGCCGACACCAACTACCAGATACCAAGGTTGGCGGAGTCAGATGGGCTCGTTGGCCCATGAGACTTACTATTACATGGGCTATTTGATGCGGCGCCTGATGTAAACAGTGAACAGTAAAGAGTAAACAGTAATCAGTAATCAGTGAAGAACGCTGAGTGCTGCGTGCTGTTTTCAGAAGCTAAAGAGGCCAAGCGCGAGAAAGGCTAAACTTATCAGCCCGCCAGAGATTGTGAACGACCACTCGACCAGTTGGCTGGGCCGTCCGAATACACGACGGCAGATCAACATGCCGCCTTTCCATCCGTCCTGTTGGTACAATGGCAGTAGATTCCCGATGGCCAGCGCCAGATTGATACTACCGAAGAACGTTCCCGGTGCTAAAGCGGCGAGCATGAGATTCACAGCGACGCCGGCAAATAGGACGAACAATTGTTGCGGTAAAGCGCGCGTCTGCAAGCCGGTCATATCCATGCGGATATAGGCGCCAAGCGGTAGTAAGCGGAGATGATAATCAACGTTGCGGACGCGAACGCGATATAGCCGAGGGCCCCAGCCGAATCCAGCCTCGGTTACCGCAACTTGGCAGGCACGGGCTGCAAGAAAGTGTCCGAGCTCGTGAAGCACGAGAGCAACGACAAAGCTGAAGACAATATTGATGAGGGAAGTGTGCATGCTTCAATCCACCCAACTTGTTTAGCGCGAAAGGGACGAGACTTTGGTCTCCAGCATTCTGATCTCCCGTAGCTCTTACCTGATGTCGAGAATTGTGTAGAGCACCGAGCACACGAGCACTATTCCCTGCAACACGCTCACACCAATAGCCATAACAGAGCAGAGCAGAAACGTTACTGTAAACGCTGCGACTTAGAGTCTGATGACAAAAACGGAGACTCCAGATTCGTATGGTAGAAGGAAACGAGTAATCTGCGGCTGTTTCCATGCCCTCAGGAAGATTAGGCGGCAGGACGCAGGGGCAGGGGCAGGACACAGGAGAACGCATATTTTTTCCATTTCTAATTTCTCATTTCTCATTTTTCATTGCCTGCATTGTCCTGGTTTTAACTGGTCCGTGGCTGGGGAAGCCCAGGCCGCACAGGGTTTTCAATGGAGAATGAAAAATGACAAATTAGAAATGGAAAATCCTGCTTTCTGCCTACTGCTTTCTGCCTACTGCTTTCTGCCTACTGCTTTCTGCCTCCTGGCTTCTGCCTACTGCTTTCTGCCTACTGCTTTCTGCCTACTGCTTTCTGCCTCCTGCCTTCTGCCTACTGCTTTCTGCCTCCTGCCTTCTGCCTACTGCTTTCTGCCTTCTGCCTACTGCTTTCTGCCTCCTGCCTTCTGCCTACTGCTTTCTGCCTTCTGCCTGCTGCTCCTAGTCTCTTCTCAGGCTCAGATTTGCGATGGCGGCGACAAGCTCGGTGGGTTCGACGGGCTTAGCGAGATGCAACTGATAGCCGGCAGACAAGGCGCGTTCGCGATCTTTTCGCGTGGCATAGCCGGTCAAGGCGATCGCCGGTGTCAGTCCCCCGCGTTCCGGAGGTAAAGCTCGCACCTTGCGCATCAACTCGTAGCCATCTTCTCCGGCCATGCCGATGTCGCTGAGCACCAAGTCCGGCATACTCTGTCCAAGCGCGGCCAGCGCCTCAGCGGAAGATTCCGTGGAAGTGACTTCAGCGCCTTGTTTCGTAAGCATGAGGCCGAGCAGCTTACGTGAGTCTTCGTCATCTTCCACCAGCAGCACGCGAATGCCGTCGAGCCTGGCAACCGGAACCATGCCCCTTCTCTCAGCCTCTCTTTGCCGTTCTTGCTGACGGGCCGGGTCCCGCCTCTCACCCGCAAGTGGCAAATCGACGGTAAAGGTAGAGCCCTGCTGCGGACCACGACTTTCTGCCCTGATATTGCCACCGTGTAGATCCACGAGGTGACGCGCCACGGCGAGACCCAGACCGAGTCCACCTTGTTGGCGCGAAATCGATCCCTCAGCCTGGCGAAATCGATCAAAGACGAATGGCAAAAAACTCTCGGCGATGCCCACGCCGGTATCAGTGACGGTAAGCCGGACGTATGGCGTGGGATCGGGGGAAAGCGGCAAGGGAGAAGACTCGCTAATTTCGGATTGCGGATTTCGTGTCGCGGTTTGACGTTGGACATTAAATGTTTGACTTGGGACAACACACTCGAGACGAACCTTCACGCTGCCACCGGGCGGGGTAAACTTGATCGCATTCATAAGCAAATTCCAGATCACCTGGCGGAGTCTGTTTTGATCCCCTTTGACGAGGCAGCTTTCCGAATCAAACTCCATTTGGAGTTGAATGTTTTTAGCCTCCGCAGTTGGGCCCAGAGCATGGATAGCTGCTTCCACTATCGGTGCGAGATTTATCGAGCGCAGATCGAGACGAAGATTGCCGGTAATGATGCGAGAGACGTCGAGCAGGTCGTCAATCAGTCGCGCTTGCGAGCGCGCGTTACGTTCAATCGTTTCAACTGCCCGCGCAATATTTGCTTCTTCAACCTCGCCCCTGCGCAGCAAGATGGCCCAGCCCAGGACGGACGTAAGCGGCGTGCGCAGTTCATGCGAGAGGGTGGCGAGAAACTCGTCCTTGAGCCGGTCGGCTTCTTCCGCCTGCCTGCGTGCATCACGCTCGCTCACAAGCAATTCCGCGCGTTCTTCTTCCGCACGTTTTCGTGCCGTCACGTCAAGAACGAGAGACAGCACGGATATGAGTTGGCCCGACTCGTTATGCAGAACGGAGTTATACCACTCGCAATACAACACCGATCCGTCCCTGGTGTAGTTGCGATTACGCTGGACTCCAAGGAACTCCGCTCCCAGACGCTGCCGATTTGTCACCTGCTCGACACCGTCTACGTCTTCGTCAAAAACGAAATGCCAGTCGCCAACGTGCTTGCCAATTACTTCTTCGGGCGCCCAGCCAAACAAACGCTGCGCCGACTCCGACCAGCGCGACACGCGGAAGTCGCTGTCCCACTCAATTACAGCGAGGGGCGAATTCTCAACATGAAAAGTCAGGCGCTGATGAGCTTCCTCTGCCTCAGCCTCCGCTAGCTTGCGCTCGGTAATGTCGCGAATGATGGCAATGCCGCCGGCGATCCGGGTTTGCTCATCATAAAGCGGTGAGTAGTAGCCTCTGAAAAATCCTTCCCGGCCAGTTTCTGGAATCGTGTACGGACGGTTCTCAGATACTGAAGCTTCTCCCTCCAGAGCTTTATAGAAGCATTTGTCCTCACCGGTTTCTTTCAAAAAAGGAAAGACTTCGAACGCATTCCGGCCCAGCACGTCTGCGCTCTTTTTGCCGGAGATGCGCTCCATGGCCCGGTTCCAGGCCGTGTAGCGGCAGTCCTGGTCAAACGCGAGAATGCCGTCCACGCTCGCATCGAGCAGGCGTTTAGAAAGTAGTTCTTTTG
>DASXQM010000040.1:0-6459 GCA_036507195.1 Pyrinomonadaceae bacterium | reverse complement strand
AAAGAATCGTCTGCATTACCTGTTGACACGACAACGTGGTTTGGCTCTCTGGCAAGATGAGAATGGAAAGCAATCGGAATTGCGTGCGCTGCAAAAATCAAACCCCGATTCAGAGTTGGCGCGAAATCTGTTGCGTCAGGTTCAAATCTTACGACGGTGATTGATGACTGTAACTGCGTATTTCAGGGTGGATCCTTATCAGAGGAATTGGTTTTGAGTCTCGCGCGCCTCCTCCTCAAAAGACTTCTGGAGGTGAATGCGGGTCGTCTCTCGACGTTTGAGCCAGGGTCTCTCTAGGAATTCCAGTTATCGCAAAGTAATATCCGGAAGCCCTCGGACATTGCTGCCAGAATCATTATGATCACACACTTGGGAACCTTCGATTTGGAGAATTATGGCGATTTGCTTTACCCAATTATTTTTCGCCATCTCCTAATGAGACTCGATACAACTCTGGAGGTTCATCACTATTCTCCGCTGGCTGTCAAAGCGCCACAGAAGGCGGGTTTTGAAACGTATTCCATACAAACTTTATTTCAGGCCAGCAACGAACCGCGCAGGCTGGTTGTTGGCGGCGGCGACATCCTCCGTACCGATTGGGACGTTGTCGCCAGCCATTACGGCACACATTCGTGCGTTTCTTACGCCGGCCTTCGGCGTTCAATCGGGCCGCTCAACGCCTTCGATTATTTGCTGCGCAGGAACATCGGGCGTTTGCAGCCGGCTGCCTTTCATGCCAATCGCTTCCGTTCCCGCTGGATGAACTATCCTGCGGCCGGGCCCTTTCTGTTCAACGCTAGTAAGCTGCCGGAAGGCAGTTTGGTATCGTATCTCTCCTGCGGAGTACCAAATGATTTCACTCCAATTGAAAGAAGTCGCGTCAAAGGTCTCTTTGAGGAGGCTCATTTCATTTATTTGCGCGATGAGTATTCAAAGGAAAAACTCAGACGCGCCGGGGTGGAGAGTGCGATACATGTTGCTCCCGACCTGGCTGTCACGCTAAGCGATCAATTTGAAAAGGAAGAGCAACTACACCGAGGACAAAACATCCTTTCACGTTTCGGAATTGACAAACGTCGTTCGTTCCTGTGTTTTCAGTGCAAACCCCACCCGGGTTTTGACGAAGAAGAGATCGTCAGACAATTGAAACGCTATCAAGAAAGGACAAACTCGGCAGTTGTTCTGCTGCCAACCGGTTACTGTCACGGCGATCATAAATTCCTACAGAGTTTGATGCGGCGATCGCGTGGGGCGCTGAAGTATGCGAATGTCTATTCGATCGCTGACATCATGTGCATCATCGCCGCGAGCGATCTGTTTGTCGGCACGAGTTTGCACGGGAATGTCACAGCATCGTCCTTCGGCATTCCACACTTGTTTGGTCCTCTGCCAGTAGACAAGGCCAGCGGCTTTTTGCGCGTCATGAATTTGCCGATGGAATTAAAGCTGGGATCCTGGGATGAAATGAATGACAAGATAGAGTTCGCCGGCGAATTAAGACCCGAGTTTTTTTCCGAACGCGCAACGGTAGCGAAGGAGAAAGTTTATCGAGTGATTAATGAACTGTTTCAGAGCTTGCTGAACTGATTTCAGTAACCAGAAGATTGAGATGAAGATAGTTATATTCGGCCCTTGCGAAATCGGGAACGACGGGCTTTTTACAAGATCAAGCGCCCGCTCCCACCCCGCACCGCTTACTCCCTAAGCTATGATTGATTTCACTCGGCTCAACCAGGAAGCTTTATCAGCCACGCCCTACAGCTGGGCATTTGTCGATCGACTATTTTCGCCTGATGATTCCGAAGCTCTCGTAAAAACTTTTCCTCGGGATCACTTCAAGACAGTCAAGGGCTACGATGGCGAGAAGGGTTATCAGTACGAGGCCAGGTCGCTCATCGCTATGGGAACTGACTTTCAGGCACACTCACAATTTTTGAGTCCAGCCTGGCAGTGCCTGGCTGGCGACTTGCTATCGCCTGCGTACAGAGAGGCGATGTCGAAACTTACAGGAGTCGAGCTCTACAACTTACCGATCGAGGCGAACGTCTTTCATTACGGCAGAAGCGCATGGCTAGGCCCGCATGTAGACCTGCCCGACAAAGTAATGACTCACATCTTCTATTTTAATGAGGCCTGGGATGAGCAGGACGGTGGTTGCCTGACGATTCTGCGTGACAATGACATTACCCAAATAGTGAGAAGCATCCCACCGCTCGTTGGCAATTCGGTCGTGGTAGTAAGGTCTGATAATTCATGGCATGCGGTGTCGCGCGTGCGTGAGGAGTGCCGCAGCTCAAGGCGTAGTTTGACTGTTACCTTCTATCGCCCCGGTTCACCAAGTACGTTGTGGCCCGCGAACGATAACGCACGTCTACACCATTACACTGGAGAGCATTCGGCATTGGGACGATTGTTGCGACAGGGTTGGCAACGGATCAAGAGTTGATGGCGGACCATGGATGGACTAATTTCGCTCTCGGTTGCTGCTCCTTAGTTGCCCCAACGCTCCCTACCTTACTCATCGCGCGTTTCTCAATCACGCGCTCATAGAAATCGACTAATAACGGCAAGACCGCGTTTGGCGCGAAGAATTGTTCGTACCTCTTCCGCGCGGCAAGTCCCAACCTAAGTCGCAAATCAGGATCCTGGGCCAAACGGGACATTGCGGATGCCAACGCGTCGACATCGTTGGGCGGCACCAAAATTCCCACCTCGTCGCTGACTACATCAGGCACCCCTCCCACTGTTGTAGCAATGATTGGTTTGCCGTGCGACATCGCTTCGATGATCGCGTTGGGTGTGCCCTCGGTCAGTGAGGGAAGCACGAAAACATCAATCCCGTGCATGAACTGACTTCTCTCCTGAAGGGTTCGGTAGACTCCGACGAGATGGCATCTCTCTGCCAAGCCCAGGCTGCGACAAACGTTGATAATTTCCTTTCGTTGTGACCCATCGCCCGCGATCTTCACGTAAATGTCAGCGTGTTCGCGATGTGCAGTGCGAAAGGCGGCAATAAGCAGCAATGGACCCTTCAGGTATTCCAGGCGCGCCGCGAAACCAAAAGTAATCCGCTTCGATGTGACACTCGGACTGGAAGCGCCATTATGGTCTAGCGTCATAAGCGGAAGCACGTGCGTGGGAGGAAGTTTCGGCACGACGCGGTGGAGTTCCTGTGCGAGGCTTGGAGAGAGGGCCGCAACGCTTGTACATAGCGGAATCACCGAGACAAAGCGCCCGTATACTTCCTCGAAGCCCGGCGGATGAAACGGAGTACCGACTTCCTGATACACAACGGGGAGTCCGGTTTCGTGCGCAGCGCGGATGAGCATGACGGCGCCAGGATCCGGTGTTAGGACATGGATAACATCGGGCCGATTGCGTGTGAGGTAATCACAGCACGCGTCGTGGTATCCCTGTACAAGATCGAAGACGAGTTTGCGTGAGTTAGACCGAATCAGGTTGCGTGCTGGTGAGAATGCGCGCATGGCACGAATCGCGAGCTTTCGAGCAGCGGCAAGAGAAGCGCTAAAGGTTGTTGAAGCCAGTATGTCTATTTGAATCTCGGCAGCGCGGAGACGCTCTGCCAGTGGATCGCCTTTTTGCGGACGATGCACGAGTAGGACACTTGGCGAGTAACCAGCGGCTTTCAGCTCGCGTGCGTAAGTGACCACGATTTCATCGGCGCCGCTCAGTGGACCGGCGAAACCATTTTTGCAGAAAAGGACCTTCATCGAGTCTGGTTCATGCCAATATTCTTTCAGCGCCAATAAGTTTCCAGGCTGCTGCTCAAGGATCGCAACGTGGAGAGACTAAGAATGTTTCTACTCATGCTAAGTGGGTACATACGTGCTCCGGCAAATGCGACTCTCGCTGACTCAAGCATCCGCCCGGCTTTCAACCGCGAGGCTGCTGTCCAGACTAATTGTCGGGAAGCACATGCGGCAAAATCTCGAGAAATCTTTCGTCGTTGTGCAGTGCCCGCGGTGATCGCTCGTGGCAAACGAAGCCACTTATTTACGTGCAAACGATGAGCCTCGCGATGTAGCTTTGTTTCGCGCGACGTAAACTGTCCTGACCCTGGCGTGCCCTGCCGCCAAATCGCTACCGCTTTATCAATCGCTATTACAGAATATAATTCCGCTATCCGAACCCATAAGTCCCAGTCCTCAACGCCTGGCGCTTCCTCTTCCAAAAGGCCAACCCGTGTAAGACATTCACGTCGGAAAACGACGGTGGGACAGGGAATAAAATTCCATCGCAAGAGATCCCAAAAGAGATCGCCATGCCGACAATGCTCCGGATAGTAACTTCCCTGCGTAAGGCCCTGATCGTCTCCATATAGAGCTCTGCCATAAATCATCCCAGCCTCGGGTTGCTCCTCGAGCAATTTCACCTGCGCGTCGAGGGATCCTGGAAGACGTTGGTCGTCATCGTCGAGAAAACTGATGTAGGGCGACACACTGGCAATGACGCCAATGTTTCGTGCAGCACCTAATCCAAGTCTCCGCTTCGCACGTATATAGTGAACATCACTGAAGCTAGTACCGACTTGTTGGGTTTGATCTTCCGAAGCGTCATCAACGATAAGGATCTCTGCGTTGCAATTAGCGTGACGCACGCTCTCAACAGCGCGGCGCAGCATTGAGGACCTATTGCGAGTGGCAATGATGACACTAACTTGGGACATCATTTGGAAATCTCGTAATCAAAATGAAAGAGTCATCAGCCAACCGGTGTCGTGGGGGATGCAAGGTTCTTGCTACGCGACAATAGTTGGGTCGAAGCGCTACGCCATAGTACCCGCAAATGGTTAGGACGCGCCGCCCAGAACGGACTCAGTTGCAAAGCAATTGAGAAATTTGATGCCGCGAATCGAAAGGCACCGCGGGGGAACTCATGGGCAGCGCGCCAACTCAAGGTGTCAGCAACACGGCGCCTTGTGTTTTGACGCACCAACCGGCGCTGAGCGGGGGTCGCTTCCTGAACACGCGGTAGTGAAAACAGACGCTCTTGATGCCTAACTGCAGAACGCATCTGCCTACCCAGAGCAGAAGAACCTTGTCCTGAGTCTGGGGATGCGACCCGATAAATGCAGACCGGCTCGGCATCCACCAGTATTGGACGCACCTCGGCTATCCGCGTACACATGTCCCAATCGTCAATGCCCGCGAGTCGACGGTTGAAAATACCGACTTCAAAAAAGCATTCCTTGCGTATGACAACAGAACCCGGTATGAGGTGCACCCTCAGCTCCAAAACTTCCCAGAAAAGATCGCCGCTTGGTCCGCGAGGAATCGCCACTTCGCCGGTCGGAACGCAATTCTGATCAGCGAGCATCACACCGCCTGCGATAAAACCCGCGTCCGGCTGCGCCATCAGCAAAGAGACTTGATAGTCCAAAGATCCGGGCAGTCGCATATCGTCGTCATCGAGGAACGCAATGAAATCACCAGAGCTCTCGAGCAACCCAACGTTTCTGGCTCCGGCCACTCCCTGATTGCGGTCGACTCGTAAATACTTTATGGCCTGCAATGAGGCACACACGCTCGCTGTGCCGTCGGACGAGGCATCATCAACCACGATCACCTCGACCTCGCGGCCTGCGCGCTGCGCACTCTCAACAGCTCGCGGAAGCAAATGCGGGCGGTTAAAGGTGGGAATGATAAGGCTGACCTTAGTCATAACTCGCCAGTATTTCGGGTTACTGGCAGTGGCTCGATCCTGTCGCGCAAAGTTGTACGAAGGTCGAGCGGAACCCAGATAATACTTAGAAGTAAGTTGGAGCAGCAAAAAAAGGCGGGTAATTGATTCAGGATAATCCTGATCAATTACCCGCTCGTTGTTTTTTGAGCGTCAGTGGTTACCGTTGTGCGTCAGCCTAAGTAGTCTTAAATAAGCTGTCTTCAAATCGAACCAAGGCTAGGTTCTGCGGTTGCGGAGTTCGAAGAATTGTCTCCATTCAACCGCGCAGATCTCCGCGCCAATAACGCTACGGGTAATCCGACCAGAACAGCGTGTCCAAGAACTTCTGTCACTAAGATTGGTAGGCGTGGCAGTCGTCCCATCTGACCAATGGCCGATAATGGCATGACGATGTACTTCATACCAAAATAAGCAATCACTCCGTAAATCAATCCACTGACAACCGGATGACGCACCAAAACAGGCAACCCCTGAGTCGCCAGGTAATAGACTGTGGCGATACATGTCGCAACGACAAAATGAAGGATTATACCTAGCAAAAAGGTCCGCACTCCCCCTTCAATCGCTCTCGGTCTGCCTAAAACTCCTGCAGCGACAGATTGAAAAATTCGTAGGGCCGGTACGCCAAGTATCAATCCGTAAAAAATGAAGGCAAACATGAGATCAAATATTCCGATCAGAAAACCTCCCAGGGGAATCGTGTCGAGGGCACGTGGACGCCCAACGGTAGTTTGCCCATTCGTTTCTTCGAAATCA
>DASXQM010000039.1:0-36031 GCA_036507195.1 Pyrinomonadaceae bacterium | reverse complement strand
CGGACTGGGCGCCGATGCGGTGATTGAAGCAGTGGGCTCACCCACCACGTGGGAATGGGCCATGGACATGGTGCGCCGTGGCGGGACGGTCAACTTGTTCGGCGGCTGCCCGCGCGACAGTCACGTGGAATTCGACCCCGCCGTTCTGCATTACTCCGAGATTACGATCAAGTCCACATTCCATCACACGCCGCGCTTCATCCGCGCCGCCCTCGACGCCGTGGCCCGCGGCTCCATCCGCGCCAGCGACTTTGTCACCGGCGAAGTCTCCTTGCGCGAACTGCCGCAGGTGTTCGAACATATGAAGCGCCGGAACGGGCAGTTGAAGACGGCGGTGATTCCGTAACGCGCCTCGCTTCCTCAGGGCGGTCGGCGGGTCGCCCGTTCATGAACCCATGCAGCCACCTGATGAACTCGAAATCGCCCGCCAACTGCCTCCTTCCGGCTGTTCCGCTGCTGACGCGCGGGAATACACGCGCTGGCTGGCCACCCATCACTACGAGAATTTCAATGTCGTTTCCTGGCTGCTTCCGCGCCGCCTGCACCAGCACTTCTACAACGTGTACGCGTACTGCCGCTGGGCCGACGATCTCGGCGACGAAGTCAGCAGCCCGGCGCGCGCGCTCGAACTCCTCGACTGGTGGGAATCCGAACTCCGCAAGATGTATGCTTGTCATCCTGAGTCCGCCGCAGCGGACGAAGGATCTGCATTTCATCCCGTTTTCATTGCCCTGAAGCCCACCATCGAAGAATGCCGCATCCCCATCGAGCCGTTCCTCGATCTGCTCACCGCGTTTCGACAGGACCAGACTGTGCACCGCTATGCCGATTGGGACGCGGTACTCGGCTACTGCCACTATTCCGCGAATCCGGTCGGTCGGCTGGTGCTGTATCTATGCGGCTACCGCGACGCCGAGCGCCAGGCGCTCTCCGACGCCACCTGCGCCGCGCTGCAGCTTGCCAATTTCTGGCAGGACGTCGCCCGCGACCTGGAGAAGGACCGCATCTACATCCCGCTCGACGCGCTGGCTGCGCACGGCCTCTCCGAGGCTGATCTTTTCGCGCATCGTTTCGACGACCGCTACGTCGCGCTGATGAAGGATCTGATCGCCCGCACGCGCGCGCTTTTCGAGCAGGGACTTCCGCTCACCGAACGCGTGGCCCCTGAGCTACGCATTGACGTCGAATTGTTCACCCGCGGCGGCTTGGCCGTGCTCGATTCGATCGAGCGCATCGGCTACAACACGCTTGAGCATCGGCCCGCTTTGAGCCGCGCGGCACAGGCGCGTCTGCTGGGCCGCGCGCTTCTCTCCCGGCTCTTCGTGCCCCTGTTTTCCCGCAATGATGCCGAGTCTTCGGCGGCTGGCCGCAATGCCTGACGCCGATCTCGCCCGCTCCTACGTCTATTGCCGCCGCATCACGCGCGCCGCTGCGCGCAATTTTTATTTCGCCATTTTTCTGCTGCCGCGGCCGAAGCGCGACGCTCTCTGCGCGCTGTACGCCTTCATGCGCCACGCCGATGATATTTCCGACACCCCAGGCGACGCCTCCTCCAAGATCGCGCGCATGGTTGCCTGGCGCGCCACGCTGGACCGTGCGCTCGCCGGCGACTATTCCGGCAACCCGGTGCTGCCCGCGTTTCATGACGCAGTCAGGCGCTACTCGATTCCGCCACGCTACCTGCACGACCTCATCTCCGGCACGGAGATGGACCTGAGCATTGCGTCGTACGCCACCTTCGAGCTGCTGCGGAAGTATTGCTACCGCGTAGCCGGCACCGTCGGGCTGTGCTGCACGCACGTTTTCGGCTTCAGCGACCCGCGCGCGCTGGAGGTCGCTGAAAAACTGGGCATCGCGTTCCAGTTGACCAATATTCTTCGCGATGTCCGCGCCGACTACGAAATGAGCCGCGTCTATTTGCCCGAAGAAGATCTGCGCCAATTCGGCTGCCGCGCCGCGGATCTCGCCGGGCCGGTGACCCCGGCGATGCGTGAATTGCTGGCGTTCGAAGCGGCCCGCGCCTGGCAATTGTTCGACGAAGGCGGCGAGCTGTTGCGGCTGATTGACGAAGATAGCCGACCGGCCCTGTGGGCGCTTGCCCGCATTTACAGTGGCATCCTCGAAGAAATCGGGGCCCGCGGCTACGATGTGTTCGCCGCGGAAAAAGTACGTCTCTCGACCGCGTACAAAGTCTGGGTGATGCTGCGCGCGAGGCTCGGCTGGTGGAATTCCGAACATGGCTTCCAGGAGCGTGATCATCATCGGCGGGGGTCTCGCGGGACTCTCCTCGGCGGTCGCGCTGGCTGAGGCCGGCTGCCGCGTGCAGTTGTTGGAGAGCCGGCCGCACCTCGGCGGCCGCGCCACTTCGTATTGGCTGCAGGATGCCTCGGGCGAGCTTGGGGCGAGCGGCAGCCACGTGGACAACTGCCAGCACGTCACGCTGGGTTGCTGCACCAACCTCGACGATTTTTACCGGCGCGTCGGCGCAGCGGAAAAAATCCATTACTACAACCGGCTTTTTTTCGCAGATACTCGCGGGCGGCGCGGAGTCATCGAGGCTTCCGCGCTTCCGCCGCCCCTGCATCTCGCTCCCTCCTTCGCTCTATTTCCTTCGCTCAGTTGGGAAGATAAAAACGGAATCGCTCGGGCAATGTTGGCGATCGTGCGCAGCGCCGGGCGCACCACGGATGCCGAAGGCGTCTCCATCCTCGAATGGCTCCGCCGCCGACGGCAGACCGACGGTGCAATCAGGAATTTCTGGCAAGTCGTGCTGGTCAGCGCGCTGAACGAAGAACTCGCGCGCACGGACGCACACTACGCGATCGAAGTTTTCTGGAAGGGTTTTCTCTCCACGCGGCGAGGCTTCGAGGTGGGAATTCCCAGGGTGCCGCTCGCCGAGCTGTACGACGGCTGCCGCGACGCCATCATAAAGCGGGGAGGCGAAGTGCGCACGCGGGCCGCGGTCCGCGGAATTCGCGCAGACGGCGGCAGCGTCACATGCGTGCGGCTCGATGATGGGTCGGAGCTTGTAGCGGATTTCTACATCTCGGCGGTGCCTCACGATACGCTGCTGGAATTGCTGCCCGCCGAAATCGCCGCGCGCGAGACGCTGTTCGCCAATCTCGCAAATCTGAAAACTTCGCCCATCACCGGAGTGCATTTCTGGTTCGACCGCGTCGTGATGCAGGAGCCATTTCTGACGCTACTGGGCCGCACGACACAATGGATCTTCAATAAGTCACAACTTTTCCACGAGCACGCGCCGGGCGGTCCGGCTTGTCAGGAGGGAAGTCGAGGGACGGACGGTGGTCAATATTTGCAGCTCGTTATCAGCGCTTCATACGGGCTGCTTCCGCTTTCGCGCCAGCAGATCATCGACATTTGCCGAAACGAACTTCTGGAAGTTCTGCCGGCGGCGCGCGAGGCGCGGCTGGTGAAGGCCACAGTGATCAAAGAAGCGCATGCCACATTCTCGCCGCAGCCGGGTTGCGACCGCTGGCGGCCGGGGCAGAGCACTCCGTTGCCCAACTTTTTCTTGGCGGGCGACTGGACCGCGACGGGCTGGCCCGCAACGATGGAAGGCGCCGTGCGCAGTGGCTATCTTGCCGCGGAAGCGCTGCTGGCGGCGTGCGGCGCTGCACAAAACTTTCTTCAGCCGGACTTGCCCGCCGAAGGTCTGGCGCGCTTTCTCTCCCGCGCGTAGATTTTCCTTTTCATCGTCGTCCAGAGAGAAGCGAAGGATCGACGAGCGTGGCGGAGGAATTACGTCGCAGGGCGCTGCAAGAATTCTTTCCACTCGCGCAGGTTCGCGCCGCCCAGCAGGAATAGAGCGCCGAAGTACACGCCTACACTGAGCGCGGCGCGAACAATCCAGAAAATTGGTTGCGCGAGCCATAGGAAAGCTGCCATTGCGGCTCCCGCCAGTACGGGCCGCCACAAATACGCAAACAGATTCACGCGAGTAACGTAATGGTTCGTCCGGTTAGTCACCAGTGTGACCCAAACGATTTCGGAAACCAGCGTGGCGATGGCCGCGCCAATCATCCCGTAAATTGGAATCAGCGCGAAGTTCAACACGATGTTTGTGCCGGCAGACACCATGGCGCAGCGCACGTCCACGCCTGTCTGTTTGGCGGCGTTCAGCGCCTGATCCAGTGTGCCGCGCAGAATCACCAGCACGACCGACCACACTAGAATGCGCAGCACCGGCACCGATGGCGCGTAAGCTTGTCCGAATAGCAGCAGGATGATAGGCCCCGCGAGCATCGCTCCACCAACACCGAGGGGAATCCCGAGGCTGGTTGCCAGGCGCAACGACCGGCTCACAATGGTGCGAAATTCGTCCTTGTTTTCGGTGAAAGCGCTGGATAGCACTGGAAAGAGTCCGATGAAATAGGTCATGGGCATGGCCAGCGCCACAGTTACCGGCCGGTACGCTGCGCTGTACCAGCCCACCGTGGTCGCACCGACGAGGAAGCCGAGCAGCACAGCGTCGAAGTTGTAGTTAATGACTTGCAGCGTCTCCAGCACGCCCATCGTCAACCCGGGGCGAAGAATGACGCGAGCTTCACGCAGCGTGAGCGGCAAGCGAAGGCTTCCGTGCTCCTTGGCAAACGCCCAGGCAAAATACGCCGCGAGCGCCACGTCGCTCGCCAGTCGCAACAGCGGCACGAGCAGGAGTTGCGCGGGACTGCGCACCAGCGCGAAGACACTCACCGCGAAAACGACCTGGGCGACAACAAGCCCCGCCGCGACGCGCGTCATCTTCTGCTGGCCCAGGAACACCCATTTCAGGTTCAGCGCCTGCGCAAAGAGGCATAACCCGAAGAGCAATAGGACCAAACGGAGTGGCGGCACGTCGGGTACGAGGCGAAGAACGAGGACTAAAACGCTGTAGATGGCCGTCGCCAGCAGGAAGCGCAGCGGTACCACGCGCCCGGAAAGGTCGCGTACGTCGCCCGTCTGCGCCACTTCGCGGATGGACCATTTTTCCAGTCCGGCATCGGCGAGCAGCAGAAAGTACGCGAGCAGGGAAGCGGCAAATTCAAGAATGCCGAACTGGCGTACGCCGAGAATGCGTGCGAGATAGACGAAGGAAAGAAAATAAAGCGTCTTGGCGAGCAGGTCGCCCGCGGCGAGATTCAGGATGTTGCGAATCGCGTTGGCCAGTGGTGCACCTCGATGCCCATGGAAATTTACCACCGGCCCTCCCGTTCAGGCCAGTGCCGGCGCTTCAGCCGGGTAACTGATCAGAACGCAAAAGGAAATGCGGCCGGCATTTTGTGGCGGCGGCCCCATACAAATACTTTTCCACAATGTCGTGCGAAATTGTTTCCGGGTCCGGCGATTGAGAGTATGATGGGACATCCCCCGGAGGCGCCCATGTCTGAGCGCAAGTACGGCCATCGGGGCTATCAGGACTCAGAAAAACGGGAACGCAAAGAACGCCCCAAGGAACGTTCTCCAGAGCCACGCCCCCGCCAGGATCAAATGGGTCCGCGCACGCCGCGCATGGTGGGCAGCATCACGCGCGCGCGTTGCGCGAATTGCGGCACGGTGCTAGTGCCCGGCTTCGACCCCAACGGCCAGTGTCCCAAGTGCAAGGCGGAACTGCATTGCTGCAAGCAGTGCCTCTATTTCGATACCGCCGCGCGATTTGAGTGCACGCAGCCCATCCCCGAGCGCATCCCCAAAAAAGACGCGCGAAACGAGTGCACCTTCTACGCCTTCCGCACCACCGTGGAAAAAGATACCGCTCCATCCGCTCCCGCATCGTCGGCAGCGCCCACCGAAGGGCTGCGGCCGGATTCGGCGCGCAAAGCCTTCGACGATCTCTTCAAGAAATAACCGAAAAACGAAACACGAAACACCAAAAACGAAAAACGGACTCTCTTCGTGGACGATTTCCCGTTTTTCGTTCTTCGATTTTCGCTTTTCGGTCTTTTGGTTTTCAGCGCGGCGGGTTGGGAAACAGCGTGGGTTCTTGCGCGGGCTTGTCGGAAATCGCGTCTAGGACCGGGAAGTGGTGCCGCAGCGGCTCGGGCACTTTCAGCTTGTTGCCGGAGAGCAAGTGGATCAGCTGCAGGGCGTTGACAATGGATTTTCCCTCGAAGTGGTTGTTGGTAATGACGAACGTGGTTTTTGCTCGCGTGCGCACTTTTTGGATGCGCTCCGCCCAGGGTTTCAATTCTTCCATCGTGTAGAGGTAATTGTAGCGCTCGGAGCTGGGCACCGTGGGATCAGAGCTAAACCAGGTGTCGTAGCGGCGTCCGTGCAGCCGCACGTAGCCTACGGCGGAGGTGGCGCGCTCTGAGGGCTTGATGGATTTCCCAATCAGCGGCTGGTCGATGTTGCAGAAACCCACGCCGTGCTCGTTGAGCAGGGCGTAAAACTTTTTGTCGTTCCACGTCGCGTGGCGCACTTCGACGGCCAGAGGATAGTCGTGAAATTTGGCAAGGAGTTTTTGAAGATAGTCGAGGTTTTCCGCGGTGTGGTGAAAAGAAAATGGGAATTGCAGGAGAACTGCGCCCAATTTTTCCGCTCCCATCAGCAGGTCGAACCCCTCGCGCACCGCTTTTTCATCCTCGGCGGTGGCTCCGGTTTCGTGCGTGAAGCGCTGCCACAGCTTGGCGGTGAAGAGGAATCGCGGATTGCCCGCCACGCGCTCCAACCACTGCCAGCAGATTCCCGGACGCAGCGGGTGGTAGAACGAAGTATTGATCTCAATCGTGTCGAAATATTCGGCGAGAAAGGCGGCTTCATGAAACCCGTGCGGGCGCCGCGCGGGGTAGACGACGCCGGCCCAGTCATCGTATGACCACCCGGCCGGGCCGACCAGCACTCGACCCGGCTCGTGCTTCTCGGATTTTCGTGCCCTGGCCACGCGCGCCTCTTGACGCACTCTGCCTGACGTACGTCTCCATATGCAAGTGCAGGAAGCGCAGACTATGCCGCCATTGCGCAGGTTGTCAATTTGCGCCCTTCGTTCGAAGGAATGGGACGGGCGGAAACGCTATCCGACCCTTGCGTTGCATCCCAGTGCGGGACTTGCTATTCTGGAATTGGAAGATGGTCTCAGAGTTTCACCTTCGTTGGTCTTCCGTTCCCACCTCTCCCATTTCTTACGCTGGCGGTGTGCCAGCGGAACTCAGGTGCGCTGATGAAAGTTTCTCTCAGCTACAAACATGTGGAACTGCGCGAACCGATCGAAACCGAAGTGGCGCGGCATCTGGAAAAACTGAAAAAACTCTTGAAAACCTATGCGCCAGATCTGATTCAGATCCACGGGGCCGTGGAAAAGCAACCGCGTAAAATCATGTACATTTTTTCCCTGAATCTTTCCTTGCCGACCGGCACGCTGCACGCTACCGGCGAAGGCCAGGACGTCCGCCAGAGCGTGAAGACGGCGTTCGCGGAAATCTCGTCCCAGGTCAAAAAGCACCAAGCCAGGCTCCGCCGGGACTACCAGTGGAAGCGCAAGCGCGCAGTGGCCGCGCTCGTGGAGCGCTAGGGCGCACGGCACACCCGCACCATGCACATACTCGCGGATGCTTCGCTGGAATGCCCCAATTGCAAAGCGGGTGTGCCCGAGACGTCTCAATTTTGCCCGCAGTGTGGATTTCCCCTGACCGAAGACGCCAAGGCGCACGTGCGCTACAAGACGCCGGGTTGGGCGATCCTCGTTCTCATTCTTTTCCTGGCGTTGCTGGCGTACGTCGGCTTTCGCACTTACAACGACATCAGAGCGGCTAAGCCGTCTGCGCGCGTCGAGCCTCCGGCTACGCAGATTATTCCTCCGCAGCCGCCGGCCTCCCGTTCGCATTCGATTCCGTTGACGAACGGTGCAGTGGCGGTGAAAGCCGGCTCGTACGCCTGGTACCCCTTCGCGGTCCCAGCGGGGGCTACGGGTGTGACGGTCAGCGGACATTTTACGGCGGCCGGCGGAACGAGAAATGACATTCAGGTTTACATCCTGGACGAGGATGGCTTCGTGAATTTTAAGAACGAGCACACGGCACGCACGTTCTACAACAGCGGGAAAGTCACACAAGCGGCGATCAGCGCCGTGCTACCGAACACTCCCGCATCGTACTACCTATTGTTCGACAACCGTTTCTCGCCAGACGCACCCAAAGCGGTACAGGTGAGCGCAACGCTTAGCTACATGCAGTGAGGCCGCCGGAATTCACCGGGCCGGCGCTGGGCCCTCTCCATTGAAATAGTGGACGGTAGCTCTGTTGCCTGGTCTGTGCGCAACCTTTACAATGAAGTGTTTGCCAGGGGCGTAGCTCAGTGGTAGAGCAGCGGCCTTTTAAGCCGAAGGTCGTGGGTTCGATCCCCACCGCCCCTACCAATCTCCCGTGAAAATATTTCTAAGTTCCTGATAAACCCTAGTCATTCTGAGGAGCTTCCAGAGGGCAATTGTTGAGAGACTCGCAAGTAATCCAAATTGCCGATCGCGCTGCGGCTGCCTGAATCGGCGCGTGCCGGTCAGAGGGTTGCTAACGGAGAAGCGTTGTGCGTATACTCCCGCTAGAGTACCTGAAGAAAGACACCTTGCAGACATACTAGGTTCACATGCCCCCGCGACCCCGGTTTGCGACTTTCTTTCTGCTCATGCTCTTTGTTGTCTTTCAGATCGCAGGCCTGACCGCGATGTGTTGGCGTAACGACTAACGATAAATATGTATTGACAAACGATAAATCACTGGTGTAGGATCGCAGTGTAGACCACCCAAAAGTAACATATGAAACGAGCCTCAACAATCTTCCTTCAGGTAGTGATTGTACTTTTCGGCATAGGCATTCTGGCCTGGTTGCTGTGGGAACCTCATGTCGAGGGCGTGAACGCGCACGCTACGTTCTTTGAGGTGTATCTCAGTGCCTTCATTGCGTACATCTATATCGGTTCCATTCCGTTTTTCGTGGCGATCTACCAGGCAGTCAAGTTGTTGGGCTACGTAGGGCGAAATGAAGTATTTTCGGAACGTTCCGTGCGAGCTTTGCGGATCATAAAGTACTGCTCACTGATCATAATCGGCTTTGTCGCGGTAAGCGCACTTTTCATGATAGGTGGCGACAGGGATGACCGGCCGGCCGGTGTTTTCTTGCGCCTCCTCATTACTTTTCCTTCGATCGTCATCGGCACAGCTGCCGCGGTGTTTGAGCGGATCCTACAAAACGCGGTGGACATAAAATCCGAGAACGATCTGACTGTCTAAACGAACATGGCGATAATCATTAACATCGACGTTATGTTGGCGAAAAGGAAAATGAGCGTCACCGAGCTCGCCGATAAAGTCGGCATTACGATGGCTAATATCTCCGTGTTGAAGAATGGCAAAGCAAAAGCAATTCGGCTATCAACATTGGAGGCGATCTGTAGAGCTTTAGAATGTCAGCCCGGAGATATTTTGGAATATAAGGAGCAGCAAAGGGCGATAGGCCAAGTGTTTACCGCCTAGAATCGCAGAATCGCAGGGCTGACCCCAATCTTCCCAATCTTTCATTTTTTATTTCAACTGTCGAATCCGCTCTCGCAGGAATTGCCGCTCTGGTTCCTGTTGGGTCAGCGCCAGAGCTTTCCCGCGCAATCAATCGAGAAAAAATGGTGGTATTCCACGTGTCAGCCGTGTGCCAGACTTCGCCCAATTTAGCGTTTTTAGCTTTTCTAGCGGCTGATATTTTTCAACAAGTTGTGTATTTTCAGCAAGGCGTGACGTTCCGATCCCCACCGCCCCTACCAAATCACCAATGTTAACGCGGGTGGCGGGACCTCTTGAACCCCGGAAGTATTGATTAGTAGTGATTGAACCCTCTCCACCGCATCGAAGTGCCCATTGCCATGCCGGAGCTCAGTGGGATGTCTCGATTGCGTAGTGGTCAATCTACTCTTGATGTATGGGTGCGGCCGGGAGCGGCGCTCCGCGCCAGCAGAATCTCAGCATTCCTTCCCATCAAGTATTGGTCGACAGGTGCCATTTTCGAATATTTATCCGATTGTGCCGCCGCCTTCGGCACAAGGAAACCGATGCTGATTACCATCACCACGGCCATGATACTGATCATTCTTTCCCTCGTGGCCGCCCTCATCGCGAGGTATCCTTTCGCCGTCGCCGCTGCTCGCTCCCCTTTATGATTTCGCTCAAATCCACAACCGGCCGTATTTCAATCGGTCCAAGTCCATGCTTAAAGCCTGGTTGCTGTGAGATAAGCTGAACCGCATGATTGAGGTCTCGCGCCTCAAGGATTTGAATGCCGCCAAGCTGTTCCTTGGTTTCCGCATAGGGGCCATCAGTCGTCGCGACTTTGCCGTTTTTCCAGTACAGGGTCAACGCGGTCTCCGGAGGTTGAAGAGGTACTTCGGCGACAAGATGTCCGTTGGCGCGCAGATGGTCGTTGTACTCAAAGCATTCGTCGAACGTTGCGTGTCGCTCGTCCTCGGTCATCCCTTCGAATATTCCTGGCTCGATGTATCCCAAACAGATGTATTTCATGGTTCTTTTCCTCTTGGCCGGAGCCGGCGGCACAGCTGTCGCAAATTTTCCAGTCACTGTTTCAAGTAACGAAGCGCAACAGATCCTGATTTAAAAATCTTTGACTCAGCAAGTCTTAATTGCAATCTCTCCCGCAGGCTAACATCATCCAACAACCGTCGCCCTTCTCCTGCAACGATCGGGTTAACGACAAAACGATATTCATCAACAAGACCAAGCTCTATCAGTTGCGAAGGAATACTTACACCACCGAGCAAAATTCCTCTGCCTGGTTCTTGTTTCAATTTAAGGATTTCGTTGTGAAGGTTGGTGCGAACAATTCTCGTATTTGTGTCTTCAACGCCGTCTAATGATCGTGAAAAAACAATTTTGTTGACGGAGTCAAATGCTCGAGCAAATTCGTTCGATGCTTTTGTCATATTCTGGTTTTTTGCGACTTCAGGCCAAAAAGGAACCATCAATTGATAGGTTTTGCGCCCAAAGACGAGCAGGTCAACATCTCGAATGAGGTGCGTAAAATATTCATGTGTTTCTTCATCACTGATTTGTTTGGTGTGGTCGACGCAGCCATCCACGGTAATGTTGATTGCGAAGATTACATTTCTCATTTGATTGTCTTGCCCCCCCTCTTATGTACCAGTGCTTATGAGAGTTTGAGGCCCTGCGCGCGCTGGATCGTACATTCTATAGTCGTCGCGCACGGAGAAAATCGACAGCCGAGGCGAACTATTTTTATTTCAACTCCGCGAGCCGCCTCGCGAGAAAACGGCGCTCGGCTCCAGCCGCGCCAGGAGAGGGCCATCTCATACGAAGCACGGGCCCATGGAATCCGCCCTAGTCTGCGGCACAGCCGCACGGAAAAAACTGGGGAACGTCTGTCCCGAGTTTTCCCCAGTTTTCCGTCGAATATCTATGCGAGCGGGCACTACGGCGCGTGTTCCGGGGCCGCAGTGGCCAGGTTGTTTACTTGCTTCCGCCGGGTTCTTGTTCCGGAGCCGGGTAGAAAAGAAGCTCGCGCACCTCGCCGGGCACATCGCAGGCGATGGCAGCCTTCTTCGCCCACGCAAGTGCCTCATCCAGATCGGCGGCTTCCAGTATCCAGAATCCGCCCATGTGCTCCTTGGTCTCGGTGTACGGTCCGTCGGTGACGAGCACCCTGCCGTCGGGCTGCTTCCGCAGCGTCTTCGCGTTGCTGACCGGGGAAATTCCGCAAGCGAACTTCCTCACGCCGGCAGCAATCATTTCGCGGTTGAGCGCGTGGATCTCGTCCATCATCGCTTCGGTTACGGCGGACGGGTCGAAGTCGTCGGGAAGGTAGTTAGCAACCAGATACTGTGGCATGATTTTTCTTTTCTCTTGTAACGGTCTTTAATCTTAAGTCTTTGGGCGGGCCAGTTGCCCTGCCTTCACCATATAGTCGAACGGCCGGCCGGAATTCGACAAATCGTCCAAGAAATCTTTTTTCGCGCTTTAGAACTATGCGTTGCGCGGCTTTGCCTCAGTAGTCGATTGAGGCGGTAACGAGTTCACAACCGGGACGTCTGTCCAGAAACTTGTAGTTGTTAGTGGCGATCTTGAGAGAGTGTAGTAAGAAGGAATTGAGTGCGCCCCAAAGATGAGATCACGACATATACTTCAACTGTCGAATCCGGTCTTGCAGGAATTGCCGCTCTGGTTCCTGTTGGGTCAGAGCCAGAGCTTTCTCATAAGAGGACCGAGCCTCAGCGGTCCGGCCGAGCCTGCGGTACATATCTGCACGGGCTGAATGCGCCAGGTAATAATTTGCCAATTCGCCATGTTCCAACACCGCGTCGATCTGTGCTAGACCGGCCTCTGGACCATCGCGCATTGCAATTGCCACGGCACGATTTAGCTGTACAACTGGCGAAGGCTGAATACGTAACAATCGGTCGTAAAGCGCAACAATCTGCCGCCAATCGGTCGCAGCCACCGACTCCGCCTCCGCATGAACGGCCGCAATCGCAGCCTGCAGTGTGTAAGGGCCGAAGCGTTGGGACTTCAGGGCTTTCTCCAGCAATGCCACTCCTTCAGCGATCTGTTCTCGATTCCAAAGCGAGCGATCCTGGTTCTCCAGCAAAATCAGCTTTCCGGTTGGAGAGGTTCTCGCGGCGTGACGGGATTCCTGCAGCAACATCAGAGAAAGCAGACCAATGACTTCCGGCTCTGGCTGGAGTTCGATTAGCAACCGGCCCAGTCGAATCGCCTCACTGGTTAGCTCGGCCCGCGTCACCTCCGCTCCCGCCGCAGCCGAATAACCCTCGTTAAAGACGAGATAGATGACTTGAAGCACCGCGCCCAGTCGCTGCGGCAATTCCTGCGGCGTCGGCACCTCATACGGGATTGGTGTCTCTCGAATCTTTGCCTTCGCGCGCACAATGCGCTGCGCAAGCGTACGCGGAGTGATCAGGAAGGCCTTGGCTATCTCCTCGGTGGTTAGTCCGCACACCTCACGCAAGGTGAGCGCAACGTGCGCTTCCGGAGCTAGTGATGGATGACAACACGTAAAGATCAGACGCAGGCGATCATCTTCAAAGGCATCCTCAAGGCTGTCCTCTTCATTGGTCCTTTCGGGGGAACTCAATTGCACTTCGAGATATCGCGCGAGCTCGTCTTGAGACGCATCGAATCTTGCCCGTCGACGCAGAGTATCAATGGCTTTGAAGCGGGCCGTCGAAATCAACCATGGTCGAGGGTTGCCGGGTACTCCACTCCGCGGCCACAGGCTCAGCGCCGCCGCAAAGGCTTCGTGCATCGCCTCCTCGGCAAGATCAAAATCACCGAGCAAGCGGATCAGAGTTGCCAGGATTCGTCCCGAATCGAAGCGATAAAGCGAGTCGAGCAATTCGCGTATCTGCTCACGTATCTGATCGGGGGAACGCTCGGACATGACAACGACCGTAGCAAACCAGCTAGCCGGAATCAATTTGGCAAACGGCGGATCAGGTCGTGACTCTGAAATGCGGACAACAGAACGCTTCCTCGGTTGACTCAAAATCGCCAATGCACTCATTTGAGCTTCGTCCAAGCTCAACACTACCGCGATGCTATCGAGTCACGAGCAATCCGGAAGTTGAACCACAAAAGCGAGATGGTCTCTTTTGGTTATTCTGCGGCTGGATTCGGCGTTCCGTTGCCGAAAAACAATTCGCTGTATTTCGGTTATAACTTCGGAAATGCGGGTCGCGGAAACAACTATTTTAGCCTGTTCTACGCGCATACGTTTTAGCGATTTCGACGACCGCTGGACACCACCGGCTTTAGCCGCGTGGAGTTTCAATTTCAACCTAATTACACCCCTGCCCTTCGGCTTTGCGCGCGGCGCAGCCGCGCGTAGGACCATAGTTGTCATAGTCTTAGGTTGAAATTGAAAGACCACGCGGCTAAAGCTGTTGGTGTCAGACATGTTGCTGTAAAGCAACTCAAACTCCGAATCCCCTGCAGACCTTTTGATTTGTTCTTATTTTCAGTAACCCCATTGGAGCTCGTCTTTTCTTATCCGTGTAATCCGTGATATCTGTGGGCAGTTCTTAGACTAGTTTGGACGCAGCAGGAGATCACGAATGCACAGACTTGTTTTGGTACTACTGTTTTCGTTGACGTCGTTTGTCAGCATCATTGGTCAATCGGCATCACCTTCACCAACGCCCACGCGCCAGTCAAACTATCCCGCACCAGCCCAAGGCGACTACGTAATCAAAGATTTCAAGTTCCGTTCGGGTGAGGTGCTGACTGAGCTAAAACTTCACTACCGCACCATCGGTTCGCCCTCAAAGGACCCCGCGGGGCTCGTGCGCAACGCGGTGCTGATTATGCATGGTACTGGTGGCACTGGAACGCAGTTTCTCTCGCCGCAGTTTGGCAATGTACTCTTTGGACCCGGCCAGGTACTCGATGCCACCAAGTACTTCATCATCCTTCCCGACGCGATAGGACATGGCAGTTCCAGCAAGCCGAGCGACGGTCTACACACTAAGTTTCCGCATTACACATATGACGACATGGTCCAGGCGCAGTATCGGCTCATTACCGAAAAACTCAGTGTCAATCACCTGCGGCTAGTGATGGGAACGTCGATGGGTGGAATGCACACATGGGTCTGGGGAGAAACATTTCCAAACTTCATGGATGCCTTAATGCCGCTCGCGAGCGCCCCGGTGGAAATCGCCGGTCGCAATCGCATCATGCGTCATATGATCATGGAAGCCATCCGCAACGACCCCGCATGGAACAATGGCGAATACAAAACACAGCCGGTGCAAGGTCTCACGGCTGCGCAGAACATTCTGCTGTTGATGGGTAGTGCAGCCTTACCCTGGCACAAACAAGCGGCGACACGAGCGGCTGCCGACAAATACTATGACGATAGGGTGAAGGTGGGTCTCGCCAGAACAGATGCGAACGATATGCTCTATTACTTCGACTCTTCAAGGAATTACAACTCAGCACCACAACTGGAATCGATTAAGGCACCTCTGTTTGCGATAAATTCCGCGGACGACTTGATCAACCCTCCAGAGTTAGGAATTCTGGAACGAGAGATCAAGCGCGTGAAGAATGGACGTTACATCCTTCTGCCTATTACGGATGCTACGCGTGGACACGGAACGCATACTATCGCTGCAATCTGGCAAGAGTATTTGAAAGAGCTGCTAAAGCTTACCGAGAAGGAATAACCACCAATCGTCTGCGACCGCATGAACATGTCGCTCCTGACGGAGCGAAGAGCCTTGCGGCGGCGCACAAAGCTATAAACATTTCCCTCCTCCGGAGGCAAAATTGGGATCTTCTTTTCAAGTCGAATCCCAAGAGTCGCTCTGGTCTCACACCACCGCAACTCACTCGACGTAATTTATCAACGTCCCAATCGGTTCAATAGTGATTCTTACTTCGTCGCCCGCCTGCAACGTGAAATCGTCCGGGGGCACTATCCCGGTTCCAGTTAACAGAAAACAGCCCTGCGGAAAAGAATTGTCGCGGTAAAGAAACTCCACTAATGATTCCGGCGTTCGCTTGAGTTGCGCTAAGGTAGTGGTTCCCATAAACGCTGACCCACGACCGCGTGCAATATCTAATTGGATTTCAGTTTCTGCAGCCGGAGCTTTCTCAGCCACCAGGATGCAAGGCCCAAGCGCGCAGCTCCGATCGTAGACTTTGGCTTGCGGCAAGTAGAGCGGGTTCTCACCTTCGATATCGCGCGAGCTCATGTCGTTGCCAATTGTGTACCCAACGATTTTCCCCTGACGAGTTATGACCAACGCGAGTTCTGGTTCAGGGACGTTCCAACGTGAGTCTTGTCTAATTCGAACAGGTTGGCCCGGACCTGAAACACGATGTGCCGTTGCTTTGAAGAAGAGTTCAGGGCGGTCGGCTGTGTAAACGCGATCATAGAAGTTGTCGGCTCCAGCGTCGTGCGATTCTGCCATGCGCGCCGTTCGGCTACGGTAGTAAGTGACACCAGCTGCCCAAACTTCCTGGCTAACGATTGGCGCCAGGATTTGACTCCCGTAATTCTCATCGGCTAGAGGCAACTCACCCAACGAATGTAACCCTGCGATGTGCTCAAACAGATCTTCGCGATTGACGAGTTGATCCCAATCGGTTTTGTAAAAGTGGGAGCGTTGGCCGTTCGTAAGAATCGCGCCCTCTTGAACTCGATAGAGTTTCATTCAGAATGCCTAATCTTATCTGTGAAAATCTGCGGAAATCTGTGGCTAATTGTGTTTACGGCCGGAGTCGAATCCGCGCGAGGAGATCGGAGAACTTTCGATTTGACCGCATCTTCGCAAACACCGGATCGACTTTCAGGTTCATCAACCAGATGTCGCGTTCTTCCACTGCCTTCTCAAGAAAACTGAACGCTTGCTCCCGATTATCGAGACCAGCGTAGATCGCGGCGAGGGTATATGGTGAGACGTATCGTTGACTTTGCAGTTGCTGAAGGTCGTTGAGCACTTGTTGTGCCTCAGCCTTCTTGCCTGACGCGGCATAAGCATGGCCCAGCAGTGCGAGCATTAACGGACTTCCGGAGAGCTTTACACCAGTCTGGAACTCATTGATAGCTTCGGCATACATTCCCTTTGCTTCGTACGCCAGGCCCAGATATCGACGCGCCGGGAAGGAATTCGGGTCCAACTCCAAAATCTTCTTACATTGCTCTATGGCCTGATCGTTCTTCCCAGAAAGATAGTAGATCCATCCGAGGTGTGAACTCGCGACAAACGATAGTGGCTCGAGTTCCTCTGTCCTCTTCGCTTCGGAAATCGCTTCATCGAAACGCTCAACGGCAACCAAATACGAGCTGTACCACTGATGCGCGGGGGCGTATCCGGGTTTAAGCTTGATCGCCGTTTGGAATTCTCTCTCAGTCTCCGCCCGATCCCAGTCCCAGCGAAACTTAATGAATGCCAGCGACGCGTGTGCCTCAGGCTGGTTCTCGTCGATCTCAAGCGCCTTCATCGCCGCCTCTTTGGCTTTAGGAAATCCCTCCTTCGGCTGGAGACTTCCATAAACGACGAGCATGTTGTAACAGTCAGCCAGACCTGCGTAGGCTGATGCGTAATTTGGATCAATCGCGATCGCTTGATTGAAATACTCAATGCCCCTTTGCAACTCATCGGCGGTGCGTTTGTTCCACGCATTTCGACCCTTAAGGTAAAGGCGATACGCTTCCAGTTGCTTTTTCTCTTCAACGTTCAACTTCAAACGCAGGTTCTCGAAGATGTCGCGTGAAATGTCTTCCTGAACCAAGATCACATCGGAGAGTTTGTGATCGTAGTGTTGTCCCCATAACTGAGCTACGTTGTCGAGGTCAATCAGATCCGCCTGAATACTTATGATGTCACCATGACGGCGCATTCGACCCGTTACAACCGCTCGGACATTCAAGTCTTTTCCAATTTGTCGCGGGTCAACTTGCTGGCCTTTATAGGCTGCCACGACGCTACGTGGGACGACCCGCAACTGAGGAAGCTTCGAGAGGCTGTTGATAAGACTTTCCGCAATCTTATCGTTCAAATACTCGGCGTCCGCATCGCCAGCTTCGTCTACAAAAGGGAGGACAGCTATCGACTGAATCGCATTTGGACCGAGATCGCCAGCCTTACTTCGTCCGGTGAAATAGACGAGGCCAGCAATCGCGATAACCACTACAGCCACGGTCACAACATAGCCAAGACTGCTCTTCCTAAAAGGTGTGAATCTTGAGAACAATCCTGCTGACGCATTTTCAAGCGACGCATCATTTCCGTTCGCATTTCCATCACTTGACGTGAGGGTGACGACGCTGCCGGCAAGCCCATTTCCATTTGACGGTGATCCAGATGCCGCTTCGTTAACTGCGAAAGTCGAAACCGAATCGGCGTCCCATACTTCGCTAATTTGAGCGACAAATCGATAACCCCGCCTCGGCACTGTCTCAATAAACTGAGGACCGCCAGCGCTCTCGCCGAGCGCCTTGCGCAACAGTGACACGTTTTGAGTCAGATTTCCCTCTTCGACGAAAGTCGTCGGCCAGACTTTCTTCATGAGGTCATCTTTTTCGACGACCTGACCTCTGTTCTCCACCAGTGTAATCAGAATATCGAAAACCTTCGGGGTAAGCGGCACGGGCTCGCCTTCACGCAACAAAACACGCTCCGCCGTTTTCAAGCGGAAGCGTCCAAAGTCGTAACTGCGGTTGTCCTGTTGCCCCATAAAACGGCCTTGAGAAATATCTTTGAGGATTTCTTGAGTGCGTTCTGAGGACTTACCGGATGCTGATCGCTAGGATTCACACATCCTTCCCGTAACGGTTTCGAACAATCAGGTTTTCGGCAAGTCGAAGGCGGGTTGATTGTAATGCAAGCCCCGTACACGAGCAACGGGCTTCACAGTTGGGAAGTAGGAACGAAGAATTTAATCAAAATGAATCATAAGCTCTTCCCAATCACGCCTGTTGTCACGTTCGCACCCCACGTATCGATAAAAAGTCAAATCCTCCTCTGCCCAACGCAGCTAGCTCCTGAAGTAATCGACTTCGACGAATCGACACCAGTGACCAACTGTCAAATGACAAATGATAATTGGAAAATGATTTCCACCGTGCCCCAACCCAAACGACGATGATTAACTTGAGTAGGTGTCTCCCTATGATTGACCAAAAGAATATTCCTGAGTTACTCGAAACGTCATTGATCTATATGTTGAGTGCAGTCGTCGCAGCGCTCGGGTTTTTCCTCGTATGGCTGATCTGCAGTCTAGCCGGGTTTGGTGGCGTGTGATTTCCCGGATCTGCCAATAAAGATCCATGAACTGAGCGCACTCCCGAGTGCGAGGCCCACTGATCCAAAAATGACCCGTCGAAAACCTGAGTTAAATAACGACTCTCCGAACGAATAAATCATTACGACTCCAAACATGGCAATCGCCATCAAGCCTGCTGCGCGCGACACGGCATTGTTTAGCCCGAAGCAACACCAGCTTGATGGGAATCGACCGAACCCATGACCGTTGTAGTCAACGGTGCGACACTGATCGCCATTCCTAAACCCAAAACCACAACGGCGGGAAAGGAACTTGTCCAATAGTTTGATCTGTCTTCGAAAAAAGCGAGGAGCGCAAAACCCACCGCTACGACGAAAGGGCCGATAGTCAGTGGAAGTCGAGGACCAAAACGATCTACAAGACCACCGGACCACCGAGACAGAGAAAACATAATTACAACAAAAGGAAGTAATGCCGAACCTGCTGCTGTCGACGAGTAGTGCTCTACCTGGATTAGATCGAGTGTGAAGAAGAAATGCCATCGATGAAAGCGATGCTCGAGGCAAGAATCGTAGCAGCAAGGATCCAGCGTCCCTGGGTTCTCCCGCAATCAGAGGAGGATTTGCCGGAAAGAATGGAAGCCTTTGTTGCAAGGCTCATGGGCTACCGCTGACATGGCAACAAAGTACCGATCAAATGTGACAATCAAAACACGTGGACGTTAGAACAAATGTTTGACTTTGATTGGAAACCGTCGTAAAAGTTCCTTGCCCGAATTCCCTATTCCTCCTGAGTCTCATCCCCCTCCGTTCACCAAGTGCAGAAGCATTTCATCAAAGTCGAAAAATAATGAAGACACCAGGTGTCTTCTCAGTCTCAACAACACGTTGAGCAGTACAGAAAGGGGATTCAGATGAAGAATAGAGAAGCTATGAACCGGCGTAGATTATTGGGATTTTTTTTGTTGTTGACGCTCGCGCTCATTTTAACCGCACCAGCGTCACGAGGCTCGGCTAACAATGCGCCGTCCGAGCAGGTCGTCTTTAGTGGAGTGGGGTTTGCGGATGATGGAGATTGGGAGAGTCCTGTTGGCTTTTGGATCTGGTGCCAGTCGGAAGGACATGGGCCTTACGGTCAAGAGCACGAGTGTGCTGGCGCCATGTACGTATATGCTCAGGGCATCACCGTGGGTGTTGATGGTGAAGTCGTCGAAGAGCAAGATGACACTTATACGATGAACGTTTTTTCCAGGAAGGAAGGAGTTTTACAAGCATCGCTTCACAACTTATTCGAAGACTTGGAGAACGGTCCTGCTAACAAAGTGGAGTTTATGTCACAACCGCTGCAGGCACGTCGAAGGGTTTATCGGAGACGGCTGTGGTAAAGGTGACGGGGCCAGGTGACTAACGCGAGCCAAGATTACAACAGTCAGTAGCACAACGCGGTAGCGGTGCAGTAGCCCGACTGTCAAGGAGGGCTCAGCCTTTAACAACTAAAGCCTTGACGCTGAGCCCTCCTTGACAGTCGGGCTACTGCACCGTTACCGCGTCGTGGTACTGACTACAATTTTTGCGCCCCCATATTGAAGCTAAACCAATCTTCCATAGATTCAGTATGAACATCTCGTTGCACTTGCTTCTCAATCTTCTGTTGCGCGCTGCGAATGGCAGTCGTCACTAGCGGATGTGAGATACACTCAGCCTCGTCGGCTCCCAGTCGCTTGAACAAAGAAACGATACTCTCAGAACCGAAGTGCCTCATTAACGGTTCATCGAGGGATGTGTGGAAACAAACCTTTGGTTTGCAAGTTAAGCGCTCGGCGAGATCGATTAGGCCTTTGTCTTTTCCATAGACGGGATGGTGCTCGGCGACAACGATTTCCAAACTAGTTTCTGAAGGACTCAGATCAATCTGTGCGAATGGCTGAAGGGCTCGGACCAAGCCAACTGCTAACACCCCTTGCGGACTCTGCGAGCAGAGGATGGACGATTCTGCTAATCCGAATTCAATCGTCGCGGCTCTCAGTGTCGACTGCACGATCGAAAGTGTTTCTGAGAAGTGGGCGAGAAGTAGGATGTTTTGTCGCTTTGCTTTCAGACCAGCAACGTCAGCGCAGATACCAGCAAACTTTCGTTGGGAGTTCAACCAAACTTTGTCGTCGGTTTGTGCCGGCATAGACTCAAAATGGTTCGTCGATCGACTGGCTCTGTTTGGTGAAAAACTTTGGCCCATCTTCAGTGATATACAAACAGTCTTCGAGACGAATGCCAAACTCACCATAAATCACTACAGTGGGTTCGTCACTAAAGCACATGCCTGGTTGAATCGGTGTCTTGTTACCACGAACAAAGTTTGTCCACTCGTGACCATCAAGACCGATTCCGTGGCCGGTGCGATGAGGCAGTCCCGGAACTTTGTAATCCGGTCCAAAGCCAGCCTCGGTAATAACCTTGCGAGCGGCAGCGTCAACCACTTCGCACGGCGCGCCCACTTTTGCTGCGGCAAACCCGGCATCCTGGGCCTTCTTCTCGAGGTCCCAGATTTGTCGCTGACGATCGGTTGGCTTTCCGAAGACGAATGTTCGGGTGATGTCTGACTGATAACCTTCGACACTGCATCCGCCATCCATCAGCACGACGTCGCCTTCCTTCAATCGTTGCGGCGTACTGCTGCCGTGTGGAAACGCCGTGTACTTTCCAAAGCTGACAAGCACGCCGCCCGACGTCCCAAGCGCACGAAACGCGGCTGCACAGTTTCCAGCAAACTCACCTTGCGTCATTCCGTCGGTCATACTGTCATGCGTCGCTTTGTATGCAGCAATTGTGATGTCGTTGGCGCGTTGCATCAACGCAATTTCCGTGGGCGACTTGAACATTCGCCCACCTGCCGTCACTGGTGTGGCGCTAACAAACTTCAAGGCGGGTGCCGCCTGTCGAATGCCGTCATACAGAAAGAAGCGAACGCGTTCTTCAATGCCGATAGTGCCAGTGCGAAGGCCCCGATCACGAAGAATTTCGGCAACACGTTGGTATGGACTCTGGTCTTCCTCCCAGGTGCGAATGTCCGTGCCCATCGTGATCAATTCACGGGCACGTTCCTCCTCAAATTTTGGACATACCCACGCGATATCACCATTAGCTGGAATCACCAAAGCCAACATTCGCTCGCTGGTACTCCAACGCATAGCAGTGTAATAAATCATGCTGCTGCCCGGCTCGACGTAAATCGCATCAATGCGATTGTCGCGCATTAACTTTCGGGCCTTTTCGATACGAGCCTTACGTTCGTCCTTTGAGATCGACACGACACCGTCCGTCATTCGACGCAAACTTCGAATTGCCTCTGGTTGATTTCCCTGTTGGAGGGGTTCGGCGCCAGCCTCGAACGTGGAGCTTCCGAATAGTGTTGCTCCGGCGGCGACAGCAGACAAACGGAGAAAGTCTCTTCTGTCAGTACACATTGGCGGGGATCCTTTGGATGGCGATTAACGAGCGCCTTGAATTTACACGAGGGGCTCGCTTTCGGTAAAGGATGCATGCAAGCTGAATCTTGAACGCCAAGCTTCTTCTCTGCTTACCTCTGCGTAGCAAGTTTTCAAGATCTTGTTTTTTTCGATTAACGTTCTCCCAAAGATATCTAATCTCGACGAACTATCAGTTACTCTTTCCCATCCGTCCAGATCTGTGCTTATCTTTGGCGTTTTACCTGGCGGGCCCAATCCTGGATATAGGAACCAAACATGCCCCATTCACACTCTCTTCGATTCTGGACAATCCTTCTAGTCACGTTATTTGCTGGACCTGTTCACGCTCAACAAACACTCCGTTGGGGCGCCGATCCGAGTGGAGGCGCTCCTTACGTTTATACCGATCCCGCCAACCCTGATCGCTACATCGGTTACGAAAAAGAAATGGTCGATGCTCTCGCCGCGGCAATGGGCCGGCAAGCCCAGTTCGTGCCAAGCGACTGGGAAACGTTGGTGTCCGCACTCCAGCGACAATCGTTTGATGTAATCGTGAATGGTCTCGAACCAACAGGAGACCGCGCACAACAAATCGCCTTCAGCAACCCGTACTACATCTTTCAACTCCAGCTAACTGTGCGACGCGATGAAAACCGCATTCATTCGCTGGCTGATTGCAGTAACCGTCTGGTAGGCACGCTTGGTAATACGGCTGCATCAAGACTTCTCGAACAACAAAAAGTTCCCTACCGGAGTTACGCCGATCCAGTCGGCGCCTATCGCGATTTGGAACTCAAGCGTATTGATGCGGTTGTGATGGATGTTCCTGCCGAAGCCTTCTATGTGAGAGACAACGCCAAACTCAAGCCAGCCGGCCCACCCTTCTCGCGTGGACTTTATGTCATAGGACTTCGCAAAGGTGACGACGCACTAAAAGCTGAAGTGGACAAAGCAATCGAGAAGATCATTGTGGACGGTACTCTCGAACAGATTTTGAAGAAGTGGAAGCTCTGGAACAACGCCCAAGTCGAGTTTCAAACGTCCATCAAGGCCAAAACCCAACCGACGATCGCCTTTGAGATGACCAACTCGTCATTCAACTGGAGCGAAGCCTTGTGGCGTTTGACGCGCGCTGCCTCGGTCACAGTCCTCATCGCCCTCGGCTCGATGATCATTGCAGTCTTACTAGGACTTCCACTCGCAGTCGGTCAGTGGAAGGGTCCAGCCTGGTTACGCGCAGTTTGCACAGTCTATGTCGAATTCTTCCGCGGCACGCCAGTACTGGTGCAACTGTTGTTTCTTTACTTCGGTTTGCCGGTCATTGGCATCGCGATGCCCGGATGGTTAACGGCATTAGTTGGTCTGGGACTGAACTACGCTGCTTACGAATCTCAAGTTTATCGCGCCTCGCTTGATGCTATTCCAAATGGACAGTGGGAAGCATCTTACTCGCTGGGAATGAGTTCGTTGCTGGCGTTTCGGCGAATCATCTTGCCACAGGCGTTTCGGATCGCGCTGCCACCAATGACAAACGATTTTGTATCGTTATTCAAAGACACTTCGGTGGCATTCGCCATTTCCGTTTGGGAGCTCGCCACCGCTTATCGCGAACTCGCCAACGCTTCTGGCCAATTTCTGCTTCTGGGGGTCACTGTTTCACTCTTCTACCTTGCGATGAGTTTGCCGATGGCCCATGTGGCCCGAATGCTGGAGCAACGTCTCAGAGATCGCACAACTGAGAGAGTTGAGGAAGTGGAGGTGCCAGCATGATTCAAGTTACAAATCTACGCAAAAGTTTCGGCACTAACGAAATTCTGAAAGGAATCAGTTTCGAGGTTGCACCACAGACTGTACTAGGAGTCATCGGGGCATCGGGCAGTGGAAAAACGACCTTGCTGCGCTGTCTTAACGGGTTGGAGACGATCAGTGGCGGCGCTATCGCCTGCGGGGATGTTCGACTCGAGGCGGGCATCTCGGCAGCTGAATACAAACGTCGAGTCAAAGCACTTCGTCTCAAAGTAGGTACCGTGTTCCAACACTTCTACCTGTTCCCTCACCTTTCTGTTGTAGGGAACATTATTGAAGCTCCAGTTCATGTCCTGCGTTCGCCGAAGACGACTGCTGAAACTGAGGCAATCGGATTGTTGGAATCGGTGGGATTACAACACACGGCCCGCCGCTACCCAGGATCGCTTTCGGGAGGTGAACAACAGCGCGTGGCCATCGCCCGGGCTCTGGCAATGCACCCGGCGCTGCTGCTTCTAGATGAACCAACGAGCGCTTTAGATCCGCGGAGGATTGCGAGTTTGCGCGGTCTGCTTCGCGGTTTTGTCGAGAAGGGTCAGACCATGATCATCATCTCCCACTCGATTGGCTTTCTCGGTGGTGTGTCAGACAGTTTGCTTTATATGGAAGGTGGACTTGTCGTCGAGCATGGACCGACGGACCAGGTACTCAACTCACCTAAGGATTCGCGGGTTAAAGATTTTATTGCACAGGCGGAATGAGAGAATCTCAGATTTCAGATTTCAGATTGTCCGATATGCTTCAGCTTGTCGTTGTCACCATCACGAAATACCCTGAGGTACTTGAGCGGCCACCACCGACAAGCTGAAGCATATCGGACATTTCCAATCTGCAATCTGCAATCTTCAATCTACTGCCTTACATCCGATATCGACTGCAGATAGCTGTCATACTCGTCGCGGTTGTCATCGATGCTAAGTATCTTCGCGCCTATGAGGTACGCGGTGGGAGTGTTGACAACCTTGATTGCCTCACAACGAACGGGATTGACATCCAGGCTTACCGTGCCCGTCGGCAGGTGCAACAAGAGGTGAAGCCGTGCCGATTCGCCGCAATATCTTTCATCGATGAGGATTGATGGAAGGACAAGCGAAAGACCTCCTGCGCTGAGATCCATTGTGCGACCCATGAAAATCAGCGAATCGTCAGCCGACGGCACTTCTATATCGAGGATAGTGAGGCTCGCCGTTAGCTCCGCATCACATCCTGCTTTGAGCCTTGGCGCCTGCCGCCGTTCGGTTGAGGAGATACCGCTATTCACGCTGATCAGTCTTGCAACCTGGGAGTAGTCCAGACCGTTCGCGAGTCTTCTGCGATTTGTTCTGATTTGTAGAGACCTAAGCCGCAGTCGACCTTCTGTGGCGGGCCAGTAGTAACATGAAACTATGAATTTGTACATTTGAAAGTGCTTCAAAATTCCTTTAAAAGATTCTCTTCAATTTGCCGCGTTATCATTACAAAGGTCACACAGATCAAAAGCTGGCGACGGAAAACGATGCTTGCGACATCGCCCCACCGACACAGCAGCTTGCCCTACCGCTCAGGCTTCAGCTATTGGAAAATATGAGTATGTCAACTGAGGTAAAAGAATGAATTGACTAAGGATTCCGCTTTTCTGGATGCCCATCGTGAGTAGCCTGTTGTAAGCTCCCCGGCAAGACTCATAGATTCATTTTGGAGAATTTGGGAGGACAAATCGTGAATAATATGGATAACCAACTACGCGAGCACCTACGGTACGTCTTGCGCGGTGGCGGGGCGCATCTTTCGTTCGACGATTTCGTGGCGGACTTTCCCTCGGAATTATGCAATCAACGGGTTGGCGGGTTGCCATATACCGCTTGGCAAGTGCTTGAGCATATGCGAATAGCTCAGTGGGACATTTTGGAGTTTAGCCGCGATCCTAAACACATGTCTCCTGAGTTTCCAAAAGGCTATTGGCCTGCCAGCGATCAGTTGGGGACGCCGGAGCTGTGGAAAATGAGTATTGACCAGTTCAGGAACAATTTGCTGGAAATGGAAGAACTTGTTGCCGATATTTCGACCGATCTCTACGCAAAGATCCCTCACGGCGATGGACAAACGATCCTTCGCGAAGCCTTACTGATTGCCGATCACAATGCCTATCACCTGGGCGCCCTGGTAGTGATGAAGCGGATTTTGAACTCAGCAAGCGGCAACGATCGCGCGAACCCGTGATACCACCGACTTTAGTCGTGTGGAGTTTCAACTTCAACCTAAACCTCGATCGACTCCTTCCTTAGACACCACCGGCTTCAGCCGCGTGGGGTTTCAATTTCAACCTAACGCAAGAACCATAACGGTCCTCCGCGCGGCTCCGCCGCGCGTAGAAGGAAAAGATGCTGTTGTCTAGGTAGAAATTGAAACTCCACGCGGCTGAAGCCGGTGGTATCAGGAGTTTTACACACTCCCTACAGTTCGAGGTTTTGACGGACTCTTAGAACAACGACTTGTAAACTTGTCTCTTAGCCAACCGAAACTTGGCGCGGCGTGACTCCGGCCCCTTGCCTTAATGCACTCACACCTTTCCGACCCACCCTCAACGCTTGACCCAAATCCTCAATCAAGTCATCGACATCTTCAATCCCAACAGACAACCGCACCAAATCATCTGGCGGCCCGAGCCTGCCTCTTAGTGCCAGAGGGATGCTTGCGTGTGACATCCGGCAAGGCAAACTAATTGTCGAGCCGACCGAACCGAAGCTGACGGCAATCCGAAACAGTCGGGTAGCTTCTACAAGTCGGGCCGAAAAGACCGGGTTGCCCGTTATGAAACTTACCACCGCACCGTCTCCCTCAGACTGACGGCGATGAATCTGGTAACCCTCATGGGTTTCGAGTCCCGGATAGTAGACCCTCGCTATAGATGGACTCGATTGCAGAAAACCTGCAATCTTCCGCGCTGATTCGTTTTGACGTTCAATTCTTAGGGCCAGCGTCTTCACACCACGTAGCAATAGCCAGGATTCAAACGGACTCAGTCCGGAACCTTCAGCGTTCTGTTGGAACGCGATTTCGTCGTGAACACTCTTATCGTTGGTTATGACTGCGCCGGCTGTTACATCACTGTGACCGCACAAAAACTTGGTCGCCGAGTGAATGACGATGTCTGCACCAAAGTTAAGTGGACGTTGAAATACTGGTGAGAGCATTGAGTTGTCCACTGCGAGTAAGGCGCCCACCTCTCGGGCGATCCCACTCAATGCCTGAATATCCGAAATCCGAAACAAAGGATTGCTGGGCGTCTCGATCAGAATTAAACGCGTTTGCGGTGACGATATTCGACGCACTGCATTCGCATCTGTCGTATCCACGTAATGGACCTTCACGTTCTGGGCCGATTTTATCCTTTCCAACAAACGCACCGTCCCACCATACAAGTCGTCACCGGCAATGATCTCTTCGCCTGGCCGAACCATCCGCGTTAGTGCAGTCAGAGCAGCCATCCCGCTCCCAAACGCAGAGGCGTATTCAGCGTCTTCAAGTATCGCCAGTTGTTGTTCGAGGATAGCGCGCGTGGGATTGCCACTGCGTGTGTAGTCGTAATCGCCGAAGTCTGTCGCCGTTGGCTGCTCGAAAGTTGCGGTTTGATAAATCGGCGGCACGATTGCGCCGTGGATATCTTTAGCCACACCAAGTTGAACACATCGAGTTGAAGTTTTCATGCCACACGCTCCTCTGGTTCTTGAACCTCCAGGCGATCCGCAAAGGGACCAACTTCTGTTCCACAGTTAGAACCGATGGCCGAGACGAAAAAACGCAAGCGATGTTTTTCAGCAAAGCAAACCGCTTTCGGTTGGATTACCACGATGCCAACCTTTGCAGCCGTGCGATAGCTGACCTGAGTGAACCGGTGCGCTTGAGGCCCACTCTGGAAATTTGGATCGCTCGTATAAAGACCATCGACATCTTTGATCAAACGACAGACCGCGAGCAGACGTTCTGCGAGAAACAGCGCAGTCAAGTCGGAGCCACCACGACCAAGTAATGTCGTCTCGCCACTTTGACCACGTCCGACGAAACCAGGCAACACGACCACTCCTTTTCGTAGTGTTGCCAAAACGTTGGCGACATTGACGGAGACCAGGTTCGAATCAAGAGTCGCGCCTGCGGTACAGAGTCCAGCCCGTTCGGCATCGAGCACCGTTGCCGGTATTGCTGCCTGGTTCAATGCAAGACCCAACAATGCGGACGATGCTGCTTCACCAGTTGCCAGGAGTGTGGCAAGCAGAGCTTCATCCGGTCGAAGGCAGACTGCGTGAGCTCTTCGCGTTAACTGGTCAGTTGTGTCGCCAAAGGCGGAGACCACGGCAACAACTTGATAACCTTCCCGCGACCATCGATGAACTTCGTGAATCGCAGCCGGCAAGTCCTTTTCACTACGCAACACCGAACTTCCGAATTTCAACACGAGGATTCTGTTGTCATGTACCATGGTTACGCTGCCTCCCTCGCTTCCAGCGCCTGAGAGAGATCACGAATTACATCTGCGGGATCTTCCAAACCAACAGACAGGCGCACCAGTCCGTCGGTAATCCCAGCTGCTTGACGCTGAATCGCTGGAACGTCGGCATGGGTCATTGACGCAGGATGCGTAATCAACGTTTCTGCTGAACCAAGATTTTCAGCCAAAGCGCAAAGACGAACGTTGTTCATCAGCCGAATGCCGGCGGCGACTCCACCTTCGACCTCAAACGAGATCAGCGCACCCCCTGAGCCTTGCTGCTTGCGGGCTAGTTCAAACTGCGGAAACGACTCAAGACCCGGATAGAGAAGTCTTGTCACACGAGGATGTCTCTCGAGAAAGCGGGCAATTTGCAACGCGTTTTCAGAGTGTTGCGCCATTCTGAGGCCGACTGTCTTTACACCCTGAAGTGTCAACCACGCTGGAAAAGGAGATTGAATTGCTCCGATCGCGTTTCGAGTAAAAGAGAATTGGTCGTGTAACTTCTGATCACGTGTCAGCAAAGCGCCGCCAACAGTAGCGTTGTGACCTTCGATAAATTTTGTAGTCGAATGGAGCACAATGTCCGCGTCGAGTTCAAAAGGACGTTGTAGCGCCGGCGTGAGGAGGGTGTTATCGACAACAAGCAGAGATCCAGCTGCATGGGTGATGCGCGCTGCTGACTCGATGTCCGTCAAGCTGAGCGTTGGGTTGGCTGGTGTCTCAATGAAGACAAAACGTGTTGCCCTGGCAGCGACCGCCCGGCTTAACGCCGTTTCGTCTGCGGTGTCTACAAACTCAGAAGTCACGCCGAATGGCGCTAGCACCTGTTCAAACAATCGTACTGTGCCACCATAAACCGCCTGGGAGGCAACAACATGATCGCCACCGCGCAGCAATGCCAAACATAACACCGCGGTGGCCGCCAGACCGGTTGCATAACAAGTGCAGTACTCAGCTCCTTCGAGCGCCGCCAACCTCCGCTCGAGAGCCGACACGGTTGGATTTCCTGAGCGGCTGTACGTGAAGCCTTTGTCTTTGCCTACCGCCTCCTGGCGATAAGTTGTTGTTTGGTAAATCGGTGTCAGTAAAGCACCGGTCGTCGGATCCGCGATCGCGCCCGCGTGCAATGCCAACGTATCAAAACTTTGTCGCTCGATGTTGAGACTTGAAAATGCGCTTTGGGCATCGATTAATTGTTCAGCAGTAGCTCCCATCAGAGTCCTCCTTCAACTGATGTCCGAGGAGATGTCCGATAAACTTCAGTTTGTCGTCGTCGCGAAGTAGGAGTTGCTCGTTTGAACAAGCCAGCGACCAGCCACTCGCCCAGGTCAATGAGCGACAAACTAAAGTTCGTCGGACATTCGTCAGACATTGGGTTAAGTCGTGGCTTAAGGGTTAAGGCGGGTAATAACTGAACGTTGCGCAGGAAAAAGAAAAAACCCCGCGCCTAAGAGTGCGCGGGGTTTCATGAAAGCTGAGTTCCCTCACGGCTCTTTAGCAGTTTTTTACGTGGAGCAAGTTTGCCTTAAATCGCCACGAACAAGATTTCAAAGATAACGCGATTGAATATATCTCATATCCTCGAGTTCTATGTCAAACAGTTAAACGCAGGGGTGCTGGTTGTGGCCCCAAATTAAGTACCAAGGAGGGTCAGTTGATGGAAACCGTGATTAGCTCTGGACTGGCAGAGGTGGAGGGTACTTTCTTCCAACTATTCATTTCACCCACCGGCAAGTTTATTAAAGCTTGAATTACGTCGTTATCAAACGCCAGCGCGGTACTGCGCTGCAACTTCGCGACCGCCTCACTGTGACTAATCTCTTGCGCACCATCCCGTGGTTTTGTCAAAGCGTCATACTCACTGGCGACTCTAAGGATACGGGACGCAATGGGTATTTGATCACCGATCAGGCCGATAGGATATCCCGTACCATCAAAGTTCTCGCGCTGAAACCGGATGATATCGGCCACGTCTCTGAGTTCGGGAAAACATGAGAGTGTTTGCGCAGCGCGCTCCGGATCCGCAGCAACTCGTGAATTAGCAGATGAGAGTGGCGAAGCTACACCTTCGTCGGTCATACCAAGAACACCTAACTCATGTAAGAAACCGGCTAAGCTAAGATCTTCCAGTAGGTCTTCATTCAAGGCAAGGTATTCGCCAATGACCGTTGCATACCTACTCACTCGCGCACCACGAGCGTAGATAAATTCGTCCTTCATCTTGAGAATGCCTGACATTGACTTCACAAAGCCAAGTTTCATTTCCTTGATGCGCGCGGTGAGCCGATCATTAGCCGCAACCAGTGCATGTTGCTGTTTGTTTTGTTCGTAGTGCTGAACCGCTCGACTAATGCGTAGTTTCAAATCTTCGTTGTTCCAAGGCTTGCTGACGTACATATAGACTAGTCCGCAGTTGACCGCCTCAACAAGAGCTTCAACATCTGTGTAGCCAGTTAACAAGATTCGAACCATGTGGGGACGGCGATCCGCACTTTTTTTCAGCAACTCAATTCCAGTCATCTGTGGCATCCGCTGGTCGGTAATAATTACCGCGATCTCATGCTGGTCCAGGAGTTTAATTGCATCCTCACCGGACGTTGCTGTCAAACAGTAGTACTCCTGCCTAAAAAGACGCTCGAGCAAACGGATATTGGGTAACTCATCGTCGACGATAAGAATCTTATAGTTCATGTAACATGGTCTCCTCGTACTTTTTGCAATCTTTGCTCCCACAATTCGCCAGGCGCACCCGCTGACAATGGTGTGCTTATGGGAATTGAAATGGTGAACTTACTACCCTGGCCCACGACGCTCTCGGCGACAATGTTGCCCTTGTGTTTCTCAATTATTCCGTAACTGATCGACAGCCCTAATCCTGTGCCTTCACCGACGGCTTTAGTTGTAAAAAACGGATCGAAAATCTTATTTAGAACATCGGCAGGAATACCACAGCCCGTGTCTGCTATCGTGACAACAACGAAGTCTCCTTCTACGCGGGTGACAATTCGAACTTCTCCGTCGCCTTCAATCGCTTGCGCGGCATTGACCAGTAGATTCGTCCAAACTTGATTCAACTGGCCTGCGTAGCAATAAACTGAAGGAAGGGCGCCATAGTCTTTCAGCAAACAAGTTCGACCAGCCCCGTAGTATCGAGACAACAAACGGATAGTCGACTCGATGCTTTCGTGGAGATCGACCTTTTTGAAGTCGGCTTCGTCGAGTCGAGAAAACAATCTTAGGTTTAGCACAACGTCGCGAATCCGGATGGCGCCTTCCAGGCAATCATCGAGCATTGAGTGGACATCACTTAACAAAGAGTCATACCTGATTTGCTCTTTTAGCTCTCGGATTGACGCTTCGTCTTGCCTGGATAACGTAGCCGAGTCAAAGACCGAAAGAATGCGCTCCACCTTGCCAACATACTCCCTAAGCAGATCCATGTTTCCGAATATGAATCCCGCAGGGTTGTTCAATTCGTGAGCGACGCCGGCTGCCAGTTGACCCAGGCTCGCCATTTTTTCGCTGTGCACAAGTTGCGCTTGCAGACGCTCCAGTTCTCTCTTTCGCGCGGCAAGTTCGACATTTTGTCGTTCGAGATCAGCTCGATATGTCCGAGCCGTAATCGTTAGAGCTCGCCGTTCCATTGCCCGCTCGACTGAAAATCGGAGTACGTCCAATTCGCAGGGCTTTATCAAATAGTCAGACGCGCCCAACTGCAGGGCATCCCGAATCCGCTGCGAACGAGATATCCCGGAAACCATGATTACTGCGGTGTCTGGGTAACGTGTTCGAACTTCTCGCAACAACTCGACACCATTCCGACCGGGCATTTGTACATCGGAGATAACTAGCGCGTACGGATCAATCGACAAATGGGCAAGAGCTTCGTCGCTTGATGAGGCCGTGGTGCAGATGTAGGTGTCCGACAAGAAATCAGCGAACAGGTTTCGCACCATATCTTCATCATCGACGATCAGAATCCGAGAGCTTACTTCGTCTTCGGAAGTGGGCGTCGAGACCGCGGCGAATCCTTCGTTTAAGCTTGTCTGGGAGGCCAGTGTCATTCGGATCTTTGGACGCTCTTTAGATTTGGAGGTTTCTGAAACTTGAGGGTGGACTAATGAAGCAATAAGCAGTTACTCACGGGCGGATGTAGCTGATGTCAACACAGCCGGGCAAAACGGTGGTGTGTTTGACCCCACCATCTGCTGTAAGGCACCTTTTCGGCACCTGGGGATATGTGTCGCACAAGGTGTGCCAGTGAGACGAGGAATCCGCAGATCTGAGATCTAAAAGGGCTTGCGTATCACAACCGGCGTGTCGTCATCAACCGGCTCTTCGCCTTCATCCACTACTTCAGTTGCTTGCGGCGAGGGTCTTACGCGGACAGCCAGCTCTTTGTATGCGGTCCTGACCTGGGCAACGTCGCAGGCAGTTGGACCTTCCATGTCGTTTGGCACATTCGGAGCTTTGAACTGATTCATCACCGTGCTTTTCTGCTTGCAGGTGTAGCAGTCGATCAATCCAAAGTTATGACCTAATTCATGCGCGATAGCATTTGTGAGCGCTCTTGGATTTGTTAGCACGGGATCGACCACGATTTGTGCCCAGGTCATGATCTGATCGCGACGCGCACTGTAGGCGCGCAGTTCAGTCGCATGACGCTTGACACCGTCAAAGACTGGCCCGCGCATGATCGTCAAGCAATTCTCGCAATAGAGTGGAGCTGACGTTGCCCCTCTGTAATCAAATGTCACTCCAGACAGGGTCGCTTCTGCGACTGCATTCCAGTTCTGTAGAGGCGTCAGTAAATAGGGCAAGTCACTGTTGTTGAAGTCTGCAGTGAGAATGTAAACCTTGATCGTGCTATTTGCGCCCCACGTCCAGAAGCCAAAGGCAGGGGCATTCTTACCAATCTTGCAAGGTGTTATTGCGGGTGACTGTGCAGCTGTAGCGACCGCAACAACAAAAAGGATAGAGCAGGCGATCAATCGTTTCATCATTTGTTTGCTTCGAAATCCAACAAGCCTCGTGACGCTGCGAACAGCTGGGCGAATTCAAACGCCATCCGCAGGTCACGAGACCGTCGGCTGTGCCAGAGCGAGGTCCGGCACAAGGTGAAGGGGCTACTGCTGCCCGCGCCGATTACCTGTATCGGTGACAATGTTGTTATCAACGCGTCGTTGCAATTGATAAATCTCTTTCACAACTTCCATATCGCACGTTGATGGTTGCATGAGCCCGTTGTCGCGATTTATTCCGGGGAACCCATTCATGATCGTCTTCTTCTTCTTGCACGTGGTGCAGTCCCACAAACCCATACCATGTCCTAATTCGTGGGTCATGAATCCTTGTAAGGCTTGCGGACTAGTGGTGGCGAAATCGAAATCAATCCACGCAGAGACGAGCAGTCCATCGCCATCCTGTTTGAGTGGGTTGAAAAAGGCGTAGTGCTTTCGATCGTACTTGTACACCTCACGTCGCGTAACGGTGAGACATCCACTACAGCTAACCAATTTTTCAGTCTCTCCTGCGTAGGAAAACTTGATGCCGGCACCGGTTTCCGCCGCGGCCGTAGTCCAGTTCTTCATGGCGGTAAGCAACGTTTCCCGCTGTTCGTCAGTAAACATCCCACGAGAAAAATAGACCTTTACGTCCGTATCAGGCGGCCAATAGTAGGAACTAACGGGCGGCGCATTGTGATTCTTTACGCAGACTTCAGCGTTTTTCTGTGCACTGACAGCGCATACAGATCCTAGTAAGAAAAAAATCAGAAAAATGGGTTTCATTTCGTTGACCTCGGGGGGCGGTCGACCGTGGGTGGTTAATTACCAGGCTCGTCTATTTCTGTGATTTTGAGTTTGCTGGTGAAGAGTTTGTAGTCGTAGTACCTGACTCGGATGCGATAGTTGACGTCGCGTTTTGGAAAATGAAGAACGTCGTCAGCTTCGGTGCGAGTTGGTAAGTAAAGCTTTGACGTGAGAGGTTCACGCCAAGTTTGAAAAACGGGGAAACGCTGCTTGCCGTGGGGTTCGACGACACCTTTGACTTTCACGATTTGAAAACTATCCGCATTTATCCAAACGCGACCGACGAAAAAGCGCTCGTTCATCCGGTGAGGGTTTGGGGAGACTGAGGGCTCAACTATCAAAACGTAGACACGCGTTCCGGCGATCGTTTCCTCACCTGCATAGCTCAATCGGTATTTGCTTGTTTCGGAAATGTCGACGCCCAGAAGCTGGGCGCCAGCAAGATCCTGGATGTCCTCTTTAGTGATTCTCATCTCCCTGATCGTTGAGGGAGGATGAAAAGTAACCCGCTCAATACGATTCCCTTTATCGTCGAAAAGAAATTGCGAATTTCGAATGTACTCGCCTGTCACCTCTCCGTTTGGTCCGATCGTCTGTAAGACAGCTTCACGTTTGAAGGTGTGCTGATTCAAAGCATCGCGCACTTGAGCCTCAGTTTTAATAAATGCTGCCACGATTGATTCAGTTGTGCGGAGGACGAAAGGAGAAGGAGCCTGCAAATTGAAATCCGACGATAGGTTGCCGGCGATCGAGCCTTCTTGCGCCTTACCTGTCGACAGGATGATTCCGCTTATCAAGACGGTTGTGACCAATTTTGCGATGTGCTTGCGAAGCGACATGCGTATGCGTCCTTCGAAAATTATTTCGCGATCTGCTTTCAGCAAAAGAAGCGTCGCAAACTTGCTGAACTTGTTGGAGAGGTTATTGGGGCGATCTGGATGGGGACAGGACGGAAAGCCTGGTTGTATTACCCATCTGGAGCATGAATGCAGCGTCTGCATGCTGCATTAACCTTATCGGCACATTTCATGCCGCGCTTAATAAGCTCGCGCGAAAGCTGAGGGCGGTGGTCGCAAAAAGAAAAAACAGAAAGAGCTTGGAATCGTCCGATTACCGTTAAAGGAGTTCCACGCTCTTTCTGTTATTCGAAATGTCCCTGGCGTTTTCAGGAACCGTGAGGGTACCTGATGTTTTTCTTATTCAATAAGCGTGCCGCAGAGACCGTTGGCATTTTGCTGGGGGTTTTGTGCCGAGGAAATTTGCAACCAGTCAGAAATGCCTCAGCATGGACCAAAGCGCCGTAGAAGGATGTCCGATATGCTTTAGCTTGTCGTTGTTGCACAAGCAGTCGGCCACGGATAAATACGAAGGAAACGGATCTAAAGAAGAGAGTATTATCCGTTTCATCCGTGTTTATCCGTGGCCGACTGCTTGTGCAACAACGACAAGCTAAAGCATATCGGGCTTCATCCTTCAAAAACGATAACGGGGCTGTGCCGGCAGGGGTCGTGGAATGAACTTGCGTAAAGTTAAGTTTGCAAAACTGGCGAAGTCGATACAGTGTCGTTTGATCATTCTGTCGAGAGTCTTACGGTCTACACCCAACACTCTGGCGGCTGCTTGCTTGTTACCGCGTGTGTGCTCCAGCACTCGGGTTACGTAGCGTCCTTCCACATCGGCCAGCGACAGCCACTCCTGCGGTTCGGCAGGCGCTTCCGGGCGGCTA
>DASXQM010000038.1:0-23488 GCA_036507195.1 Pyrinomonadaceae bacterium | reverse complement strand
CTAAAGCGCAATCCTTACGTAGCCCAAACACAAATACTTCTTGCCATAGTGGCTGCCGCCTTGATGCTCATTGTCGGAGACAACGCAGCCCGCGCATTCGGCATATTTGCAGCAGTCTCCGTGGTTCGCTTCCGCACAAACATTCGAGATCCAAAAGAGATCACGGTGCTCTTAATTAGTCTTGCAGTGGGTCTGGCAGCAGGTGTGGGACGTTGGGACCTATCGCTTATCCTGACCGTTTTTTCCCTCTTAGTCCTTTGGATTCTTGAATATCGTGAGGCCGGTGAGGTGTTGCGGACGATGGATCTCAAAGTGACAACCGGAAGCGTGGCGACAACGCAGACAATCTTGAGGGACATTCTCAACCGACATGGTTTTGATTCAGAACTCAGAGCAATGGAACGGGAAAACGGCAACGGATCCCTGGGGAGTTTGGTCTATTCGGTTGATGTAAGTCCAGATATTACTACCGACAAACTAAGCGAGGAGATCCTCGCAGGGGATTCAGCTAACGTAGCTAGCATCGAGTGGGAACAGAAGAAGAGCTTCTCCTACATGTATCAGTAGGCCGAATTATTGTCTGGACACGCTCGCGAACTGGCCGACTAGTCCAAAAACGGTTGTCAACCAGAAGGGCCGCTCAACTTGAGCGGCCCTTCTTCATTTCAGCACCTAAATTTGATGTTAGCGAGTCACGGTTGCCGGTACGGTTGCACCACCTTGTTTTGCCTGGATTTGTTGCCAGTAGTCCTGCACAAAGTCTTTCATCTTTCCATGACCGAAGCGAGTGTAAAAGTCGTAGTCTTTCATCTCGGCATACACCTGATCGAAGTTCCAGTGATTGTGGTTGAAGCGGTAGGCCGCGCCCATCACACCGGTGCGATGACGACCGCCGGCGCAGTGGACAAAGAACTTGCCCGTCGACGGGTCATCCACTAGTGTCAAAAACTGATGGACCTGATCGAGTTTTGGATATTCCTTGTCGCCCATCGGGATATTTACGTAGTGCAATCCCAACGCTTCGACGTCGCGCTTCTCATACGACTCGGGATCCTCTCGCAGATCAATTACTGTTTTGATGCCAAGCGTCGCCAGGCCTTTGTAATCTTCTTCTTTTGGCTGCGCGCCGCGATAGAAACGCTCGTCCATCTGGCCGAAATTCTTGATTTTGATGTTGGGGAAACTACTATCGTGTTTCTGTGCAAAAGAGACAGCGGAGAGCGTCAGGATTAACGCGAGGGCCGCCAGGCCAGAGGGAAACTTTCTGTAAAATCTCATTGTTCTAAACTCCTAAAGTAGTCGAACATTGTTAAAAACTATCGGGCTGCTGAGGCTTTTTGAACGAATCAAAAGGGGTCAGTTTTAATCAAGCTTTCCCGCTAAAGCGGGCGTCAAAAGAGCTAAAATTTGGCTTCTCTATTTCTACAAAACTCGTGTCAAGAAACTAAGTAATAAGATTCAAAAAACGCTCGCGAAGTTGTATAAAACTTCGCACGGTAGGCGAATTTCGGCCTCCAATAATTTGCCGTTTTGCGGCCTTTTCAGGCCGGTCTGGGGGCCGCAGCCTGCGGCATTCGTTGCGGACGCGTGCCGGAACTCACTGGCGGAACTACCCTCTCTTTCAAGGCTTCGCGAAAGACCTGCCGCATGTTGTCAACAAATACAAAACGAATGTCTTTGAAGGGTTCTTTGGGAACCTCGTCCAGATCGCGCCGGTTCTGTTGCGGGAGAATTATCGTGGACACTCGAGCGCGTCGAGCGGCCAGTACCTTCTCTTTTACGCCGCCGACGGGGAGCACGTTTCCGCGCAACGTAATCTCGCCAGTCATTGCCACGTCTTTCCGCACCGCTCTTCCGGAAAGGGCCGAGACCATCGCCGTCGCGAGTGTAATCCCGGCGGAAGGTCCATCTTTTGGAATCGCACCCTCCGGAATGTGAATGTGGAGATCATAGGTATTGAAATCGTCTTCATTGATCTCCAGTTCCTTGGCTCGCGACTTGGCGTATGAATAAGCAGCCTGCGCCGACTCGCGCATGACTTCCCCCAGCTGACCGGTGAGCACCAGGTTGCCTTTGCCTTTCATCCTGAGAGCTTCAATAAAGAGCACGTCTCCACCAACTGCGGTCCATGCCAGGCCGGTTGCCACACCAACCTGGTCCTTCTTGAGTACCTCTTCGGGAATGATCTTGGGGGCACCGAGAAACTCATGAAGATTTTTCAGGGAAACACTAACCGAGCCCTTGTGGCCTTCCGCGATGCGCCGCGCAACCTTGCGGCAGACTCGTCCGATCTCTCGCTCCAATTGCCGCAGTCCTGCTTCCTGTGTGTACTGCTGGATAATGGCGCTCAGTGCCGTTTTCGAAATGTGCAGATCCTTCGCGGTGACGCCGTTCTCTTCCATCTGTTTGGGTAGCAGATGCCGGCGGGCAATCTCGCGTTTTTCTTCCTCGGTATAACCGGCAAGACGAATAACCTCCATGCGATCACGCAGCGGCGGCTGAATCGTGTCCAGCACATTCGCCGTGGTCATGAAGATGACGTTGGACAAATCAAACGTGACTCCGAGGTAGTTATCGCGGAAGCTATTGTTCTGTTCCGGGTCGAGCACTTCGAGCAGGGCCGAAGAAGGATCGCCACGGAAGTCTGCTCCAACCTTGTCGATCTCATCGAGCATGATCAACGGGTTGTTAGTGCCGGCCTGTTGGATCGACTGAATAACACGGCCCGGCATTGCGCCAACATAAGTTCTCCTGTGCCCGCGAATTTCAGCTTCATCGTGAACTCCACCCAATGACAATCTCATGAACTTGCGATCGAGGGCGCGTGCTATCGATCGTCCGAGCGAAGTTTTGCCCACGCCCGGAGGGCCGACGAGACAAAGGATTGGTCCCTTGGGCTTCTCTTTCAGCTTGCGCACCGCCAGCGCTTCAATGATGCGATCCTTAACTTTTTCCAGGCCGTAGTGATCTTCATTCAGAATGCGCTCGGCTTTTTCGAGATCGAGATTGTCAACCGATGCCTTCGACCATGGCAGGTCGGTCATGATCTCCATCCAGTTTCGCAGTGTCGCGGTCTCGGCTGCGTCCGGATGCATGCGCTCAAGCTTTTTCAACTGTCGTAGTGCCTCATCTTCGGCGGGCTTCGGCATGCCGGCAGTTTCAATCTTTTCTCTAAACTGCGCCACTTCCTCTGCCAGCTCGTTGCCTTCGCCAAGTTCGCTTTGGATGGCCTTCATCTGCTGGCGCAAATAAAACTCGCGTTGCGAGCGATCAATGTCAGCCCGCGCCTGCGTGTTGATTTCCTGCTGGACGGTCAACACCTCGATCTCTTTGTTAAGCAGCTCATTCACACGCCGCAATCGCGCAGTTGTATCGGCGATGTCGAGCACAGACTGGGCGTCCTCGACCTTAAGTTCAAGATTCGAGGCGGAGAGATCCGCAAGCCGGCCGGCGTCATCCAAATTGGCGATGATTGCCATTACTTCCGGTGAAATGTTTTTGCCCAGATTGATGGCCTTTTCCATGGAAGCGCGAACATTTCGGACCAATGCTTCAACTTCGAGTGAACGCTCGGGGGGCAGGATCTCGTCCATTACATGCACCCGCGCGCGAATATACGGCCCGGTGGTGTCTACCGATTCGATTTCCGCGCGAGCGAGTCCTTGCACCAGTATTCGTATGCGGCCATCGGGCAGCTTCAGCATGCGCATGATCACGGCCGCGGTTCCGACTTTGTAGAGATCGTCGGCAGTTGGTTCTTCCTTGTCTAGATCTCTCTGGGATGCGAGCAGGATCATGCGGTTCTCGCCGAGCGCCTCATCGACAGCACGGATGGATTTTTCACGCGATACGAAAAGCGGCACGATCATAAAGGGATAGATGACGATGTCGCGCAGTGGCAACACCGGCAGATCGTTGGGAATCTGGAGTTCCTGACTGCTATCAGCCACTTCAATGCCTTCGGTTATTTCAGCGTCTTTGATGATTGCCATAGTTGATATTAACTTAATTCGGTGTTGAGAGCTTTGACTCCTCTATTTCGCTTCGAGCGGTACGCTCGCTCTTGGTAAGACTATTGCCCCGTTCTCTTCGTCTACAAGCGCTGATTAATCCTCACTTGCGTCCTTTATCGGAATCTTGAATTCCACGCCCCGCCGGTCTTCGATCTTAGGAAGTCTTACCGTCAGTATCCCATTACTCACTTCAGCGGTGGCGTCACGCTGGCTCACTGTCCAGCGCAATGGAACGAGACGGCTAAATTTGCCATAACTGCGCTCAGAACAGAGATGCGACAAGATCTTGTTTCGCGACACGCGACGTTTTTTCTCGCCCCAAATTCTTAGCTGCGTATTAGTGGCGCCAATCTTAATCTGATCCGCCGTTAGTCCGGGGAGTTCCACGCGCAACACTATCGCATCAACAGTCTCACAAAGATCAACCGGGGGCGCCCAGGTTTCTGAAGCCAGGGGGTCATCCGCCACAGTGGCCTCCTGCAAAGCAGCAAACAAACGTCCGACGCGATCGCGGAGGCGGTGGAGTTCCAGCCGTTCAAGGCCTGTTGCGCGGACGGGTTTAATCATTCAGTAGGGCCAGCATTCATGCCTGCCAGATCAAGTTTGCCGTTTGAATAGGTGTCTGTTCCTATTTCTAATTCTTCCTGCTTGCCTGATTAGCGCGTGTACGCACCAGGTGTTTTAGTTCGGTCATAAACTCCGAAACGTCTTCAAATTCAAGATACACCGAAGCGAACCGAACGTAGGCAACTTTATCGAGTTCCTTCAGGCGGCGCATGATCATTTCACCTATTTTACTTGTCGGTCTTTCACGCTCGGAGGATTCCTGGACATACTTTTCTATGGCATTCACTATCGAGTCGAGCTTTCCGGAGGGAACCGGTCGTTTCTCGCAGGCACGCAGCAGTCCGGCCATAACTTTGTTGCGGTCAAAAGGCTCACGACGCCCATCTTTCTTGATGACCATGTAAGGAATCTCATCGATGCGCTCATACGAAGTGAACCTCCGTTCGCACCGCAAACACTCGCGGCGGCGGCGAATTGCCTCGCCCTCACGAGATTCGCGCGAATCGACCACCTTATCCTCGAGATAACCGCAGAATGGACACTTCATCGCTTTAGACCTCAGAGTCGGATTTAAACCCGCGTTCTTTCGATATATTCAATCCCTGGCAACGGTTGCTTACAGCTCGGCCGGCATGAATAGCTGGTCGGACGAATTCTCCGGCAAAATCGGTTCATCTTCTACGGCATGTTCGACAGATTCAGATGATGTCTTGGCGCGCAAGCGCGAGAGGTTGATGTCGCCACGGAGGATATAATACACGCCAAAAATCAAGGCTGGACCGAAATCGACCACATGGAGCACGATCGAGACTGCCGCTGCTTTTTCCCGTGCTACGCCAAGAAGAATTAGTCCGGCAGCAGTCGCGGCATGGAAAGCACCCGCCGCCCCGCCCGGTGTAGGCACGAGTGAACCTACCAGCGACCAACCGAGTACAAAGATTGTTTCAGTTACGCCAAAATGGAGTCCGAAAGCTCGGAACACAAGTAAGTTAGCGAGCGCAATGGCCAGCCACACCATGGCTGACCAGGCGGCCGTAACAGCAAGCTCACGCGCATCTACCAATACTCTTAGCGCGCTGGCTAGTTGTTCAAGGATACTCACCACCGCTCGCGTTAACCGGGCTGGTATGAAACGTCGCCGCTCGAGTGTCCGCTTAATCCAGTCAATTGCGCCTTGTGACTTTTTTCTAAACTGAGTTAGACCAAACACTCCGAGTGCTGCCACAAATAGCAGAATGATCCCCACCATGCGGACACGGCCAAACGCAACACCCGCATTTTCCGGTGGCCTGAACCATAGAAGATTTACCGCAAACAAGACGACAACAGCGATCATGTCGTAGATTCGCTCCACCATTATCGTAACGAAGGATGCACTGGGGCGGATTTTAGGGTCGCGCATCGGCAAAACTACTGGGCGCACAACCTCTCCAGTGCGCCCGAACAGGAACACGGCGCCAAAACCTACCGTCGTAGCAATAAAAAGATTTCGCAGACTCGCTGGGCAAAGTGGAGCAAGCAGCGCGCCCCAGCGGGCTGCCCGGAAGAAATAGGCCAAACTGATTACCAGCACGGCGAGACCGAGCAGATACAGATTCGCATGGCTAACGGCCTGGCGCACTTCCAACCAGTTTAGCTTCCTGCCAAACCACCACAGAATCGCCAGGGCGAGCAGGCAAAGTGCTCCAAATTCGACGTATTTTCGCGTATTAGACTTCATCAATTAGTAAACCGCTTGACTTGCCAAGAAAGTAAACCACAAGATATTGGGCCGCGCGAAGGCTACTACAGTTCATAACACGGAGCAAGAAAGCGGCTGATAAGCTGCTTTCGGAGAAGCTACGTGAGTTTCAACGTGGGGAATTCCGCGAGCGCTCCGCAGTTTGAGGGTTTGCCGGAACTTTCCTTTTCACCGAATCGTAATTCCGCTTCAGCAAGGGGAAGTCCTCGTGACGCGAGTCTGAAGGACAATAAATAAGTAGGCGGGGAAGCAATAAGTGGGGGCTGCAAGAGCTTTGGCTGCCAACGAAGGAGCCGAATTGGTTCGCAGGTGTCGCTCGGGGGATGGGGCGGCCTGGGAAGAGATTGTGCACAGCTTCTCGCGAAGAATCTATAACCTGGCCTACCGTTTTACTTCGCGAGCTGACGTAGCTGAGGACCTGACTCAGGAAGTGTTCATCAGGATTTACAGATCTTTGGAACAATATGACGCTAAACAGGGTGACCTGCAGAATTGGTTGATGAGGTTGGCGCGCAATCTGATTATCGATGACTACAGAAAACGACAGCGCACACCACATGACAATCAGGCCGATGATCTTGCGGATCACACCTATCACCTCCATACGGATTCTCGTTCGGTGCAGCAGGAGATGGAGCGTCAGGAATTAGGCGCGCAGGTGCAGGCCGGCATAGATAAGCTTTCGCCGGACCTGCGAACTTGCGTAATACTTCGGGATATCGAAGAACTGAGCTACCAGGAGATAGTTGATCTTTTGGAGATACCGGAAGGAACTGTGAAGTCGCGAATCAATCGAGGTCGTATCGAGTTAGCTAAGATCTTGCGGCGCATGAAAGTGTTGGCCGTCAGCGAAGCATAATCTCGCGAGGTGTAGTCTCTACAGAACTGTTTCGTCTGCGGGGGCGACTCAGTTAGGAAGTGAAAAAGGAATGGGGCGGGAAAGATAAACCTGATGCTGTGTAACGATTTTGAAGACCGAATGACGGATTACCTCGATGGCGTGCTTGAGCCTGATATGCACAAGGCGTTTGCCGAGCATGCGCTTCGCTGCCCGGTGTGTCACGAGACTCTAAGCGAAGTAAAAAACACAATGCAGTCATGTCGCGCTGCAAACGGTCTAGAAACTCCCAAAGAGTTGGAGGCACGGATTCTGTTAAGCACCATGCCCGAAACAGCGATGACCTGCGAGGACTTTGAAGAGTTTCTTACAGACTATCTGGACGGGTTTCTGCCTGCCTCGCTTTATCATCGTTGGGAACGGCATGCTGTTCTTTGCGCTCGCTGCACGGAGCTTCCGGGTGAAGTCGTCCGCGCGATCGGTACCTGCTACATCTATGTTGGTGAGGAAAAACCCCTGCCAGCCGGCCTCCATGAAAGAATCTTGTTGGCAACATCAGGCTCCAGGATTTCACAGGAGATTCGCGCAACTTTCAGCGAGAGACTCGCGTCGTGGTTGAGAGTTTGGCTCGATCCGATTATTTCTCCCCAGCTTGCCACGGTAGCCACTATGCTGCTTGTGGCGGTGTTTGTTCTAACTAATACTGTGTCGGCAGACGGCTCGATTAGTGGTGTCTATAGTGCCAGTCTGCGTTTGGCCGAACAAAGTTATGCCGGTGGCTCTGGTGGTGGGATAAAAGAGATTACCCAGGGTCTCAAGGAGCTGGTCGGGGGCCAGCATCAGAGCACGCCACCAGCTTCTGAACAAAGTCAGCCGAAGCAGTCACCAAAACAAAACGGCGCTACCAACAAGAACCGGCAAAACAAGCCGTAGTGACATGGCCAAGGGGGCATGCCGGCGGCCGCGCTGAGCGCCAAAGCTGAGTAGTAATGTTGTATTGCACTTATCATCCGAAGAACCCGGGAGTTGTCCAATGTAACCAGTGCGGCCGGCGGCTGTGTTCCGCTTGTGACCACCGGATTCGCGGCTTCCCTTTTTGCCAGGATTGCATCGTTGCCGGCGTCGAGCTGCTCCGGCATGAGTCACAATCGTCGGCGTCTCCCGCTAGCTACCGCAACAGTTCTCCATTTGTCGCCACGCTCTTGTCCTTCGTCCCCGGGCTCGGTGCCGCTTACAACGGACAGACGGCTAAAGCGATCGTCCACTTTGCCATCTTTGCAAGTTTCTTCCAGATGGCTGTGCTCACACAGGGGATGCATTTCTTCATTCTCGGTGTGCTTGGCACCTGGCTCTTTGCCGCGGTAGATGCCTGTCGCACCGCCCAGCTCATGCGCGCCGGACTCACGCCAGATACAGAAGAGGACGTAATCGCTCGGCGTTTGTATGGAAATCCTTTTGCGTGGGGTGTGACGCTTGTTGTGATTGGCACACTCTTCCTGCTTCACACGCTTCTCGGTGTGCAGCTTCCAGTTCGTCAGTTACTCCCGGTTGCACTCGTGGCGCTTGGCGCCTATATGCTCTTCGACTATGTACGCCGCCGAGGTTCTAACAGTCGAATTATTCGCTTCGACTCGCGACGACCACCTCCCTCAGTAGTCGTCGACTCCGCAGTCGACTCGCCCCGCTTTCGATCGGGAGAAACCACGCAATTCGGTCGGAAGGAACTGGAGAGTATTCCTTTCAAACGAAGTTCCTAGGTTCTTAGAAGACATAACAAACAAGGCTCGAATTATGGCATTCTTAATTAAAGCAATTGGCGGCATCACCGCATTAATTCTCCTCGTAATAACCCTGCTTGGCTCTCTCATCACACTCGGCGGCTTTTTGCTCGGCGCCATCAAAGTCCTGATTGTCGTAATATTCGTTGCGGTGATAGTGATGATTGTTTTTTCAATACTGCGAGACCGCTCCCGACGCCACCGCGAAGTTCGAGACCTCTAGTCAAATCAAACCGCGGCACTGTTGCAATGACCTTGATGCGTATGATAGGGTCACACTTCTTTGCAGCGCCGGCCGGAAGGGTTTTCACCTCAACTATCTGAGGTTTTATCCATCCGCTGCAATCTTCAAGCAGGTCAAAAACTAACCTCGTAGATCAAGAAGCTCCGCACAAGTCGCCTTTTGGAGGCTGTGCTTTTCAGTTGCCATTAGCGGCCCCCCCTGCTATTGCTTGACGCAACGGGAGAGACAACAAATGGCTAGAGATGACCGTTTTTACGCTTTCATAATTGCCCACACCCCGCGCTCCAGTTCACACATCCGTCGCTTTTGCGTCGAAAAGAGATCCCTCCGAATTCTTGCATCCTTAGTGATCACGCTGCTCTCTGGTTCGCTTTACGGCTTTTATGGCCTGACCCAACAAGCGACGCACTTTCGAACGGGGATTGAAAATCAACGTCTCCGGGCTGAAAACGAGCGGCAACGCCAGGAACTAATTGCGTTGAGCAATCGTGTCGATGCGGTTGAAGATACTTCCCGAAAACTCGCTGAAAAGTCGGGAGTTATAAGTGAAGTGGTTACTTTGCCCGGTACTGGTGGTCCGGCGCTGCCCCTGGATGCCAACAGCCTGGCCGCCCTGGAAGGCAAGATGAGTCAGCTCGAACGTAACATGCATGCGTATGAGAGTGTTTTGCGGGAACGTGGTTACACGCCGTCGGTTTGGCCCGTGGTGGGAAAGCTGGAAAGCGGTTTTGGTGGTCGCCGGAATCCCTTTGGCGGGAATTCTTATGAATTTCACTCCGGCCAGGATATTGACGCGGCCACAGGCGATCCCGTCGTGGCAGGTGCTAGCGGTAAGGTGGCCTTTGTAGGCTGGCAGAATGGCTATGGCCAGTTAATAGTTGTGGATCACGGCGGTGGTCTGACGACCCGCTACGGACACCTGTCTCACATCGATGTCGCTCAGGGTCAAACAATCGAGAGAAGCCAATTCATTGGCCGCGTAGGCTCCACGGGTAGGTCTACAGGGCCGCATCTTCATTACGAGATCCGAATCAACGACGAGCCGGTGAATCCATTACGGTATCTATTGACCAGCGCCGTCAAGTGACCTTTTTTCTCTTGACAGCCGAAATTGCTTTCGCTTAGTATGCGCCCTCGTTTAGAGTGAAGCCTCGAGATTGGTCGTAAGTTTTTCGCTTTACAAGCTTTACAGCAATGTCTTTCTGTAGTTTTCCCCCGTAAGTATGCATGATGGAACGCGCCAACCGGCGCTTTTCGTCGTGCATTTTTTCTTGATGGTGTTTCCGTATTGCGCCCCTTAAGAAGCGCGTCCGGCCCACAAGCTTTAACCAGGTCGCGCGAAAGCTCTGCAAGCTCTCGCCCCGTTTTACCGAATCGTTAGGAGGATTCGTTGTTATGTCTAGAATATCCGGTAAGGTCAAGTGGTTTAACAATTCGAAGGGTTATGGTTTCATCGAACAACCCGGCTCTTCGGACATCTTTGTTCACTATAGCGCCATCCAGGGCGACGGCTTCAAGACTCTTGAAGAGGGTCAGGAAGTTGAGTTTGAGGTGACCCAGGGCCCGAAAGGACCACAGGCAGAAAACGTGATGAAGGTGTAGGTCTCCCCGGCTTGCTTTTGCAACGCCACTGACCGCTTCCGGTCTTTCGGTCCGGTAAGCGCAAAAAAAAGGCAACCAATCAGGTTGCCTTTTTTGTTTTCCAGGATGTTTTCTGGTTCCTAAGCTCTTTCGCCCTTAGCTTTGAAGCTAACGTGCCCGCCTTCCACATCGATAGAAAAAGCAACTCTTTCGCAACCGAGACGCTCTTTGAGGCCATCGGCCCGCGATGCAATCAGCCGATGAAACCGAGGAAAGGAAAAGTTTTCTACTGACTCCCCGCAGACTTTTTTTGCCTCTACCAAAGCGCTGTACAGGTGCTTCACCAACTCTACGTCTTTATGAGCATCGTCGCATACGAAGTCTGCTCGCTTGAACTCTGCCACTGCCTGCTGCTTTGCACTGACCCGCGCTGTAGCTCCCGGGTCCCGACCCTCTTCCCGACCCTTCATTGTTCGCCGCCAAAGGTCGCGGAAGGCGTTGTAACGCGAACCTAAGGAGTTAAAGCGATAGCGTTGGGCAAAACTGAGCGTGCGATCATCGCCCAAACGTTTCATCATTGTGTCAACCCGCCCTTTCGTGTCGTAGGGTGGTTTTTTTGAAGCGCCGTTAAAGAATACGTCAAATTCAATTTTCAGCCGCCGAATGTCTTCTTCGAGTCGCGAAAGCTGGTCATCGACTGTGGGCTCAGCTGGCCCCGCAGAAAACTTGCTCTTCTTCTTGGCTCTCAGTTGTGAGCGGAGGAAATTATTATCGCTGGTTGACTTTCGCACTGGATGATTCTCCTTACAGGTGGGAAAACGGGCGGAGATGCTTCGCTAACGCGTCGCAGCTGAAGCGAGTCTAGTGGTTTCAAAAGCTCTATGTCAACAATTAGCGACTGAAGGCATTATTTTGCTCCAGATTCATGAAAAAGCGGTTTGCTGCAGTGGCAGGGAGCGGCTATTCTAATCAGGTAAACGAAATTCTCTAAATACTATGTCGAATCCCGCTGCGTCCAAAGATCTTACCTTACGTGCGATCCCATCGGTCGATCAGCTACTTCGCACGGAAGTGGTAACACGACTGGTAAGCTCAGTTGGTGTGGCACACCTCACAACAATCGCTAGAGAAGTTACTGAAGAGATGCGTAGAGAAATCCGATCCGAGGGGTGTCCGGAAAGGACAAAAGACGCACTACTCAATGAAGCGGTGCAGAGAATCCATTCTCTCTGCCAGCGCGAGGCGCTTTCCATGCTTCGTCGCGTCATCAATGCTACCGGCGTAATTCTTCACACCAATTTAGGACGTGCTCCATTGTCGGAGACGGCACGAAAGTCTATTGCAAAGGAAGCGGCGGGATACTGCACCCTTGAGTACGATCCAATAAATGGTTCGCGAGGTAGGCGCGGGGGCCACGCGGAAGAACTTCTAACTCAATTAACGGGTGCCGAGGCAGCGTTGATTGTCAACAATTGCGCCTCAGCAGCTTTGTTAATTCTAACGGTGCTGGCGCGCGACGGAGAGACGATCGTATCTCGGGGCGAGCTGGTAGAAATTGGCGGCGATTTTCGTGTGCCCGACGTAATGTCCAACTCCGGCACGCGCATGGTCGAAGTTGGCTCAACCAATCGTACTCGCCTCGACGATTACAGACGGGCAATCAACGACAACACCCGTCTTATCATGCGTGTCCATCCTTCAAACTACCGCATTATTGGATTCACTGATTCACCAGGGCTGTCACAACTCGCATCGCTCGCGCATGAGTCCGGATTGCCGCTGTACGAAGACGCTGGTTCGGGAGTGCTAAACGATCTCAGTAGATACGGCATAGAGGATGAGCCAATTATAAGCGAATCGATCGCCGCGGGCGCGGACGTCGTTTCCTTCAGCGGCGATAAACTGTTAGGTGCAGCTCAGGCGGGATTGATCGTTGGGCGGCGTGAGATTATTGAAAGGCTTCGCAGACATTCTCTCTATCGCGCCCTGCGTGTAGACAAGTTATGTTTGGCAGCGCTTGAAGCGACTCTCGATGCGCATCGGCGCGGCGCTATCGAGGAAATACCGGCTTTGCGAATGCTGGCGCTAACGAAGGACGCGATCGAAGAAAGAGTGAAGAGTTTTATAGCTGCACTTGCCAGGAACAGCGACTTGAATGGGTTAACGGCGACAATCGCGGCGGGTCAATCAGCCGTGGGCGGCGGCTCGGGGCCTAATGTCCATCCACCAACCGCCCTTATTGCGCTCAAACATGAACACTTAAAAGCGGGGGAGATTGAACGGAAACTGCGGCTTTCCTCCCCCTCGGTGATTGCCAGGATCGCCGATGACCAGGTTTTACTCGACCTTCGAACCGTCGACGATAGGGAAGAACCCGAGCTAATGGCGGTACTAAAGTCGGTGGGCGCTTAGGATTTTCAGCAACCTTTAACTGGAAACTCCACAAATTCAAGGGTTTTCAGTGGAATAAAAAAGCCTGGGAGCGTATAATCTCACTGCTTTTGCGAGCCCAGCAAAAGCCCTTTCGCATCGCCCGCTTCATTTTTTCAAATAGCACTCTCAACCTTGTCAAGTTCTTCCTCCTTCAAGTCTGGATTGACTTATGCGCTTGTCGCTTCGGTGGCTGGCTCGCTCACTGTTGCTTTGTGGTCGACCGGCCTCCTGACCTCGCTTCAAAATGCTTTTGTATTGCTCCCGAAGGACTTACGAGGTGGGCTTACAGCTCCTACCTTCTGGGCTGGCGCGGCACTGATCCTGACGGTCTCTCTCGCGGTTGCCATTGAAGTGGGCCGCTTGGGAGGACGCCGAGCTTTTCTCTATCTCGGCAGCGGTTTTCTCGCCCTCGCCGCGGGGAGCCTCTTTGCCTCCCGGTTTTATTTCGTTGATATCCTCTTCGTTCCTCTGGCCCTCGCTGGTTCAATCTCTGCTGCGACGATACAAATCAAACGACTGCGAGAGCAGGACATTGAGCTAACTAAAAAGCTGATTGCATCCTCGTGGGAATTTGAATCAGTGGTGAATGATGCGGAACACCGTTTATTGAGTGGTTTGAAACTACTTGATACCGTCCTCGCACCAAGTGAGGCAATCGTTTTTCGCCTGGGCGGCGATGGCAGCCTGGTTTCCGCGGCAAGACTGCGTGCGGCTCAGGGCGCATCGGCCGACACTAGCAGAAACTCGGCGTGGCGCGATGGCGTCAGTTTGTGTGAGCGCTCGATGGCAGCAGATGAAATCATTGTGGAAAAGATCGAGTCGGATGATTCTGCCGCAAATGTTGCCTTACCGTTACGGCATGAAGATCATACAGTTGGTGCGCTCCTCATTCGCGTTACTAAAGGTTTCGACGAAGACGATCGGGCGCTACTGATGGCGGTTGGTAGCCAGATGGCGCGCAATCTGCAACGGGAAGAAACTCACAAAGCGACTGGCAAGCGCGGCTGGCTCGCATTCTTTTCTGCAAGGGAATCTGAGCAGAGACTTCAGTCGTTGTATGTTCTTAACGGAGCTTTGTTGGAGCAGAGTGTAGGTGTCAACGCGCTCTCAGAAATAGGCGACGGCATAGCGCTCGGGTACCTCGACGGCAGGATTGCGTACACCAATCCGGCGCTGGCAGAGTTGGCTGGGCTCGCGCAGGACGAAACGCGCAAGATGAGCTTTTTCGATCTTCTGGACCGTTTTCGTACAGATATTTTCGATGAGCCGGTCCTTGCCGTGCGCAGAGTTTTGCAAACTGGTGAAGCTTATGAACGCGAGCTTCATTTTCCCGACCGAAATGCTACTTACGGGCTGCGCATCTCGCTTGTCCTGGAGAATTCGAACGGGGCACTGAGCAAGGGTTCGAGCCTCGCAATTAGTCAAACAGGCACCCAAACAGACAACCAGACAGAAGGAGCATCCCAACCGCTCTGCCTGGCGCTGATTGTCAAAGACCTCTCGCTTCTAAAAGAATACGAGCAATTGAAAAGCGATATGATTTCATTGATGTCGCATGAGTTACGCACACCTATCACAAGCATAAACGGCTTTGCAGAACTACTAAGCTCTGATGAGGGACTTCCGGAACAGGCCCGGGAGTTTGTAACCATCATTGCGAATGAATCGCAACGGCTCTCACGCATGATCAATACCTTCCTGGCCGTCACTAACCTGCAAAGGAAAGATCGGCAGGAGGTTTCAAAGATTCCTCTTCGGTTGGACGAGGTCGTAAAAGAAACAATAGCCAGCCTGCAAAAGGTCGCCAAGAAAAGACGAATCCGTTTGGTCGAGGTACCTACACAGAGACTTCCTCCGGTTGCAGCTGACAAGAGCATGATTACGCAGGCAATCAAAAATCTGGTTAGTAACGCGATCAAGTATAGCCCGGAGCGAACGACGGTCACCGTATCGACCGCACTTGAAGCTGAAGCCGTGCGGCTCTGCGTTGAAGACCGGGGCTATGGAATTCCGGCTGAAGCCCGCGACCGTGTTTGGGAAAAGTTTTACCGCGTCGTCCGGGACGACAAAGAAAAGGATGAAGAATCTACCGGTCTCGGTCTGTCCTTCGTTCGCGAGGTGGTCGAGCAGCACGGTGGCACCGTGGGTTTGGAATCAGAGGTAGGCCGCGGATCAAAATTCAGTTTCACTTTACCGCGACTTTGAGCGCTTCGATATGACTGCTAACAATAATGCTATTTGTCCTTGTGGACTTCGAAATCGATCGCCGAGATCTAGTTCGTTCCAAGCTAGGCGGCCAGGCAAAAGTCTCAACTCGTTAGACCGAGTCGAGTCTTGTTAATCGTTTTTCGGCAGGAAGGCGCTCTGCAGGTGCACCTTTTTTTGTCAGAGTGGAGCGTTGATTCATAGTCAATTGTAATCTCCTCGCCAGGCTCGATCTCACGAAGGGCAATGAAGAGGATATGGTCGTACAGGATCTTCATGTAGGCGTTGGGTTCGCATGAATGATTTATGTAGTGAGTACCGTTTCCTCCGCGGCTGCCGTCCAGGCTCCAGCGATTATTGATTGCGCAGATGCGCAACCTCCGCCGGCTGGCCCTGCGATTAGCCTCAGCGTTTGTAATCTTCTCGCCTGTGTACTCTGCAATCTTCCGCCTGCCCCTGAAGTGAGCAACCGCAAAGCAACCCTTGCCTTCGATCGGCGATTTCCTGATTGACAAGCCGGGAGCGAGCGTCAGTCTCATTCAGGGGATTGTAACGCAAACTATTAGTTTGCGTTACAGGTCGACAACCCCAGTCACAGATAAACACTTTGGCCGCCAACGCATTGTTGCGCATGGCGGCCAGGATGAGCTTTTACAAAATTGCTTATTTGAGTTTAAAGCTGCGGGCGATCAGATCAGTTTGATTGCGAATACGCGCGAGCTTGTCGCGCAAGCCAGTAAAACGCAAAGCGTAGATAGTGCGGTTGTCACCCTGAAGATAATAAATGCGGCCCATCATCGGCTTAGCTGTCTTTACAAACTCGTAGGATACGGTCACTCCATTAAGACGACCCTTAAACGATTCCTCTTTTCCTTCGACAAACCCCGGCAGAAATCTCAGCTTTTGATCCATGTCACGACGAGCAAGATCTGAGGGAGTTGTACCGGCGTCAACCACTTCCTTGCGAATCTGTAGGTGACCGTCAAGCCGATCTCCGTTCACGAATTCCGCGTGCTCATGGGCCGCGTCAGGTTCAGAGATCACGCGCCACATGGACGACGGCAGCTCGATCGTATAGTCAATCTGCTCGTTGGTGTACGACTCTTGTGCCGCGGCCAGGGAACAGGTTCCGGTAATCAGCAGCAAAACCGCTATCAGGTGTTTCATCTTATTAACTCGACTCCTCGTGATCGCGTAGGTTTATGACGATGTTTAAGGTTTGGCGTGTCAGGAAGCGCTTTTACCTGTGTTCGATGCTCTGCGCGAGAGACCTCGTTGTCTGGAACCATGCCCGCACGGCAAAAGGTAACTTGCGCCGGCGCACAAATCAAAGTTTCGCCGGTCAACACAAGGCGCAGGCTAAGAGTTCGCTTTGGCGATAGCTTCCCTTTGAATTGCGGCCAACGACTGAATTCCCACTGCTGCCAAACTAAGTAAAATCTCCATTTGATCGCGTGTGAATGGCTCGCGTTCTGCGGTGCCCTGCACCTCAATGAACCGGCCGTCGCCTGTGCAGACCACGTTCATGTCAACTTCCGCCTTGAAGTCTTCGTCGTATTTCAAGTCCAACAGCGGCGTGTTCGACACAATGCCCACACTGATCGCGGCCACTTCGTTGGTAACAATATTCCGTTGGATTTTGCCCGTCTTGAGAAGGCGGCTAGCGGCCACGGCAAACGCAACGTAAGCGCCTGTGATCGCTGCGGTGCGGGTGCCACCATCGGCCTGTAGAACATCGCAGTCGAGGGTTATTGTGCGTTCTCCAAGCAGCCGCATATCTGCCGCCGCTCGCAGACTCCGGCCAATTAAGCGCTGAATCTCGTGCGTCCGACCCGACGGTCCGCCGCGTCTAACCTCTCGCGGCGTTCTTTGCTGAGTAGCGCGCGGCAACATCGAATACTCAGCAGTGATCCAACCCTGACCGCTGTTACGAAGAAACGAGGGCACCCGCTCATCGACCGAAGCCGCGCACACTACTCGTGTTTGGCCCATCTCAATGAGCACCGAACCTTCTGCGTAAGGAAGATAACCAGGTGTTATTTTGACCTGGCGCAATTCGTCGAAGGCGCGCCCGTCAGTGCGTTCTAAGCTCATCGTCTCCCCAAACTTCCACCGCTTCCAACACTGAGGGTGCAGTTCCTAAAAATCGCTCCGCCACTTTCGCGAAACGCTCGGCCGCATCTGTCACGTAGAAGTGATCCAGGTCATCACATAGCTGGCGTTCTCGTGTGCGGCGCTCCCTTTCCGGACACAGCAGGAGGCTGGATTGCAAAAGCTCCTGGACCTCACCCGCCGCAGCCTCTCCCGAATCGATCAAAGAAACGTCACCACCAATAACTTCGCTGATCAGTTTGCGCAGGATCGGATAGTGGGTGCAACCCAGTACGAGCGCGCCGACATCTTTCTTTCTCAAATCGGCCAGGTACTGCTCGGCCACTGCCCGCGCCACCTCAGTCTCTGCCCAACCTTCTTCAGCAAGGGGAACAAACAACGGACAGGCGCGCTCGATGACGTCAATGACTGGATTGATCTCGCTGATCGCTCTCGCGTAAGCGCCACTCTGGACTGTTGCTTCCGTAGCAATTACCCCAATCTTTTTCTTCGCAGCAACTTCAACCGCGGCCCGCGCACCCGGCTCGATGACCCCGACAACCGGCACACTCACCGCTTCGCGTATGGCAGGTAATGCCAGCGCCGACGCCGTATTACAGGCAACGACCAACAACTTGATGCCGTGTGCTTCAAGGAATTTCGCGTTTTCAATCGCGTAGCGTTCGACAGTGGAAAGCGATTTGGTGCCGTACGGCACGCGGGCCGTGTCGCCCAGGTAAACGAAGTGCTCGTCGGGAAGGCGTTCATGCAGCGCGCGATAGACAGTAAGTCCGCCAACGCCGCTGTCAAAGATGCCAATAGGAAGGTTAGAGTCCAAGGATGAATTATGAAGGATGAAGGATGAAAACTGTGTACGGTTGTCCAATGAATAGTCTATTTCATCCTTCCGCCTTCATAATTCATCCTTTTCAAAATGGTGGAGGCGCCGAGAATTGAACTCGGATCCAAGAGAAGCCGCCGAAAGACTCTACATGCTTAGTCGCTTCTCATTCCTGGCCGACAAGCGACCAGATTTTCGCTTTGCACCGAGTAAGTGAAGCGACCAGACCTCGGTGAAAGCTAGTCCGACTTAGTCTTGCCCAACCTCACGGACCGAAGGGTTGAGCCAGCTTATCTGAGTGACATCTCCCTCCGCGCGCATAAGCAACTTGCGGCGAGACGCTCGTGCCTAATTAGGCAGCGAGAGCCAATTCATTGTTATTGGCAATTGTTTTTTCCCTACGCGTTTTAACGAGCTGCATAGAGTAGCCCGGCATGGCATCCGTCGGTCGTCCAAACCCCTGTCGAAGCCTGTCGCCCCCCGTTTGCATGTAGATTATAGAGCCTGATACGCAGAATAGGAAAAGCCGCCACCTAAAGCGACAGCCGCGGGCAGCCTTTGGCAGGCGCTCCGCATCGAGTTCACGACCATCCTGACGTATAATTCGAGCGTTGCGCGGAGCGCGGAATGGAAGACACTGTGGCTAGCCACGTTGTCCTTTGTCGCCGGTCTGAAGCAACGTTTGTTTTAGAGAGGGTTTAGATTCTATGGCAACAAAATCCCCGGGTTCGAAGTTGAAATCCTATTCTCCCAAAGCCATTTACACTGCCCCGCCGGAGCAACGCCGCCATATTTTACGTAGATTCTGGCTTCCGGCAGTCCTGCTTTTGGCCCTGGCTGCCGGCGGCTTAACCGGCATTATTGCGGCCTACGAGCTCAACTACTCCCGCGCCGCTAATGAGGTTGCCGCACTGGCAACTTACCGGCCGAGCGTAGTCACGCGAGTTTATGCGGACGACGGCGAAACTGTAATTGGCGAGTTTGCGCTTGAGAAACGAATCCCGCTTAAGTATGAAGAGATTCCGCCCGTAATGAAGAACGCCATCCTTGCCGTCGAGGATGCGCGCTTCTACGACCACGTGGGTATTGATCCCATTCGCATCATTGGTGCAACCTGGAAAAACCTGACCAGCGATAAGGTCGAAGGTGGCTCGACGCTCACGCAACAGCTTGCCAAGAATCTGTTTCTCTCCAAAGAGCAAACTCTCAAACGAAAGATGAACGAGTGGGCTCTGGCGCTTCAGATCGAACGCTATTACACCAAGAATCAGATCATGGAGCTCTATGCAAACCACATCTTTCTTGGCGCAAATGCCTACGGCGTCGAAGCTGGTGCTGAAACCTATTTCGGGAAACAGGCAAAGGACTTGACGATTGGTGAGGCCGCACTACTCGCCGGTGTTCCGAAAGCGCCAAGTGAATATTCGCCGACATCTAATCCGATGCGAGCGAAAGAGCGTCGCGATCTGGTTCTGGATTTAATGGCCAGGAATGGTTTCGCGACTCATACGGAAGTGGACGCGGCCAAAGCCAAACCAATCCAACTTGCCGATACTGCCTACTACCAGGCGCAGCCTAAATCGAGCGCTTTTGATTACCCCGTCGAACAGGTCAGACAAGAGCTTGAGGACAAATACACCACTCGCGTAGCGCAGGGTGGTCTCTCCGTTTACACCACGATTAACGTCGAAGCGCAGAAGAAGGCGTACGAAGTTTTGCGCGCCGGCCTGCGGAATTACGACCGAACTCATAGTGGCTGGCGCTCAAGCTATAAAATGATTCCTACCGCCGCTAACAATGGACAGGGTCCGCCAACCACGCAGGAGCTCAATAGTTACAAAGATCCTGACTGGTACGGCAGCGATTATCAGCAAGGTCGTTTTTTGTCCGGACTAATAATGAAGGTCGACCGGGCAAAGAATGAGGCTACGATCCGTTTTGGCAACTATACCGCCGCCGTTGGTCCGGCAGATATGGGCTGGTCCAAACGTCAGCCGAAAGACGAATTGAAGGCTGGATATCTGTCGGAGTTTGAGATCAAAGAAGTTGACCAGAAGAGCCGGCGCTTGAAAGTTGAACTGTCGCAGGTGCCGGCGGTGGCCGGGGCGATTATGACGCTCAACGCCAAGACAGGCGAGGTCGTCACCGTGATTGGTGGTTACGATTTCTACAGTGCCAGCAAGTTCAATAATGCAACCCAGGCTTACCGGCAAACTGGTTCGTGCTTTAAGCCGTTTATCTACACTGCTGCCGTCGAATGGGGAATGACACCCGACACCACTGTGAGCGGCGCGCCGATCAGTATCGGCAGCTGGCAACCTCATAATTACGACGGCTCTCTAGGCAATGGCGACCTGCCAATGAAGATGGCGCTCGCGAAGTCGATGAACGTTCCCGCGGTCCACTTGCTGCAAACAGTTGGCATCCAGACCGGCGCGCAGATGGTCAGACGTTTCGGTATCAAAGTACCCATGGCCCCCTATCTGCCGTCGGCACTCGGGGCCACAGAAGTACCTCTTGATCAGATGGTTTCGGCCTACTCGGCATTTCCCAACAAAGGCATACGCGTCGAGCCCCACCTTATTCGTCGGGTACTGGATCGCGATGGAGCGGCACTCGAAGAGTGGGAAAAGACAACCTACAAGGTCGTGAATCAGTATGTGGCGCTGACGATGGTGTCAATGATGCGTGGCGTCGTTCAGTTTGGGACCGCGACGGCCGCGAGTTCACTCGGGGTACCGTTGGCAGGCAAAACCGGAACGGTGAACGACCACACCGACGTTTGGTTTATCGGTTACACGCCAACCTACGTCACAGGCGTCTGGATGGGCTATCCGGGAAGGAAGAAACCACTCGGCAATGACATGACCGGCGCCCATGGAGCGCTGCCTATGTTCATTAACTTCATGAAGGACTTCCTGAAAGGAAAACCAAAAGAAGACTTCGACAAGGCGCCGGGAATGCCTGAGGACATGAAGGAACTGTTCCGCCAACGGCAACGTGAACTTGCCGCCGAGCGCGCGCAGTTTATTGAAGACGCGGCGAAACAGACTGACGAAGACACGACCACCTTGCCTGCTCCCAACACAGAGCCAAAGTTGGAACAGATGACGCTGCCACCGCCGCCAAAGGCTGACGAGGGCCCGGGGAACCCGCAACCGAAAACGGAAACGGTAACTCCGCGCGTTGAGGGTCCACCACCGCCTTCGGTTACGCGTCCGCGCGAGGTAGATCCACAGAAGAAGAAGGGGAAAAAAGGCGGCGATGAGCCGGGGTAGGACAGGCATTCCTGCCTGTCCGGTTTCCTGCTTTCGATCAAGCTACAGACAACGATGTCTGTTCTATTCTGATTTTTTCACTGCACTAGATGAGAGCCACTTCTCCGGACTCTCAACTAGTCCGGCTTTCACAGGGTTCCATTCGATGTACCTAACGATTCGATAAAACTCGTCTTCGCTTCGAACAGCGTGATCAAAAGATTCATCTTGCCAGAACTTTTTCCCCGTACGACCCAACATACGATTTGACTCCCGCGCGGTAAACCCTTTAATTGCTTTGGTGATTTCGGGCAATAAAGCCTTGGGCCAGATGAGAATGTGTACATGGTTAGACATCACCACGTAAGCACTTAATCGATAAAGTTGAAGATGCTCAGCACCGTGATGGAGAGCGTCCACAACCACCTTAGCTAAGCCAACATCCTTTAACCAAGTAGGGCCAGAAGCAGCCCTGTCCAACTCGCGATCCAGAACCAGGAATCTCTTGCCAGGATTTGATTCTTTGAGACTTGCCGCGAGCGTTCGTCTCGGCAATGAACCATGCAATCGCCATGTGATGAATAGAGCGCTATCGGCTCTCTGCCAATGAGGGAGGTGTCTTCGGTAGAACATGATTAGAACAGACATTCTCGCCCGGCCAGCCTTGGCAATTCCAGCTGGGGTGAAAAGCGGCATTATCTGTTCTATGCAAGTTGCTTTGTAATTCAGTTCAACTGGACAGACAGGAATGTCTGTCCTACTCCAGAGTCCTGTCGAGTGTGTACGGCAGCATCTTGCGCCACCAGGGCCAGTCGTGATTCACGTCCACACCCCAGAGATCGAGTGTGTGCGGAATGCCCTTCGCTTTGAGAATGTCGGATAGATGCTGGCTGCGATCCGGCGCTTCGTATGAACCTCGTCCGGAGAGGATGTAGATAGCGTCAGCTCTTTTCAGAATCGGCAGGTAATAGTTGTCATTTAGGTTGGGAAGATAGTCAGCAGGATTATTGAAATAAACGTTGTCGTCGTAGAAGCCTTTGAGGTAAGAGCGCACGTCGTAGCTTCCGCTCATCGCAATCACTCCGCGAAACAAATCCGGATGCTTGAAATAAGCGTTAGCCGCGAGAAACGCGCCCAGGCTGGCTCCAGTTGTTAACGGCCTGGCATTCTCGTCGCCAGAATCCTTGCGAATTAACGGCAACACTTCATCCGTTATGTAGCGATCAAATCGCGTCAGCAGCTCCGCCTTCAGGTTCGGAGGCATCTTCTCATTAAGCAGACTGTACTTGTTGACACTGTTGATAGAGTAAGCTCGTATCTTGCCGCTTTCGATAAGAGGGCGGATAGCATCTACGAGGTGAAAGCGTTCATACTCGAGATAGTCGGCGGCCGCGGTAGGAAACATCAGGAGCGGCTGGCCTGCATGACCATAAGCGACCAGGGGCATCTCGGCGCTTAAGTTTTGACTAAACCAGGTGGTTATTCGGCGTTCCATGAAGACCTTTCTGCGAGAGTCGCACTCTTTGGAACCTTAGCACGGATCACCAGGCCCAATCCGCAGCGCATGGCGCAGGTGAAAATAATTATTGTCGTTGTTTTGCGTGCGAAATATTCTCGCAGTTTACGATTCAGCGCAAGCTAGGTGGACCTCTTGATCCTGCTTACGGTCCGATTTGTGAATTGCGATAGTTGCTGTCCGATGATAATTCGCTGCTCAAACTGCATTCGGCACCGCCTTTGAACGTCGCCTTGACTCTGTAGGTCATCTGTTATAAAAATTTCCTTCCCGCCCGCGCCTGACTTGATGCTGTGCGGGGGCGATATTCCGCAGTAGCTCAATGGCAGAGCATCCGGCTGTTAACCGGAGGGTTGTAAGTTCGAGTCTTACCTGCGGAGCCA
>DASXQM010000037.1:0-26227 GCA_036507195.1 Pyrinomonadaceae bacterium | reverse complement strand
CACCAAACCAGTTGCCGAATTCTTCGGCATTCGCCAGGGCGCGCCAGACGCGTGAGCGTGGAGCCTTGAGCAGAATACTTCTTTCAATGCGATCTGTTGACGAGTCCATACGCTACCTCCTGGTTGCATATTAATCTGCCCGCCTTGTAAATGCAACCGTATGATTGCATCTATGTCAGTGCGCGTAGGTCGTGTCGGGAATCGTGGTCGTCGTAGCCAAAACAAGACGAGGGACTTCCCGGGGCTTATTCAAGTGGTTGTAATGAGGCTGTCTGAATTCATACGCGACGAGATCGGCGACTTGCAAGCAATGTCGGCTTTCTTGCCGCCACCTGATACGCGGCACCGGCACCTAATTACTAACAGCCGTCTCGATATTCGTCTGCTGCCCGCGCCGACTTCGCCTTGACCCGTTGTCCTTGTATCACTAGGTCCCCGCCCTGGTGCTTTGCCTCGTACAAGGCCGCATCAGCACAGGCGAGCAACTCAGGCGCGGTTCGCACGCCGGATTGTGATTCTACAATCCCAATACTGACAGTAATCCTGGCAGTTGCTGAGCCCGCCGTCGGAATCTCGGTTGCCTTGATTGTCCGCCTTAGTCGGTCGCCGATTTCGAAGCCCCTGGCAGCGTCCGTCTCAGGGAGAGCCACGGCAAATTCATCGCCGCCGATACGCGCCGCGAGATCGACACCGCGAATACCTTCCTGCAGCGTTTTGGCCAAGTGTCTGATTGCGTCATCACCCGCCTCGTGACCAAAGGTATCATTGATTTTCTTGAACTCGTCAATATCGAGCAGCAACAAGCAGAACGGGTGGCCGTATCTGGCCGTGCGCTCGATTTCACGGGCTAGTTGCCGTTCGAAGCGGCGTCGATTGGCCAAGCCAGTCAGATGGTCCGTGAACGCGGCTTCTTCACAGGTATCGAGATAGGCTTTGAAGTCGAGCAAGGTCCGAGCGCGCGAAAGCAGCAGATCAAGATCGGCAGGATCGGTGATGAAGCCCAGCGCTCCAGCCTCCGCTCCGAGACGGAAATCCTCGGCCTCGATTCGGGCGCCCGATTGCAGGATGATGGGAATGAACCTGGTTAAGGGGTTTTCGCGAATTCGCCTCGCCAATTCATAGCCGGTCACTTCGGGCATCATGACATCGGTAACGACCAGATCGGGTGGAAATGATTCGATGGCCGAGAGCGCTTCTTGGCCATTGCTTGCAGTGCGCACGTCGTAACCTTCCATGCCCAACGCAATCTTAAGCAGGTTGCATTTATCGGGGTCGTCGTCAACCACAAGCACGTGAAATTTTCCGATCATAGATGTCTTTTGGATGGTCCGATCTATTCTTAAAATCGGTCAGCCGGACTCATGTCTCCTTATCGCCTTTCTTCTCAGACGAAGGGTGATGACACCCCGCCCAGGTTAAACCCTGAACCCCGAACCAGCGCCGTCCTCTTGAGTTCCGGCAAGTTTCCGTTTTCTCGCGCAAGGTCTATGCCGTGGAGGGTATGGGAAGAGATCAGGATTCATACTTGATAAACTGGCATTATTCTTAAGGGTCAAGCACGTGTCTTTTGTTTCCCTCGCGTCCTCTTCCGGGTATTGAAATCGTACAGTTAGCAAGAGCCCTAATCTAAATAACGAGCAGATGAGGATAGATGGCGCGGCGTTGCACAAAAAGTCAGTCAATCAGTCCGAGCGATAGACGAGCGAGAATAGTGTTTTGCGGCTCGCCGCCGCACAGTGCGGAAAGGCTCGGCCTTTCCGAAGGCTTATTTCTTTCTTGAGGCTCCGCCTCATGACTCGGAGGCGCAGCCTCCCAGTAATCTTGAAAGAGATTGGTGCGGTAAGGCAGAAGCAGTACCGCACTGTGCGGCGGCGGAGCCGCGTTGAGGTATTCTCACTCGTCCGTTGCGCAGGCTGCGGGTCGCAGACACTTTTTGTGCAAAGCTAGATGGCGGAATAAAAAACCTCAAGTGACTAATTCAGAGTTAAACGTGACGCCGTAAGCAAGGCTCGTTGGGGCGCCAGCTGTTATTACCAAAACCGAATGGTGCGACTTGGGGGCGACGGGCATTTCGGATAGACCGAACTTGGCAAGCCCTCGTACTGCGCACAGCAACCGGGAATACAGGGCTTCCAAATGAGGCGATTCGGATTATGGGCGGTCCGATACGGTCTCGCTAATACCGCGTCGAAATTAACAGGGGATTACGCGCACGAAAATCAGAATTGCCAACAGGATGAAGATCGCGCCGATGATGCCGCATGACACCCTGATTTCAGTGGTGGACGCCGGCCGCACGATCTTCACCAGCCCGAAATAAAAGATTGCTTCGAGGATTAGATATATGCCAAAAAGGAGGCCAAAAATAGCCAGGATCATACACGTACTCATAGTTCACCTTCTTTGTGTGGATGGACATGAAGTTAAGTTTGTGAAGAGAGTCTCAAAGCCTCGGCTGCGTACGGTTACAATTCCACCGGTTCAATGAATCGCCTTGATGATTGAGATGATTGCAAAGACCAACAGAATGATTGCCCAGATTACTGCCAGGATCCCCACAATAATGGCGCCGATGGCATCCGTAATACTGACCAGGATCCCGGGCACAAAATTGTGTAAGAAGCTAATGATCAGATTGGCCAGCAACGAAGTGAGCACAATCAACACCAATCCCTTGTTTTGCAAAAAGCGCTGGTGAGCAAGCACCAGACAGACAACAAAGCCAATTTTGAGCGCCATGATCAAACTCAATAAGGTGGCGGCCTTGCCGCGCGCGAAGTCGCCGTAGATGGCCAGGTAAGCTATGGTTCCGAAAATCGGCGCCAGCAGGAGTGTCACCATGATGATGAGCATGAAGAGGCAGGTGATAATGGCGAAGATAGTCCCCAGACAGCCGAGGAACGAAACGATCGCGGTCGCGCATCCCTGTACCCTTCCCTGCAGGCGATCGGGGATTATCATCGCCAGGCCGATAAGCAAAGTGATGTAAAAAACCAAACTGTCGAGGAAGGCCAGGTAGCTGATCCCGTATCCCGGGGCTTTGGCTCCCAGCGCACTTGCCCCTGGTGTGCCAAAATCGACCAACAGAGAAGAGCTGGTCTCAATGATGACGACCAGAAATATCAGGACCAGCGCGATAACTAAGAAGGGTTTGCGAAGCTCATCCAGCATTAAGGCTCACCTAAGTTGAAGACCACTGCCAACACACATGGTTATCAGTCTCGTCCGGCAAGAGCATCCTTAAGACGAAACATCCAAAGGCTGCGCGTTGCAACTCACTCCACCTCGACCTTGCAAGCACTATTTGGTGCGCACGCAAAGGTCAGAGTCCCGCCCTGCTTTAAAACGAGAATAGAGCAACGCTCGCGATCCTTAACATCAGGCTCCGTTTGTGGCAGCGGGCATGGTTGGGGGTTGTCCATATCTTTTAAAGGACTATTACGTTCGAGAGGAGTTTTATCCTTATAACTAATCTCAGCACGTCCGCTCACAAGGTGAAACGTGACCGTTCGGAATGGTTGCTTGCTGTCCGGCGGTATAGTGTCTGTAGTATTCGAGGAGTAGACCTTGCCTTCCAGTGCTTTTGGCTGCAGCGAAGAGAATAGCCCCTTGATAGTTTTCGTCCAGTTGGGAGGCTTGGTCTTTTTCGCGACGGTGCTAGTCTCCTTCCCTTTTGGCGGTGGGGGCTCAGTCCTCAGCGCTCCTCGCGCAACAAAAATAACGAAAAGCAATCCGACCAGGACGAGGACAATTATTACTATCTTGGTAGAACTCATGAGAACCGCCCCTCCCGCAAACGAATTTCACGATCCGTGTCGTCCTGGCGTGAACGCGCGGATCACGCTGTAGAGCACTAATACCAGGATGCCTGTGAGCCATAAAGGCAAGATGCCCAAAGCAAACCCCACGGGAATGGAAATCAGCGCCCCGGTATAAACGGCCGCAAGCAGTAAGCCCAGGAACCACCAGCCCCAGTTGATGTCGCTTCCGGAAGTAGATCCTGCGCCGTAGGCCCAATCCTCACATGGAATGCGGTAATACGCCTCCATTGTCAGGTTCTCGGTCTTTCCCGTAATTAATCTGAACGGAATATTCAAAATTAGCGCCAAGATGTAGGCCAACAAATAACTTGGTCCGAGTATCCTGGCCTGCCAGACGTGGGTCTCTTCGTGGGAAGACCAGCCGCCGGCGATAACGGTCCCGATTGTGGTCGCGTCATAGTCACCGCCCCGCGGGTTCTTATCATAGACAAACGTGCCGGACCGCCGGCTGTTGTCGTCGGGGGTAATGAAATTGGCCCCGACAATTTTGCAAGCTGGAATCCAAACCAGGAAACCCGCAAGAGTGTTCAGCAGCGACCAACTCATGTCGAGGACATATCCAAGAATGCTCAGGAAGCCAACCGCGTAAATCTTCTTGGAGAATGCCATTGAGGAATAGGCGGCGCCGATGACGGCGGCTACTGCGGCCACGATGGCGGCGGTCATCAAGCCGGCTCCGGCCAGCATGGCCACCGCAAAATAGGTTCCGCCCGCGAGGACTATTCCGAGGAAAAAACCGAGAATACCGGACCCAGGTGAAGTTTCTTCGGACATGGTGAGTTCTCCTTTGTCTGATGAGAAAAGCAGTGGTCCAAAACCGTAATGGCGGAATTAGACCGTGAGTGTTCGTGATTCAGAGCGTTAGGCCGGCGCCGAGACAAAGGCAGCCAGCTTCACGGTTGTACTACCGATTGTCTTCTCAGGATTAAGGGCGCCCTGATCTCAGGATCCAACCTCCTGATAATTCCTACATCGACGGTAGTGAAGATGCAGCGCGGAGCGCACCCGGCGGGAACAGCAACGTTTACCCTTGCCCCTCGCGCGGTTGGTCTATTGGCATCCGGGTCCTGGCTCGTAATAAGTACAGTGTTGGCGTTGCTTTCGTTGACCGTACCTGAAACGTTGCCTAGCTCCAGACCATTCTGCTGCAATACGATTTGTGCTTCGGCAATTCTTTTACCTACAAGGTTCGGCACGGTAGTGGGCTGTGCTGCGGCAACCAACTCTATGGTGGAACCAGGCGGGACCTTCTCTCCGCCGCTCGGGTTCTGGCTCTTGATGTTGCCAGCGGCGACGTTTGCGGGCGCCAACTCCGGATCCTTCATAATGAACTGCAAACCAGCGGCGGTAATCTGTTGCTGGGCGAGATTGGCCGGCCTAAAAGTGACGTCCGGAACAGTGATCTGTCTTTGAACTGCGACTACCAACTCAACAGTTGCGTTCGGCTTAACTTTTTGGCCGCCAGCCGGGACCTGGCTAACAACCTGATTGGGTTGCAACCCTTCCGTGACGTCCGTGCTCGTCTCGACCACGCTAAGGCCTCTTTCGACCAGGCGTTCCTTTGCATCACTGATCAGTCGCCTTGTCACATCCGGCACTTCGACCAGCGGCACTTCCCCTTCGGTTATCAGTGCCACTTCAGTGCCCTTAGGAACGGGCGAACTGTCTGGTTTTGGATCCTGAGCGATTACCTGCCCCGGCGGAGCCTTTTCCGTAATCTGGACTTCTTTTTCAACCGGAGTGAGTTTTGCATTTAGCAGAGCTGCCTTTGCGTCATCGATCGTCATTCCGACAACGTTTGGCACCGGGACATCTGTTTTACGAAGGACGAAATAAAGTCCAACGGCGATTCCGATCAGCACGACTGCGGCAATCGGAATGAGTACCCACTTGGGAAATGGCTTTGGCGGGGTTACCGGTTTGGGCAGTAGCTCGACTTTTACAACCGGGCCTTGAGTAAAGTCTTCGTCGGGATTTCGGGCCGAAGCCACATCAAGACGAAAGCTATATTTGTCGGCGGCCGCTGCGCCGGTTGCTGTTGCTGCAGCAGAAGGTTGGGCGGAAGCGGTTGTCGGTCCGCTGGGTGGCGCCGTGGCAAGGGGTGCATCAAACGTTACGACAAGTTGTTGCATGGCACCCGGACCAAAGTCGCGCTCCGATTCGCCGGCAATCTGGAGCCATTCCTGTTTGGTACTGTCCAGGGCTTTGGCTCTGGCCATGCCGCGAACCGGACGCGCAGTCGAGTTCGTAACCGTGAACACGGCTTCAGTATGTCCCTTGTCATCGGTTTTCAATGTATCGGTTGCGCTTGTGGTGATAGTGAAAGTGTTTGCCATTGTGCTGTTCCTCCGAAAACGTTTGAGATAACCTTGGCCATAAGGGGTTTGCCTTATCTCAGATCAGATCCTGGGTGATCCAAGTCAACAGCGACGTGCCTAAGCGGATCAACTACCACCTAGAATCGTCAAATTGATTTTGGTCCCTTTTGGCCTCTTTAAGCCTGGTGCCGGAGCTTGTTCTTTCACCACTGGCGCTATGTTGAAAGGTAGCTTAGTTCTCTTCACTGCTCCCACTGTGAAACCATCATTAGTTATTCTCTGAAGAGCCTCTTTCTCAGGAAGACTTGTGTATTTCCCCACCAGTTTAAGCTCGGGTCCCGAGGAGACGAGGAGGACTACGGTTGAGCCCTTCTTGACAGAGCCACCTGCTGGCGGCTCCGTGCCGATAGCGTTGCCAGGTGCCACCTGATCGTCGCTGCGGCTAGTCTGCACAACATTCAAGCAGGGTGGTGTTCTGGGCACAAGCAGGCCGGGTTTGGGGGCAGGTTTGCAGGCGTTCTCCAGTAGTTTCGTTGCTTCACTACGCGGTTTTGGGCGCACCACCGGAATGCTCACTTCGTCAGTACCACCGGACACAAACAGCGCTACTTTGGAGCCGACATTGACTTGGGTTCCTGGTCCTGGTTGAGTGCGAATAACTTTACCCACGGGGACCTTGTTGTCAGGGACATGATTCATCTCAACGTCCACGCACGGTGCCGGACTACAGCTCTTCTCCAGCGTGTCTTTTGCTTGCTCAGCAGTTTGATTGGCAACATTCAGTATCGTAACTTTGCCAGGTTCCGGAGGCGCTCCTGGTCCAGTGGAGATAAACAGAGTCACGTTAGATCCTACCGGTACCTCAGTACCTGCCTCCGGACTTGTCTTGATGGCGAAGTCCTTAGCCACGGCGTTGTCGGCAGCACTACTAATCTCGACCGTGACGCATTCCGATCCCTTCGTGCATTCCGACTCCAATCGTTGCTTCGCATCGTCCTTCGACGCGTTCGCAACATCCGGCAACTGATACGTGTCCGCCTTAGGCTCAGACTTAGGCCAGAGCAACCACGCAATGACTCCACCTATTAGCAGGACAACTACAGCTATTACAGGGATGATCCACTTGGGAAAGCCTTTCTTTGTGTCTACAACGGGAGCGGTTGCCCCAGCAACCTCGACATTTACAGTTGGCCCCTCGCTGAAGTCTTCATCAGGGTTGAGCGCCGAGGCTACCTCCAGCCGGAACGGATACTTTCCTGCCGGCGCACCGGCAGCATCAAAGTTCACCGTAAATTGTTCTGTCGCGCCTCCGCCAAAGTCACGCTCAGTCTCGCCGGCGATTGAGAGCGACTCCTTTTTGGTATCGCCCAGCGATTTAGCCCTGGCCATGCCACGGACCGGGCGGGCCGTCGAGTTAGTAACCGTGTACACAGCCTCAGCATGTCCTTTGGCATCGGTTTTCAAAGTATCGGTTGCGGTTGTGGTGATTGTGAAAGTCTTTGCCATTGTTCTGTTCCTCCAAAAACGCTATTTCTCTTCACGTTTCCCAATGTGAATCCATCCCTGACTCATGGTGTTGTCTTCTTAGTCGGAAACTTGAGAACCGGCCGTTTCGGAGTTGGTTCACTGATCTTGCCGGGAGTCTTGATGGGAGTCTGGCTGGGGATAGGGATCTTGAGCCTCGCTGGGCCGGTGGAGATAAGCAGAGTCACTTTAGAACCCACCGGTACCTCAGTCCCTGCCTCCGGATTCGTTTTAATGGCCAAGTCCTTAGCCACCGTCTTGTCGGAAACGTTACTAATCTCAACAGTGACGCATTCCGATCCCTTCTTGCATTCCGACTCCAATCGTTGCTTCGCGTCGTCCTTCGCGGCGTTGGCAACATCTGGCAATGTGTAGGTCTCTGGACCGCGATTGCGCAACAACAGCCAGACAACAATCCCAATTATGAGTAGAACAACCACAGCGATCACAGGGATGAGCCATTTGAGGGAGCTCGTCTTTGGAGCTACAACGGGAGGGGCCACCCCAGCTACCTCGACAGTTACAGTTGGTCCCTCGGTGAAGTCTTCATCTGGGTTGAGTGCCGAAGCCACGTCCAGCCGAAACAGATACTTCCCTGCCGGCGCACCGGCAGCATCGAAGTTCACGGTAAACTGCTCTGTCGCCCCTCCGCCAAAGTCACGCTCAGTCTCGCCGGGGATTGAGAGCGACTCTTTTGTGGTATCGCCCAGCGCTTTCGCTCTGGCCATGCCGCGGACGGGACGCGCCGTCGCGTTAGTAACAGTGAACGCTGCCTCGGCGTGCCCCTTATCATCTACTTTCAACGTGTCGGTTGCGGTTGTGGTGATAGTGAAAGTCCTTGCCATTCTCTAATCCTCTCGGTACGGATCGTTTACCTTAGCTGGTTTCTTGCGTTGTCCCGCCGCGCCTGGTCTCTGGAAGAAGGTGGCACGCAAACGACGTCTCCCGGAAAGGCCTCTCGCCAAACATAGCCCTGGAGGCAGGTGTCTGGACCATAGGGTCCTCCGTTGGGGCTGCGGCGCGAAGCTGCCAGACGATTCTCTTCCTGAGTCTGAGCGCGGATCTCTGGAGTGACACAAACCTTGTCGCTCGCATTAGCTTCACGCCAGACATAACCGGTTTCGCAACGATTAGCCACTTCTGATGGAGTCGGAGTGGCAGTGGGAATTGGCGTGGGAGTCGGCGTAGCCTCGACCGGCGTGGGCGTGGCTTCACCATTGCCCTCTTGCTTGCCGCGCGAGCTCAGGACGAGAATTAGCACCACCACTCCAATTATTACCACTACCCCCAGAATCACAAAGATAACCCACACGGGAAACTTGTTTTGCGTCACTGGAGGAGTGGCTGCCGCCGCAGCTACTTCGACAGTAACAGTCGGCCCTTCTGTGAAATCTTCATCCGGGTTTATCGCTGAGGCCACGTCCAGCCGCAACGGATATTTCCCTGCTGGGGCACCGGCTGCATCGAAGCTTACGCTAAACTGTTCGGTCCCGCCGCCGCCAAAGTCACGCTCAGTGTCACCGCCGATTGAGAGCCACTCCCGTTTGGTATCGGCCAGCGCTTTGGCCCTGGCCATTCCACGGACGGGACGTGCCGTTGCGTTGGTAACAGTGAATACTGCTTCGGCATGTCCCTTGGCATCCGCCTTCAACGTGTCAGTCGCGGTCGTCGTAATCGTAAAAGTTCTTGCCATTAGGTGTTCTCCAGAATGTCGTGGTTCTTCAGAGACGTTTCGTTTTAATCCTGCAGAGACGCCACATTAGGGGGTGACATCAGCGATAACTTCCACCTCGGCCAGTGAAAGATAATTCGTGCCCACCAATTGCACCCGCACAAACCGGCCGGGCTTTCCCACCGTAACAGTGGTTGGAGTGCCTGCCTGGCTGGGCGCCGGGAATGCAGAGACGCCTGGTTGGCTGAGGGTTGAGTTCAGGTCCGTTGAGGTAAAGGGGTCACTCGAGACAAGAACATAGAAGTTCGAAAGCCGCTCCCCACAACAATCCGTCCGGTTCCAAACCTTGATCTGCACAATCTGCTGCACGGCGCCAAGGTCCACCTGCCACCAGGCGTTTGCGCTAGAGTTAGTGTGCGTTACGGAGTTGACTGCCCAATTTCCATTCGTGTTTCCATCCACCGCTCTGGCCGATAGACCGCCGAAGCCGGTGCTTGACTGCGTCGTCGTTTTGCCCAATGCCACATTGATTCTCTGCGTCGGAATCTGCGTCGGGACCGGTGAAGGAACCGGTCGAGCAGCTTCCACGATAAGCTCGACAGTACTTCCCTCGGGAACCCTATCGCTTCCGGAGGCCGGCGATTGCTCTGCCACGCGACCCTCTGGAACCGTACCCGTCACTCTGCTCTCTCCGACATTCGCTTTCAATTTGCCCGCAGCAAGAATGCTCGTCGCCTCGGCCACAGGTTTGCCCACCACATTCGGCACCTCAACTTTCGTTGGTCTCAGAAGCAGCCAGGCAACGATGCCAATCCCGATCAGCACTACAGCTGCGACCGGAATAATCCACCACAGGCGACGAGGTGGCGGTGGCTTTATTTCAGTTGCAGCTGGTGTTACTTCGACTGTGACAGTCGGACCTTCGGTGAAGTCTTCATCAGGGTTCATGGCTGACCCCACATCGAGCCGGAATGGATATTTGGCCGCCCCAACGGCTGCCGGTGGAGTCGAAACAGGAACGTCCAGGTTCACCGTAAATTGTTGGGTTGTACCCGGTCCGAAGTCACGCTCAGTCTCGCCGGCGATATAGAGCCACTCTCTTTTGGTATCATCCAGCTCCCTGGCCCTGGCCATTCCACGAACGGGACGGGGGGCCACGTTGGTCACTGTAAATACCGCTTCGGCGTGTCCCCTGGCGTCAGCTTTCAAGGTGCTGGTGGCCGTGGTCGTGATCGCGAAACTCTTTGCCATGATTCTCCTCCGAAGCTCGGTTGTTGAAGCCGCTCCTCACAGCGGAGATTAAGACTTCAACTATTGCCCTTGTAGGAGCGACAATTACAGAATTTACAGCGCCAGAAACAGTCTACAACCACACTCGAGAAACAATCCAAACGAATAGACTGATGATACCTAGGAAGAACGGAATTGAGACCCCCAGGACTGCGAGATTGCCCCAGATCCATGGAATCGGACGGCCAGCGTCGTCTGTTCTGCCGGTGCGTGGACCAGCTCCCACCAGGTAAGCCCAGGTTTCCCAGGGACTGTTGTAGTAACACAACGACTCAAAGGTTCGCACATTCTTTAGTACGATCGCCCCAATTGCAGCTGGAATACTCAAAAGACCCATCCAGACTAAAGATGCCAGAGTAAACAGCGGACCAAAAATCCTATTCTGCCAAACATGCGTTCTTTCGTGATAATAGAGCGTGTCGTGCGCTTGACCTGGTGAACTCGGGCCTTCCTTCAGGTTGCTCATCACAGCTCCTTGCGTAAGGGCGAAGGTGGGTTTCAACCGCATTCCGCCTTCATAACGGTGTGCGTCTTCGCGTATCTCGGTTGCATGCTTGGTGGCAATGGCGTCGATCAAATGCATTAGCGCTCCGGTCGTCGCCCCGGCCAACCCCCAGGTCACGTCCAACGGGAAGGCAAGCCAGCCCATGCCCTTCCAATCATGAATTTGCCAGAGACCATTCATCATTCCGGTGAAGGCCCCAATGATCATCGCCAGCCATAACAAGAACGCCGGGGTGGTGACTAAATCACCGGTAAACAACTTTGCAAAGGAGTCTACTGCGCCGGGAATGATGAAGAAACCCCACCCGACGGCGATCTGGGCACCGCTTGGGTCCTTTGCCGACGATAGGAGAAAGGCGATGAACGCGCGCGCCAGCAGTCCGCCAAGAACCGCAAGAATGGCCGCCTCAGTAGCTCGCCATAGGGCCTCGCTGCCAGTCTCGTGCAGTGTTACCTGGCCGATGCTGAGTCCGATACCAAAGGCAACGAGGCCGGCAGCCAAAAGGAACACCAGTGTCTGGATCGCAAAAACGCTGCTGAAGAGTGAGATTGGCGTGCCGTTAGGACTCGGAGAGGGCTTAAGCGTGGTACTCCCGTGCGGCGGACTGACCGCAGGCTTGGGTGTGGCCCGGGTACCAGCGGCAGGTGACGGCTTGGGCGTCGGTTTCTTGTTGCTGTTCTGGAATGCCAACGCTGCGATACCCATCAAACTCAGGGTTAACATTCCCGCAAGAATAAAGTTTTTCACAAGTGGTTCTCCGCGAGGAGCTGGCTCAGCCATAAGTCCCCATCGCGCTGGGCGCAAGAACGCCTGCGACTATGTTCCGCCGGCCGGTTCAAAAGAAAGTTCAAAAGTGACGTATGCGGGTTTCTCCAGTTCGACGATTCGTTCGATCAAATTGCTGTACTGAGCACTCTCTTTGGGAGCGTGAATGCTCACGTGGAAGGGCCGCGGCTGTCCGTTAAGGTCCACGTTTTCCTGAATGTCGAAGTCTCCGAAGCCCGTCGCTATTTGCAGGAAAGCCAACAGGCCCTTCTTCGTGCCGCGCCATTGCGACAAGTAAGCGGCGCTGGCGATCAACTCGCGTAGACGGCCCACGCCGCTCGCGATCGACGAGCGGGCAAAAGCGAACTGATCTTCTTTAAGGTTCAGAGTCTCATCAAAGAGCCTCGTTAGATCGGCCCAATACGCCAGATAGGGGACAAACTCGTCCGTGGTCCGGCGTGGATCGAAGAAGGTATCGATTCGTTGGAGCACGTCTTCGGAGGGCGCTTGCAGCGCCTCCATAACTTCCAGCAGTCCCTCCAGTGGATTTGAGTCTTTCGCGGCTGCCGCGCCGGGGACGACGGTCCGCTCCCGGTTTAGCGTGCGCTGAAACACTTCCGGCAATAGTTTCTCGATCTCACTTTGCTTCATCTTCACTCACTACAGCGACCTCGTGATCCCCAGACACAAAGAGTCTCGTTGGCGACACCGTCACCCTGTCCAGGAATATCTTGTTGGAACACAACTGGTAACTGGTGCCAATGTCCGTGCTCCGGTAGATTCCCGAGGCACCGCCAGCCATCACTATGTTCTGACGAGGCTCGGCGGTCAGCGCTGCAACCGGTTGAGCGGCTGCAGCCAGCGCCGTCACCGGTTGAAAGGCGCGGACGTCATCCTCACGAATTTTCAGCCCGCTCTCACGTAGTGGCGCGCGCCAGGAAGCCTGCTCGCCTTTGTTCAGATCAAGCCACAGCACCCCCTTATCATGTGTGGCCGCAAATGCAAATGAACCGCTGAATGCCAGTCCATGGCAACTGCCACCGTCCCATCCCCGTATCATGGATGTAGGGGCGCTGGCTGAGCCTGCTTGCAGCTCCCAGCGGATGGCGCCCTTTCCGGCGTCGGAACCGGTTTTCAGGGCCAGCCCGGCCCACAGGAAAGTTCGTGGGCCATCCTCCTGAACTTCGAGCACTGATACGTTTTCATCCTTTAGTCCGATAGGATCGTAGGTATTTGATGGGCCGCCTTTAGTGGAGAGATATACACTGACGCCGCTAATGCTGCGCGCCGCAGCGGCTACGTAAGCCGTACCCCGAACTCCGACAGCAGCAGCAACGGCATTAAAGCCAAGAGTGGGCTTGCTGGAATCAACCTCGATTTGGACCGGGCTGGCTCCAGGTTGCAGTAGTAACTCAAAGAGGCCGTTATTAGTTGCCATTATCAAGACCGACTCATCCTGGCGCGACGTCCATGCGAGATCGTTGATCGCGAAGGGAGTATTGGCGACGAACGCAGTATTGTCCGATCCGCGCCAGGTTTCTCCGCAGTCATCTGAAACGTAAAGCCGCGAGCCGGCGCCGGACGTCGGGTTAGTGACTACTGCAAGCTGTCCGGGCTTGAAATTGTTCACACGAATGTGGGCTGTCTCTTCATCATCCGGAAAACGATTGATAAGCTCCCAGCCTTCCCCATTGTCCATGGAGCGGAATAGTTTTGCCTGAGTTGTCGCGTACCATGTATTCGGCTGAAATGCATCGGCAGCGAGCGCGGTAATATCATGCTCAGGCACCTCGTCGACCACCAAACGAACATTGTCGAGAAAACTGACTCCAGGCTCCGCAAGCATGATGTCGTAAACGTGCGAGACGCGGAGTGGTTGGCCAAAGGGCCAGCCTGTTGAAGGCAACGACGAAGGCAAGGGGCTGATGGTTTGGTGCAATCGCTTGAGCACGCGCGCTTGCACTGCCTCTGCCTCTTCTCCGCGATGAATGACCGCGCGCGCTTCAACCTTCACCTCTTTATACCCGACCCAGTCGACTAAACACGTTGTGCTCATCGTCCTGGCCTCATCCAGCGACTGCTGGACGGTTGCCATCGCTTCGGCAGTCTGGTGCGCCTTCAAGGCCTCTTCCGTGACCACTCCATCAGGACGCTCCTGCTCCGATATAGCAGGAACGATTAGCACCTCGACGGTACCGAGCGATGCGTGTTTCCAAAGTCTTGCTTTGGTGAAGGCGTTGGCGCGAGCGACTGCGCCCGAGCTTCGCTGGGCAAGCAACTCGAAGTCCCTCCCGGTGACGGCTCGTTGCAGCGAGTGTAACTGTTGCGGGCCGCGGACCAGCGCGTTCTCAAGTGTCTCTCCAGCGCTTCCCCCTGTTGCCGGGTCGGGATTTGCCACCGTCACTCCGGCAATAGGTTCTTTCAATGTTGTGAGCGTACCTGCCGCGACGTTGCCGGCTAGGCCACCCCCGGAGCAATACCACAACTTGATCTTCCTTCCGGCCTTTGGCACCTCGGCCAACGCTTGCGCAGTTTGCTCCAGCTTTCCGTCCTGGTCCTTCAACCGCGCCGCTGGAGCAAATGTGATTGTGCCGGTCATGCGGTCTGCTATGTAAACAAGGTGCCGGCCCATCAAGTTGCTAAAGTCTTCGGCCTCACGCCAAATGACGTAAGCTTTACCGTCATCCTCAATGGCGCGAACCCGACCGGTTAACTCCTCCGGACTCGCTTCAACGCCCACGATTAGTTCTAAATCGTCGCTCGTCGCGGCGATAATGGGCGGTTTGAGTGCAGTGACGGAAAGACCAGGCAGGCCAGTTCCCTTGCCCGCTTCTTCCGCTTTGATAAAATCGCAATGATAAGCAACCACGTCGACCTGGGTTTTTCCAGCCGGGATAGAAGCAGCTTGCGGGACCACGAAAACGGGCGGCGGCTCACTACCACCGCCGCGGCCGAGCGTTACTCGCGTGCCCTCCCGAATTTCCACCGGCTTATCCTGAGCTTTACTCAGCGTGAAACGAAGCTTCGCGCTGGCAGCAGTTGGCGGACCCAGTTTGACGCCGATCAATCGCAAGAACTCGACATAGGCCTTTTCCGGAAGACGATTCAGTCTGTAAATCATCGTCTCGGTAAGATAAGCAAAGAGTTCGAGGATAACGATCCCGGGATCGCCCGGCGAGAGGTCGGTCCACTGCGGACATTTGTTGACGATGATGCGCTTCGCTTCTTCCATCAGTTGATGGAAATCGCGGTCGTCAAGATTGGGTGACTTCAGGCGCATTCAGGTCCTAATCTTCTGTCAGATTAATTGAGAACGCGAGTTCATTGACATTTTGGGTTCGGCGCAAACGATATTCGAGCAGGATGTCCAGGCGCTGAGGGTTGTCGGGATTCGGACCCGCATCGAGATGTGTAACTTGAGCGCGCGGCTCCCAACGATCAAGGGCCTGCCTCACGTAATGTATGGCGAGGCCCGCCGTCGTATTGTCATTCGGCGAAAACACCAGACGGTGGAGCTCGCAGCCATAGTCCGGTCGCATCACGCGTTCGCCCGGAATAGTCGAGAGCAGCAAAAGTATTGACTGCCGAACGGAGGCCTCTTCATCAACCATGTTAATCCCACCGGTCGGCGAAATGCCCAGGCCTTTAGACGCATCCGTCCCCTCAAAGATTTCACCGGGTTCATCGGCTGGGGCGTTTACGTACGGATAACGAAAGCGCCAGGCGTTGTAACGGCGAAGGTTCACGAAGCCTCCTGCACGAATGGCTGGCCCGCGTTGTTGACTTTGTACTTCACCAGGCCTGGTGGCGTGCCGTCAGTCAAACCGGTGACGGTATCCAGGCAGACTCGCTTGCCGCTGATGCGAATCAGATTGGAGTAACCCGCCGTCACTTTCAGCGTCGTAAGACAAGGGCGAATGCCGACCCCCATGTTCGGACACCCCCCGATCGTGCGGCCTTCCGGATCGATTTCAACCAGCACGCGACGCGTCGCGATGGTTACCCAGTTCTGCGAAGGAACGTTTTGCACGATTCCCAGTTCGTGCTGACAAACAATCACGGCATCTTCGGTTAGGAAGAACATTCCTGCGTTTCCTTAATAACTCAGCCTTGTTGAAAATCCACTTTATTGGCTTTGATGACAAGGTTACGTCCCGGCGCTTCAATTTGCAGGTCACGCTGCGCGTGGAGAATCACTTTTTCCGGAGACATCTCGATGTAGCTGCCGTCGCTGTTTTCCAAACGAAGACTATTCTTTGAATCGTCGAGCCGGACGCGTTGGCCGCCTGGGGTTCGCAAGGTGTACCGCTTCACGGCTCTTTCATCGACACCCCAATCCCACTCCTCTCTGGTCCACATGCCATACAATCCGCCCAGCACCACACCATTCGCCGGATCACCACTGGGAAGCAGGACCAACACTGTATCGTCCACGTCCGGAAGCGCCAGTAATCCTTTGCCCAGACCCGCTCCGGGCGTGACCACGCCCATCCAGTCTGTTTCTATATCTCTGTAGGTCGGCAGTTTGACGCGCACGCGTCCGTAGCCTTCCGGATCGTCAACCTGCGTCACGATCCCAAGCGCGGCAACTGGACCGCGCCTTGGCTCGCGGGACGGCGGAGGCGCAGTTGAAATAGTTGAGACGAAACCCCTCACACTGTCGAACGTGTGGTCGACCGAAGTGACTACATAGCGACCGGCAAGTGGCGCGGCAACATTCTCAATCTGGATCGGCGTGCCTGGCCGGAGCTTCGGGTCACCTTCGGCCACACCCCGCAGCGTCACCTCACGAGCCACACGCGAATCAAGCTCGGCCTGCGCGATCGCTTCTGCTTGAAGATCATCGCCCAGAGTTTCGTCAATTATGGTGCGTTCACCCGTTCCTCCAACCTCACTGGGTTCTATTTCTATGCCGATGCCGCGACCAATGCGTGCTTCGTTAGCCTTACCTTCGTGTTGCTCCACCCGCAGCGGATCCCAGCCTGTAGTAGAAACCGAACGGCAAGCACTGTCGCCGTTCACTTCTATGCGTACCTCCAGCAAAGTCTCACCGAGCTTGAGCGCGACTTCTTCGCCCAGGCCTTCCAGCGTCAGCACGTGCAGGGTGTTGTTGCGCAGCGTGAAATAGAGCCCGCACCGTTCGGCAATTTCGGAGATCATTTCAAAATCTGACTGGCGAAACTGAACTAACCGCTGCCAAAGTGGTCCGGCCTGAGGCACATCGACATCGATGTTCAGGTCGGCGACGATCTCTTTGATGAGATCCGCCAGCGTTAGCTCAACGTGAGCGCGCACGGGTTGCCGCTTGCGCAGCCGATGTAAGACGTCATAGCCGCGCACGCGCACCTCACGTCCGTGCGCTGGCTCATAGATGTGCTCGATGGCAGTGACTTCGCCCTCGAACAGCGGTTCTTCGGAGCCGGGCACGCTGACGCGAATCTTTGCGCCGGGTGAAACGGTCTCGGCTTTGCTCAGAAGGACTGTTGGCTCGACAAAGGTCAACTCGGAAAGCGTGGGTAACGACAGCCGTTGTTGCACGCGCACCGCCCAAAGCGTTCGCATTTCTTCGGTCGAAAGGGGTGCGCCGTCCAACTCGACAACAAGACGAGGTAACGTTTGTAGCTGAGCACTCATCGCGGTTCCTCCAGCGCCTGCTCATTCACTCGAGCTCGCGCCTCATAAGGTGAGAGGTTGATGTGGGACAAAGGAGGAATCTGCAGCGGCGTACCCGGAGGTATATGCAGCGGATCGACAACATCGTTGACGATTGCCAGCCAACGCCAAAGCGCCGGGTGACCCAGGTGACCATAATATTTGAACTCCAACTGGTCGAGGCGTTCGCCCGCGATCATTTCATGAACCGGGAATTCTGCACCGCCTGCCCCAGTAGGTGTTGTGCCCGTTTTCGTGGAAGGTTGCGGCGTAATTTCCTCGGGTAACTGGAAGGACGGTACTGGTCGCCGGCTCCCGAGAATTGCCGTGGCTGACTCGGCAACCCGAAGGAAGCGCATGCTGAGCCAGGAACGCAACGGTTCGCCTCCGGCCGCAAAGTAGTCAAGGCGCTCGGCCACCGCGGAAACAATGCCGGGAATGTTCCAACTCTTGCCCCAGACAAACCGAACCAGTGGTGGCCGCCCGTAGTTTTGCTCGTCCGCTGCGTTCTCTGCCAATTGCCAGAGCGGATAAGTTAAATCGCGAACGTCCTTGACCCTCGCCGAAGAGCCGGCAAGCGAGACGTCGAATAGAAGATTCAGATGGAGCTCCGTCATGCCGCCGCCGGTAAACAGCAACGGATCGTCGGCGAGTCCCGCCCCCGTTAGCGCGCCGCCGCTGGACCGTCTGGGGCGAACTCCGGCCAGGCGGCGCACCACCATGTCCTCGGGATTCAACATACAGGCGATGCGCTCGCCCGTTTCCTCTATGAGAAAAGCTACTCGTTCCACAGGGTACCTCGCTGCTCCTGTTCCAGCCGTCGCAGTCCTTCCGCCTCCTGGTCCTTCGCCGCGAGTTCATCGGCTATGTCGAACTTTGGCGCGGGCGGCAGGGTCGGCCACACGTTTTCGTCTGACTTACTCCTCGACTCAACCGGTGTGGGCGCAGTTAGATCCACTGACGCAAATTCGTTCCTGGCTCGTTCGTCGCTGGTAACTACATTGGGCAAGCGCCTTCTGGAAGAGAACGGTTGATTCGGAACGTGCTTGTCTGTCACCGTCGCTGAAACCGGCGCGGCCGAACCATCTTCGGTCACTCTCCCTGGCCCACTGTGGTGAATCTCCCGGGTTTTCGTCCTCTCTTCCCTGACCCTGGATGGAACGAAGTTTAATTCAACATCGGGTTGGTCCACCCTCAGGTGAAAAACGCCCGCCGAAGAGCTTGCCCCTTCGCGCTCTTTGAAATTGACCCCGCGCATGCGATCCGATTGTCTAGAAGGAGCGCTTCGCTTCCTGGGTGAGCTTTCAACAGAGTGGTCGGCGATTGCTTCGTACCTCGATGGCGTGCGCGTGCTGGTCGTATCGGTGTCGCCTCGCTCGAGGGAGGTGTTCAAGTGATTGGCGTGACGCGTATCGTACCCAGTCTCTGGTGCAGTCCGTTCGGGCCGGGATTGCTTTACATAGTGTCTGGAAAAACTCTCCTGACCCGCCTGCTCAGAATGAATGCGCGGCCACTCTCCGGATTCAGTGCTCGCCTGAGTCTGTAGTGGGCGATTGCTATCGGGTTCTTCGTTTCTAAAATTCCCGGAGAGTCTTGCCATGTTTTGACGCCGCGCAGCAGGCGTCTTGTCCGGTCCGGGATCTGGCGACTGGTCACGGACTTTGCGGGTGACGAACGTTGGCGGTTGTAATGTGGATTCGGATAATTCCTCGGCTGCGCCCCCCGCAGCTGAAGAAGGTTCCAGGTATCCAGTTGGTGGCTCTGAGACGTTGGGCGGCTCGCCACCCTTTGCTCGGCGCGGAGGCTGAAAACGCAGTCGATTCAGCCACGTCGATTTGCCCGCCTTTGACGCGTAGGGGTATTTCGTTTGTCCACGACTCTGTCTTGTCTGTAAAAGCGGCAGCGGCTGCGATCTTTCCACCGCTCCATCCTCGCTGGCTGGCGGACCATTGGCTTCTTGATTGATCTCAGCCTTGAAAAACTCTCGCTCGTAACTCGCTGCACCACTTTGCGGCGAGAGCGGTTCGTCTTCGGTTGGAGGAAGCAGGTGTGGCGCTTTCTCCCTTATAAGATCGAGCCAGTGTTTGGGCGGACCAGTTGCCACCAGTCGCGCCCAGTGCTCGGGTGGCCCTGACGCAGCTTCGCTCTCGCGAGCGGACTCGCCGAATAGGACTTCGCTACTGTCATCAACTGGGGTAGCTGGCGGCGACTGACTGTATTTTAGTTCCCGTTGAATAGACTCGGCCCACTTTAGCAGCCTGCCAGCGCAGAAGATGAACAGCCTCGTTTTGAATTCTGCCAAACGCAAGACCAGCCTCCGTCGAACAGATTCTCAAATCAGCCTCGATTCACCGACTCGCAAACCAGAGTTACCGATTCAATTGCTACTTCCTGGCTATGCGCGTCAAGCACTGAGCCCTGCCACTCCGTAGCCCACGCCCTCACGAGATCCCAACGCATCACTTCCGTCGCGCCGTCGCTATCGAGCAACACGATCGAGACGTTCTTGCGGAGCACCTTGCCCTTCACTCCCGACATGAACCAGTCGTAGATTTCTCGCGAACGGGTAAGGCCGTAGCGGAGCGTGATCTCGCTGTACTCAGTTCGGCCCGGCACGTAGTGGACTACCTGGCTGTTGCCCGCTTCACGATATGAGATGGGCGTAACCTTCGCTCCCAGTCCAGAGACCTCGGTGAAATGCCCTTCAGTAACACCAAGAATTTCCATCTTGAAGTTGAAGGCGCGGTAGGGATCAACATAAGTACCGGCGGTTGGTTTGGCTGGTTTTGCTGCAGGCATGATTAAGCACCTCCCTGAGTTTCAATTTCGGTCCCACCGGCGCTCTGGCCGATGCGGAAGATGACAAACTCCGCGGGTTTTACCGGAGCGAGTCCGATTACAGTCACCACCTGGCCGGCATCGATAACTTCCGGTGGATTGGTTTCGTCGTCACACTTTACGAAAAAAGCTTCTTCGGGGGTGGCGCCCATCAAAGCCCCCTGACGCCATTGCAACATGAGGTATGCGCTCACATCCCGCCGAATAGATTTCCATAACGAAATATCGTTTGGCTCAAAAACCACCCAACGCGTCCCATTCGCAATGGATTCTTCGATCTGATTGAACAGGCGACGCACGCTCAGATACTTCCATTCGCTGGAGTTGTCAGCCCTCGTGCGTGCACCCCAGACCCGAATACCCTGGGTTGCAAACGACCGAATGCAATTGACACCCAGGGTGTTGAGGTCGCCCTGTTCCGCAGGCGTGACGTTGTATTTCAGGTCGAGAGCGCCGCGCACCGTTTCATTGGCGGGAGCCTTATGAACACCGCGCGTCGCGTCGGTGCGCGCGTAGATCCCAGCGATGTGACCGGATGGCGGCGCAGCGATCAAGTCTTTTGGAGAAAACGGATCTTGAATAATTATCCACGGAAAATATTGAGCGACATACCCGGGGTCGCTCTGTGGCGCAAGCATCCCACCAGAGCCTCCAGACGCAGGCGGTTCACCTGCGCCGGCCTCGCCAGCTTTGGGTGTCTTAGGTTTTGTCGGCCCAGCCGCGGCGACCTTTTTCAGGAGATCGATGTTGGGAACATTCTCAGGCGAATCCAAAATGGCGACACGATCCTTGAGTCTTTCGCAATGAGAGGTGAGTGCGGCGTAGGAAGCCACATCGGAGAAGCCCGGAGCAGCGACGATAGCCACCTCATCTACTTCTTCCAATGTCTCAATACCTTTGCGCTTGTTACCACCGTCTCCAACAAGTTCCTTGTCTTTGCCAATATTAACGATGTAACAACGGCTGCCACCGTTTTGGAAGAATCCGAAGACCCCGTGCGCCAGCGGCGTACTAGTAGCGCCCTCCTCGGAAAACTCCTTAAGGAACTGCGTCCAGTTGTTGACGGCCAGCGCTTCATGAAGATGGGCGTCCGGATTTGGCGCGACGCCGAGGAAAGCTGCTGTGCTGGTTGGCACGGACTCGATAGAGTGAACCCCGGCGGACACTTCCTCAATGTAAATGCCCGGAGTCAAATAGGTAGGCATTGTCATCCCTCCAGTTGAAGATGAATCACAAGCGGGTCTTCTTCAGACCCTGCCTGCTCGGTGTTAATGGAAAACTCCTGCCCCTTGGCCCGCACGCGCAAGAGCCTGGCGCCCGGCATGGCCGGCACCGAGGAGAAGTGAAACCTTCCCTTAGAATCGGTCGTGGTAAACAACTCTAACGCGGGCAACTCCACCCGAGCATTCATGAGCGGAATGTCCTCTGGCCCAAGAATCTGTCCCTCGAGGCTACGTAACGCCAAATGTTTAATGACAATTGGCTTTCTGACTAGCGGCGCAAGTTTCTCCGGTCGCTCCTGTATGAATGGCACTCGCAGCACAAACGATGGTCGCGGCGCGATCCCAAGAGACGTCCATAAAGCGAGCGGCAACGGTTCTTGTTCGACTTCGAATTCCGGGTTCTCAAGGGCCGCGACTACCAGAGCTCCCAGCATCTGATGTGCGTCCTCCGGTTTGGCCGCCTGGGTAGTTATTAGGTAACGAAGCGTCATCATAAGTGGTGGGCGGCGAGTGCCACGCGCCGGCGGAGATTGAACGAGTTCCATCAGGTATAGACCAACACCCCTTGCCGTCTCTGCTGCCTCGGGAGGAGCAAGAGACACATCAACTTGATCAAGGATGCCGCCGATCCAGGCTGTCAGACGGCGGTCGATCTGGTCGATCATGCGAAGATTACAAGGATCGCAACTGGAAGGATTTGCGATTTGGCTATGGGCCGGATCTCAACGAGTAGCAAAGAAAACGCGGCTCGGGAGAATTCAGCCGTTTAGTAAAAGTCGGGCCGTCAAAATGAGAAACATGAGATCTGAGAACTCGCGGACACTATGCTGTTTCGGACTAAAAGTCAAGAAACTTTTGGCTCGGTTAGTGGGTCAGTTTGCGGGCTAAGAGTAGTGTCAACAGAGACAACATGAGGATGAGCGCGTATCCGCGCAAGATACAGAACCGAGTAGCTTTGCTCGTCCGCGACGCGCAGATAGCGAGATGAAACATGCCAAGAATAAGGGCTTTTGTGGCATGTTTCTAAGAAGCGCGGTAGCGCCGGATGCTACAGTCAACCTGGGGGTGATAATGCAGTATCGCAATACGCATCGGATTTCGACAACAGAAGACCATCTGTTCGCTGCCGCCGCAGTGCGGCCAGGGTATTGAGGCAATCCGAGCGGAAATTGCGGTCCGCGTGCTTTGAGCTAATCGGCACGCGCGCTAATAATCAATTCACCCAAAACTGACCTACTGCCTTTGGAGTGATACTATCGCAATTTAATTAGAACAGTGTCTTATCGCTGGCCTCCTGTCACCGGTGACCTCCTTGCGTGATACCGGCGGTTGACAGTTTCATGCAATGCTTATAAGGTGCGCCTGCTTCTCGCCATCTGGGTACCAAACCCTCTCCGAGACTCAGGCCCGAATTTCCTGACCGAATAGCATTCTAATTCTTGAATGTCTCGCAGCCCAGCAAGCTAATCTGTCTTAAGCGCTCAGTCAGGAAGAACAAAATGAAAGTCCTCCGCCTCTTCTTCTTTGCAGCATGCATGGTGGTCTGTGGTGCGATATTATTGTCGACGCCTTTGAGCCGGGGCGGTGCCGCGGGTAACCTGGCCCATCGAAGTACTACTTCTCAGCGCAATTCTATAACTCTGCGCGACGGTCATCTCTCGAACCAACAGGACGGAAGCGACTTGCAGTCAATCCCTGCCTTGCCTCTGCCTCCTTCTTTCCGACCGGGAACAATGAGCCCGACATTCCGGCAGACCCTCAACCTCAGGCCCTTTGTCCGCAATTCTTCGCTGTTGAGTAATAATCCTCCGACTGCGGTGGCTGACACTTTTACGGGGCTTGCGGCGCGCCATCAGGATGCCCCGGGCGTGCTCGCCAATGATTCCGACCCTGACGGTGATCCTCTTACTGCGAAGAGCATCCTGGTGGTAAGCCCGCAGCATGGTTCCGTCACCCTTTACGGTAACGGCAGTTTTAATTACAACCCTTCTGGCGGCTATGTCGGCTCGGATAGTTTCACCTACAAAGTCTGCGACAGCTTGAACGCGTGTTCCAACGGAACAGTCACGCTGTTTGTGATCGGAGACGGTGAGAATGATGGCGCTGGTCCGAGTTGCGTTTTAGGCGGACCCATCGCGGTAGGCCGGCCGGTTAACGTTACGAACGGCAATATGTATTTGCAGCAGGGCGATTACGCTTTGCCCGGCGCTGGTCCGGAAATTAGTGTCATGCGGACTTACAACAGCAACTCACAGCGCATCGGCCTGTTCGGCAGAGGCTGGTCAAGTGAATACGACGAATCGATTTTGGCCTATGACAGCAATCTCGCGCGCCTTAACCGGCCGGACGGCCGGGCCATCTACCTGGGCCGTGCGATCGGCTCAACGGCCGTGCTTGCGTCTCTCGAAGGAGACTTTCATGGCTCGCTGGTTCAAAACGGAGCTAATGGTTTCACGTTAACTATGACCGATGGCACCGTGCATCAGTTCAATTCGGCGGGCAAACTTATCTCGCTCGCCGACCGCATAGGCAATCAAACTACACTTGCATACGACACGGGCGGCAAATTGGCTTCCGTAACCGATCCATTCGGACGCGTGTTGTCTTTCACAATTAACACGAACGGCCGCGTGCTTTCGATCAGCGACACAATAGGAATTGTGGCCACCTATACCTACGGCGCAACCAATCAATCGCTCTCCGTGACATATGCAGACACTTCAGCATTTCAATTCAGTTATGACGGCAATTACCGCTTGACTTCGGTTAGCGATGCGTTGGGAAATATTGTCGAGTCGCACACATATGACAATCAGGGCCGGGCGCTCACGTCTGAACGGCAGGGCGGTGTTGAGCGCTACTCATTGAATTACGTCAGCGCCACCGAGACCGACGTCACGGACGCTCTCTCACACGTGGCCAAATACACCATCGACAAGAGCAAAGGGCGAAACGTCGTAACTCAGGTTGAGGGTCTGTGCAATTGTGGCGGCGGCGGTGGTTCGCAAGTGCAAACCTGGACCTACGACAACCAGTTGAATGTCACCGCAAAGACCGACGCGCTAAACCACACCAACACGTTCACGTACGATGCCAATGGCAACCGTTTGACGGAGACTGACGCCACGGGGACTGTCACCTATGCCTACAACCAGTTCGGTGAGGTGTTGACGCGCACGGATCAAATGAGTGGGGTAACCACAAACACCTACGACGAGCAGGGAAACCTGCTAACAACGAAAGACGCATTGAACAATACAACGAGTTTCACGCATGATAGTTACGGACAACCGCTAACCGTGACGGATGCGCGGGGGAAAGTCACGACCTTTACCTGGGACAGCAGTGGGCGGTTGACACAAACGAAAGATGCCCTGAATCACACGACAGATTTTACCTATGACGCGCGCGTGCGTTTGACCGCCGTTACAAATGCTCTTAGCCAGACGACGAGTTATGAATATGATCTGGCGGGCCGTCCAAAGAAGACCATTTTCCCGGATAGCAATTTCGTTAGTTACACGTACGACCTGGCTGGGCGACGAACTAAGGTTACGGACGCGCGCAGCAACGACACGAATGTTGCTTACGACAGCGCCTATCGCCTAACTAGCGTGACCGATGCCGCCAGCCACACTACAAGCTACGCATACGACGCAATGTCTAATCAGACATCAATAACGGATGCGCTCGGCCGCGTGACTAACTACGAATACGACGATTTCAATCGGCTCAAGAAAGTGATCTACCCGCCGGCAACAACCGGGGCGACGAGACTGGAAGAAACAATCGAGTACGATGCGGACGGAAACGTCAAAACGAAAACCGACACGGCGGGACGAGATACCACCTATCTATACGATGCAGTCAACCGCTTGACGAGGGTCATTGATCCGGCCTTGCAGGCTACTCAGTTTGAGTATAATGCCCGCTCACAGACTACCGGCGTGCTTGATGCATCAAGCCAGCATTACACCTTCGCTTATGATGCTCTGGGGCGCACGACAGGAATGACTCGCGCGAGCGTTTCGATGAGTTACACTTACGATGCAGTCGGCAACGCCACTCAACGAACGGACTACAACAGTGCAGTCACGAATTATGATTATGACGATCTGAACCGGCTGACCCAGATCTCCTATCCCGGGTTAACCACAGCAACCTACGCTTACGACGCACTATCGAGAATGACTTCGGCCACAAACCAAAATGGCGCCATCAGTCTCAGCTACGACAACCGCAGTCGCGTCTCGATCACCACTGATGTATTCGGACAAACCGTTGGCTACAACTACGACGCGAACGGCAACCGTACGGCACTGACGCTGAACGGGTCCGCTTATGCGAGCTATGCGTATGATGCGGTGAACCGATTAACCAATCTGGCCGACAGCGCCAATCAAAACTTCCCGCACAGCTATGACGCTGCGAATCGCTTGACGAGCCGCAGCGCGCCAAACGGCGTCACCTCGACTTACGGTTACGATGGCTTAAGCCGTATGACTGCTCTAACGCATATGGCCGCGCCAACGACATTGATCGATAATCAGTACAGTTACAACGACGCCAACAACATCACCAGTTGGACGAACGCGTCGGGCAATCACACCTACGGTTAC
>DASXQM010000036.1:0-32257 GCA_036507195.1 Pyrinomonadaceae bacterium | reverse complement strand
CTGACGCGCGAACACGTAAGCATCGTCGTCATAAAAGAGATCGATCAAGCGGCCACGCCTCAGCGCTGAATGTTCCGCCCGTAAACGTATCCAGTTGCGTGTCCACTCATGCATCTTTTGCTCTCTTGGCTTACGTCCCTCAGGCGTGAAAGCGTTGCGAGCGTCTCCCGGAAAACCGCCGGGAAAATCGCGCCGGTTGTCAGGATCTTCCTTCCCCTCCATGGCGATCTCTTCGCCGTAGTAGAGCTGCGGTGTGCCCCGCACACTTAACGTAAAAGCGATATGCATCATCGCGCCTTCAAGTGTCGCGCCCTCAAGCGACATAAAACGCGCTGTGTCGTGATTGTTTGCAAGGTTCGTGATTCTTGAAGGATCAGGATAGAGGGCATCATATTTCAACTGGTCGCGCAAAGCTCTCACCGGCACTTTGTTGGTGAATGCCAGCAGCGAAGCGTTCCAAACCGGAAAGTCGAAAACTGAATCCAGCTTGGTGTCAACGCCGTCCCAACCCGTGTGATCCCCGATGAAAAAAGCAGTTTGCGCAGCATCGCGCTCGAATACTTCTCCCACCATCCACATCCTGGGATATTGGCGATGCAAGGCGTCGGAGAGTTCGCGAATGAAGCTGCGCGGCATGTACTGGATTGTGTCCTGGCGAATTCCATCGAGCCCGGTCACACCTATCCACCAAAGCGCGTTCTGGATCTCGTAACGCGCGACCTCGGGCTCCTCCTGGTTCATATCCGGCAGGTCGTCGCTAAACCAGCCATCAAGCGTGTTGCGAAATTCCTCCTGATTGGCGTGCGGAGAAAGCAGGACACTATTCCTGAACTTGTTGAGCGCGTGTTGCGCGAGCGTGCCATGAAACCAATTGTCGAGCGGTGCATCTATCACCCAGGGATGGCGCGAGCCGACATGGTTAGCTACCTGATCCTGAATGATCTTGAGCCCCAACGCGTGCGCCTTCTCGACCAATTCGCGCAGCGTTGCCAGGTCGCCAAAGCGATCCTCGACTGCGTAATAATCGATAGCGTGATAGCCGTGGTAGTAAGTGTTTGGACACCAGGGCTTGTCGCAGTTGTTCACTCCATTCCAGTTGTCGTACCAGGGAGTGAGCCACAGTGCCGTCACGCCGAGGTCTTTCAGGTAAGGAAGATGATCGATAACGCCGCGCAGATCGCCGCCATGATAAGCGCGCGGATTTTTTCGATCGTTAGCAGCGGCGGGAGCGTCAGCCGGAGCGTTGTTTGACGGATCGCCATCGGCGAAGCGATCGGGCATGATCAGGTAAATCACATCCCCGTTAGTGATTCCCTGAAAATGTGTCTTCGCGGCCAGGGGTGTTTCAATTTCAAAAGGAATCGTGGTGCTTCCCTGTGGGGTAACCAACGTCAGCGGATATGATCCCGGTCGCGCTGTGGAACTGAGCCTCACGTTTACAAAAAGATAAGTGCCGTTGCGGTTAACGAAGACTTCCGAAGTTTGCGTGCCTGCTTTGGTCGCCCGCACGCGCGCGTCGCGAAGATTTTTGCCGCGCACCAGCAGCCGGACCGGATTAATACTGTGATGCGCCCACCATGACGGCGGCTCGACTTTGGTTATCGAGGGTACGCCAATTTGAGAACCTGAAATCGGCTTTGCCGTCGGATGTGCGGAAGGTCTCTGACGTCTCTGACCTTCCGGAAACGGATACCGATTTTCTTCGGGGCTGCGCCCCAGGCCAGGACATAGCCCGGCCAAAAGCAGCATCAATACGGTGGGGCAAAGGCGGGGTCCCCACGCGGGCAGCCCGCGTGGGGTGCTAGTCCACCACCGCATATCAAATGGCGGAGCCACGGAGTGAAAAGTAGCTTGAGGAATGGAACGAATCAGAGAGACGGTTCCGCAAAGGAATGCAAGGGGTTCGCACCTGGCGATACTTTGCGAATTGGCTTGGCCCACTTTGCGGGTAGCTCTTCCTTTCTACGTTTGAACCTTCGATCAAACCAACCCCTGGTCACGGCGTGCGCAGCGGCTTACGCTCCAGGCTGTCGGCGGGCAACGTCATTGTGGGATCGGGCAGAGCGGTGTCGTCCGACGATTTCAATTCTTTGGCGTCCTCCGTTCTTTGGCGTGTCTTGCGAGCGCCCTCGAGCTTCTGAAAAACCTCAAGCTCACGCTGGGCCTCCTCTTTGCGCTTAAGCCGCGAGAGCGCAATGAACAACTGATAGTGGACTCCGGGATCAGTAGCATTCATAACGGCCGCGCCCTGTAGGACCTGTATGGCCTCGTCGTAATGTTTCAGCCGCACGAGCAGGCGGCCCAAGTCGTAGTGCGGCGGATAAAGTTTCGCATTGAGCGCGATGGCGCGACGAAGCAACCTTTCCGCTTCATCCGTGTCGCCTCGCTCATGTGCGAGGTACCCAAGGTTGGCGATTGCGTCCGCATTGTTTGGATCGAGCTGCAGAGCGCGGTGGAAGGCCGCGCTCGCCCCCTCATAGTCTCCCTCGCCTCGCGCGGCGTAGCCGACGAGGTAATGCAACTGGGCCACTTCGGGGAAACGTTTTACAGCCTGTTCGTAAACGGCGCGCGCCTGCTCGTAACGCTTGCGCCGGAAGTGTGCAGCGCCGTAGCGGATGTAATAGACGAGCCGGGTCGGGTCTTGCTCGACCGCGCGCTGGTAAAAGGAGATCGAGGTTTCAAAGCGCTCGTGCTTGAACAGTTCCTCCGCGATCATAAAGTTTGCCTCGGGAAACTGGGGCTTCAACTCAAGCGCCTTTAGCAAGAGATCGATCGCCGCCTCGCTTTGCTTGCGCGCGGAAGCGACGAGACCGCGGCGATAGAACGTGTCAGGGTCGTTAGCCCGCAGAGCCGAAGCTGTTTCCAGCGTTTGTGCCGCTTCGTCGAGCCGATCTACGTTGTAGAGCGCGACGCCGAGATTGTACAAGACTTCAAAAGTGTTCGGCCTTAGCTCGTTAGTGCGCCGGAAGAGGCGGATGGCCTGTTCGTATTCATGTGCCTCGGCCAATTCCAAACCGAGCGAGAAGAGCAGGCGCGGGTCGTCGCCTACCGTGCGTTCGATCTCTACAGTAAGTTGCGCTGCGTCCCTGGAGCGTCCTTCATGCAGGTAAGCCCTGGCAAGCATCAGCAGTAGCGACGAATCAGTGGCATTTGACAGTGCGGGCGTCTGGTCATGAATTCCTGCAGCGCGTTCTAGTAGTGGGATCGCGCGCTTGTAGTCTTCGCGCGATGCGTAGATGAAAGCGAGGTTATAAGCAGCCTGCACGTGGTCGGGCGCAATGCGGAGCAACAACTCGAAGGTCTCGATTGCCTGAGCGATACGATTAGTGCGCGCCAGCAACACACCCATGTTAGCGAGGGCCGATAGGTTCAGGGGTTCCAGGCGAATTACCTCGCGGTACTCACGCTCCGCTTCTGCGGTACGTCCTTGCTTGTCAAACACGACACCGAGCAGAACGCGCGCCTGTGTATGAGCTGGGGACCCGGCGACGACGCGGTCGAGGAGCGACTCAGCTTCTGCGAGTCGGCTCTCCCGCAGGAGTTCCGCGGCCTTCTTCAAGACCAGGGTGTCCTCACCCTTCTGGGCAACGGCGTCAGGACGCGGCGCGGCCTTCGCCGTTGGCTTGGCAATCTGCTGCGTTGTCCCCTTCTGTGAGTATAGGTCTGCCGCAGCGGGATGCGCGATGAAACATCCCCCAATTGCGGCGATCAAAAGTGCGCGCCACAGGCGCGGGCAGCTTATGACCATTTCCCTGATAGGGCAAAACATCATCGGGAAAATTCTTGGACTGCGATCTCTGAGCATGCGTTTATTTTTGGCTGACGGCCTTGTTGAACTTGTCCTTGTCTTCCGGTAAGACGGTAATGATCTTGCGGACGATCTCTTTGCTCGACAAGCCGCCCTTGATGAGTTTGGCCGAGACAAAGCCGATGCGTATGCGGTAGCCTGCATCGGTCTTTTCGTCGCGCCACCAGTAGCGCTCCTTTTTGTCGTCGCCGGTGAAGCCAACGCTGTAGCGGTCGTCGCGGCGCGTTTCGCCGCCCGCGTTGCCGAAGGTGCCACTCGTATCGAGTAGTTTCAGGTCGTCTTGCAAAAGCGGCTTGGCATACTCCATCTGAATTTCACGCACCCACTGGCCGTCCCCGAAGACGATTTGCAGATTCCCTTCCTTCAGCTTGTAGAGTACGCGCTTGTCCTTGCCTTCGTTGCGAAGGCCGTCAGGCTTCTCCTGGCCGGACTGCCGCTTTGCGCTGACGAAGACAGATTGAAGCGCCGTCGGGACGTCCATGCCAATTCTCACACCGTAGATTGCGGGATCGTGCGGCGAGCCTGCATCCTGGGCGCGCGCTCGGACTGAGGCGGCGAGCGATGCGCAGAGCGCGGCCGGCAAAAGGATGCCGACCCTCAAGCGTGAGTTATTGATTGGCATCGTCAACTTGTCTCCTTAGTCATGGTCTTTTCACCGGCGCGCTTTCGTCCGAACGCGCGACTGGCGAGCTGCGCCGCGCCGCATTAATCTTCTTGACGAGGGCGCTCTCGGCGTCAGCGGAGTCTTTGTTTCCGAGCCGGCGGTAAGCGATTGCGAGCTGGTAGTGTGGCTCAGGGTTGTTGGGCGCGAGTTGGGCTGCGTGCTGCAAAGGCTTGATCGCCTCGGCGATGCGGCCTTTTCGGATGAGCGCGCGGCCCAAAGCGACCTGACCTTCGTAGAGACCCTCCTTGATGGCGAGGGCCTTTTCCAACTCGCGGATTCCCTCGCTCAGGTCATCCCCCGCGCGCTTGACGAGCAGCACGCCGACTCCCAGGTGTCCCTCGGCTAAGCCGGGCGCAAGCGTAACCAGTTCTCTGTACGCGGCAAGCGCGCCCGCATCGTCGCCCGCGCTTTCGAGCGCGGAGGCGAGGAAGAAGCGCGTCTGCTCGTCGCGTGGCTTGAGCGCGGAGGCGGCAGCGAAAGCGCGCGCCGCGCCCGCCGGGTCGTTTGCTCCGTAGCGCGCCCGACCGAGAGCGAACTGCGCGTCGAAGTTGTCAGGCGCAAGCGAGACGGCGCGTGAGACGGCGGCGAGCGCGCCCGCATCGTCGCCCTTTACAGCCAACACAACGCCGAGTAAAACGAGCGAGTCTGGCGCACTGCCAAAGGTCTTCGTCGCGGCTGTTGTGGAGTTGACTGTAGTTGGCTGGCGCAGGCGCGCCGGGGCGAGTCCCTTCTCTATCGCCGCGCGCGCGAGAGTTTGCGCATCGTCCAGCCGGCGCAGGTTGAAGAGGGCGAGCGCGCCGCCGTAGAAGCCCGCCGGGTCGTCTGGCGCGGCCAGCCGGAAGGCGGCGAATAGTCGCGCGGCCTCCTCGAAACGCGCTGCGCCGAGCAGTTCGACGCCAAACGCGCGCGACTCTTCGACCGCGCCGCCGTCAACCGGCTTCACACTTAGCCTTTGTGTCAACTCTGTCAGGCGCGACGAAACGTCTGGCACGCCGGGTTGTTGCGTGCGCGCGCCTGTGGGGAGAACGGCGAGCGACACGGCGAAGATCGCCGCGAATAGTGTGCGCCGTAAACTACACCGTGACCGCACGTCCGTTGTCTTCATGTTTTCCTGCCCGGCTCAGGTTTCAGGCCCGCGGGCGTTGGGCCTCCGAAAAGATGCGGGAGATAGTTAAACAAGATTAAGTCAGCGCCTGCGCAATCTCAAGTAGAGATGTCCGGCGCGGTGCGCGCGCCGACACTAAAAACGTTCGGGCGGCAGACGGTAACATTTGCCCGCCACCCAAACGCGAAAAAGCCCGCCGACCGAGCATACCGCTGCGCCTTTAGAAGAGCAGCTTGATGGAAAACTCAAGTTGGCGCTGACGCTGGTTCGCTTTGTCTACGCCGAACTCGTTCGTGTTGTTCAGGTCGCGGTTCGGGCGGAAGTGGTTGATGTGGTTCAGGACGTTGTAAGCCTGAATTCGAAGTTGAACGTTGAACCCTTCGCTGATGAAGCTGGCCGGGATGTTCTTAAAGAGCGAAGCGTCCCAGTATTCCTGCCGCTGCCCGCGGAAGACGTTACGACCGAGGTTGCCGAACTTCGGCCCGCCCGGATCAGTGGAAAAGATCGGCGCCGTCGCCGCGCGGAAGGCCGCCGGGTTCAGCTCGCGACCCGCAGGGATGTTCGAGAATGGGTCACCAACCAGATCAACGCGCGCGCCGTTTGCGAAGACGCTGTAGGTGGGGCCGCTCTGAATTGTGACGATGTTGTTAAGCTGCCACCCGCCGACGATCACGTCGAGACCGGCGGGCATGTCGCTGCCAAACCGACGCTGGCGACCGAAGGGCAGGTCGTAGACGTTTGCAAAAGTGAATCGGTGGCGCACGTCGAGGTCAGAGTTGCCCTTATCGATGCTAAGTCCGATCACCGGGTTCGAGGGGCCGCAGGTTGAGACGTTGGGGCCGGCGATGCAGAAGCCGCCCGGCGTGTTGTCAAGCGCATGCGACCAGGTGTAGCCCGAAAGAATTGACAGCCCTTTCGAGAAACGCTTCTCCAGCTTAGTCTGAAGGGCGTCGTACCATGAAGAGCCTTTGTTCTCCGTGAGTATGACTTGATCAATGCCCGCGACCTCGCGAGAGCCGCCACCGCCCTGACCGATGTTCCGCACGACGAGAAGGTTTCTGGCGCGTGTGCCGACGTAGGCGGCCTCGGCCAGCCAGTTCGGTCGGAACTCGTATTGAAGAGTTAGGTTGTACTGGTGGAAAAGTTCTGTCTTTGCGTTCGGGTCGTTGAAGAAGACGGTTGCGCCTGCGCCCGGCGCGAAGGTGGCCGTCGTCGGTAGGGAACCTACCGGGACTGGGGCGCCGGTTGCGATGTTGACGCCCGGCAGGAGCACCTGGCGGTCGTAGCGCCCACCCGTCAGGAAGTTTGCGCTCAGCGGTTGCTGGCCGCTCACGTCGGTCGAGTAAAGGAGACCGTAGCCGCCGCGCAGGACAAGCTTACGATCGTCGCGCAGGCCGCTGTAAGCAAAGCCGATGCGCGGGCCGAAGTTGTTCTTGTCGGTATCCACGCCCCCGCGCCCGTGCGAGGAGTCGGAGGTGGTGCGTTCGAGCAGGCGGGTGCTCGGGTTGAAGTTGGCCTGCGCGTCGAAGCGCTCAGTCTGCGGAGTGAACACATCATAACGAAGCCCGAGGTTGAGCGTCAGATTCTCGCTGTACTTCCAGTCGTCCTGGACGAAGATGCCGATCTCCTTCGACGAGAGGAAAGGGATGCCGCCGGGGATGCCGCGGCTCGTCTCGGTCGGACTGTAGCCGAGCAAGAAGTTGGCGTAGCCGTTGCCCGTGTCCTGCGGGCCAACCACGCCTCCGAGTACGTCGCGCCGTCCGCTGAAGAAGCCATTGCGGTTCAGGTTCTCTACTTTCGGCGTGCCGTCGGGATTAGTCCCGTTGATGACGTCCGCACCGGTTGTGTAGACGATGTTACCCTTCGCCGAGCCACTGCGGCCTGCGTCGAGGTTGGCGTTCTGGCGCACGCGTAGATCGCCGCCGAACTTCCAGGTCTGGTCGCCCTTGACGACCGTCAATGTGTCGCCGTAGTAAAAGTTGTTCGAGGTAAAGAAGAACGGTCCGCCATCGCCGACAAACTCCAGGTCTGGCTGGCGCGGTCCATTCCCGGTGACGCCGAGAAGGACCGTGCCCGAACAGACGACGCCACAGATGTTGGTGCGCTGCGTGCCGAGATCTGCGGCGTTGGTCGCGCTGAAGCCGAGCGCGCCACCAACGCCAGGGTTGAAGATGCCGATCTCAACACGCGTCCAGCCGCCGCGCATGTCGTTAATCACCGTCGGCGTGAATGAAGAGGTGGCGCCCAGCGCGATCTGGCGCGTATTGCCAAACTCGTTGCCCGCGCCGAAGCCGGAGGCGAGATCTTTGCCGTTCGGCGACGAGCCGAGCGGGAAGTTGTTGTCGCGATTGCGGAAGAGGTTTTGCTTGCTGTAGCGACCGAAAAAGCTCGTCTGCGCGCCGAAGATGCTTTGCGCGTGATCTATCTTTACGTCGTAGCCATCCTGCTTGCCGCGCTCGGATCGGTTGCGATGAAAGTTGTTTTCAAGACCGGACTGCGTCGGCAGCGGGTAGGCATTGAAGTAAGCGAGCGCGACTGGATTCAGTTGAGCCGCCGGGATGATGTTTCCGGGATACGGGTTCCCGCTGGCGTCAAAGATAGTGCCGCGCGGCAGAGTTTGAAGACCGGCCGGTGTTCGGTACTGGACGAGTACGGTTGGCTCCAGAAGCTCGGAGAAGTCGCCCGTGCGGATCTTCGCCGTCGGGACCGTCACTTGGCCGAACTCACCTCCAAAGGCGGGCGTCCCCGAACGCTGGCCCTGATAGTTGAAGAAGAAGAAGGTACGGTTGCGACCGTTGTACCAGAGAGGTCCACCCTCACCGAAGCGCGGAAGGAAGACGGGGCCGCCGAGGTTAAACCCGAAGTTGTGCTGGACGAAGTTCGGCGGGTTGGGGTTGTTGGTCGGGCGGGCGCCCGCGAAGTGTCCCGTGTAGAACTCATAGGCCGTGCCGTGGATGCCATTGGTGCCCGACTTGAATGTCGTCGAAACGATCGCGCCGCCCGCGCGTCCCGACTCGGCGCTGGGTACACTCGTCTCGACCTTGAACTCAGCGATGGCGTCAGGGCTGGGGAAGATGCCGATCTGCCCAAACTGCGATTCGTTGTTGTCTACGCCGTCGAGAGTGAAGTTGTTGTTCGTGACGCGCTGGCCGTTGGCGGAGAGAACTGAGCCGCCGGACTCGCGGAAGCGCGTGGACTCGGTCGAGCTGCCGGGAGTACCCTCGCCGCCGGTTGTGAAGTTGCCACTGCCGCCAAGGACATTAGTCGTCGGTCGCGTGACGCCGGGCGAGAGAGCCGCGAGCAGCGTGAAGTTGCGTTGGGGTATCGGCAAGTCTGTCACTTGCCGGCCGGTGATCAGATCGCCGCGAACGCTCGTCTCACTTTCAGTCAGCGGCGCAGCATCCGCTGTTACGGTTACTGATCCTGCTCCCCCTGCAATCGCGAACTTCACGTCGAGCGGCAGACGCGCATTTGTCTCAACTGTCACTGCTTCAAAGACGACGGTTTGAAAGCCGGGAGCCTCTACGGTCACGTTATATTTGCCGGGATCAAGATTTGTAATGGTGTAGGTTCCGTCATCGCCCGTGGTTGCTTCTCGAGTTTCTCCCGTTGCGATGTTCAAGGCGGTGACCTTCGCTGTTGTGACCAATGCCTCATTCGGATCCTTAACCGTTCCAAGAACGGTGCCTTTGTTATTCTGGGCCAGAGCCGATGTCGTCAACGCTAAGATCATTAGAGCCAGCGATACGAATCGCGCCGGGTGTTGTGGCTTTGTCATGGTTTGTCCTCGTGTGCCGTCAGGAAGAAGAAGGAGCTCATACCTGTTTCCAGGCATAAGGTGGCTCTTTTTTTTAGTCCTTACTTGAGATAACGGGCCAAGGCGGTATTGCCGCCGCTTTGGCTAACAGCGTGACTGCCGTTCTTAATAAGATGCTGCTAAAAGAAAAGGAAAGTCGCTAATGAAAGCCCGTTTGACAGTTTGTTGTCTAAACGAACGAAGTATTTAATACAGTTTACGGGGCGTGTCAACTCTTTTTGAGGAGTTTTGACAGATTTTTAGGCTCGCGCACGTAGTTCAATACAAGCTGCCGATCAATATCGCGGATTGGGTTGAGGCGAGCTGCCTCCAGTCTTTCTCATTTCGAGTGGCCGCAAGGTTCAAAGCTCCAGTCGGAGACAGAGCAATTGTTTCCCAGTGTTTGCGCCGGCCTGGCTATTTGCCGCCGCCCTTACCTTGAATGATAGTTATTGTTCTATCAATCGTTGGGACTTGAAAGGCTTCAACGGCGCCGTTGCTCCAGTGGATTTCGAGTTTGTCGACCTTGGTGGCCGCGCCCAGACCGAAATGAAGAGTCGGGTCGTTTTGTGAACAATAGACCGCGCCGCTGATCAGATCCAGCCTTTGTCGAATCTTGCCAGTGGTCAGGTAAGCGATGCTGCCAATCGCATCTCTCGAAGTCTTCTTTTCCACGTCCCCAACAAGTCGAACATTTACCCAGTGTCCGGACGGCGTGGCGACGTTTCGCAAGATGGCAGGCCTGGAGTCGATATTATTAATCACCACGTCAAGCCGGCCATCCCCGTCCAGGTCGCCAATGGCCAGCCCCCGGCTGGCCCAGGCGTTTGCGAGGGCACTAGCGGGAGCGGCGGCTACGCGCTCAAATTTGCCATTCTTAAGATTGTGGAAGAGCAGCGCCTGCTCGGCGAAACTGGTACCCCACTGGTTTAAATCAACTGCCGGGTAAACGTGTCCATTCACGACAAAGAGGTCCTGCCAGGCGTCATTATCGAAATCGATGAAGCTCGTACCCCAGCCGAGAAACGGAATGGTCACTTCGCCGAGACCGGCCTGGAAAGTTACGTCAGTGAAATTCCCTTCGCCATCGTTGTGATAGAGGACGTTTGAATCGTCAGAAAAATTTGTAATGTGAAAATCGACGCGCCCATCGTTGTCGTAGTCTCCTATCGCCAGGCCCATTCCTGCTTGCTCGCGCCCATTCTCATTTAGCGCTACGCCCGAAGGATAGCCAACTTCTTCAAACGTGCCATCTCCTTTATTAATGTAGAGCTGTTTCGGGGTGGAGTCGTTGACAACTATGAGGTCAAGGAGCTTGTCGTCGTCTGCATGGACAAAGGCGGCAGTAAAACCGTAATACTTCTGCGGATCATTTACGCCGGCTTTTACGCTGACGTCTTCAAAACTGCCGTCTGACTTTTGATGATACAGAGTATCACCTTCACCTGTTAGGCCACGTGGACCACACATCACCGGCACGCCGCGAAACTGGCAAAAATTTTGACCTACACCGCCGGGCTTGCCTGCCTCGCTTGGACTGGGAGGCAAATTATTGAGATCGATTTCGGCGTAGCCGGGAACGAACAGGTCGAGACGCCCATCACCATCGTAGTCGCCCCAACTCGGACCGGTACTCCAACCCTTGCGTGCGACACCAAGCTTTCCGGCAACATCCGAAAAAGTTCCGTTGCCGTTGTTATGATAGAGCCGCGAGACGCCGAAATTAGTCACATATAAGTCGGGATGGCCGTCGTTGTCGTAGTCGCCGGCTGCCACGCCACAACCCCAACGCTCGTTTGCCACGCCTGCTTTGTCAGTTACATCCTCGAATTTCCAGTTGCCCAGATTGCGATAGAGCGCGGCGCGCGGCGGCTGCTCCTTGCCCTGCACTGCCGCGACCGTTGAGCCGTTGAGCAAATAGACATCCGGCAACCCGTCGCCATCGTAGTCAAGAATTGCAACTCCACCGGAAGGCGTTTCAAAGATGTAGTTCTTTTGTGGACTGCCTGACCGGTGCCTGAAGTTTGCCATCGCGGTTTTGTCCGTAACGTCTTCGAAGACGACTGGAGCCTTTGGATCTGTGACCCCGACCGTGCGGCGCGATGAATAGTTGACCGGAGTTCCAGTTGAAACGCCCATTCCCTGCTGAGGCTCGGGCTTCTTCGCGGGAGTCTGGCCGCAAACAAAGATAGAACCGGCAACCAACGCTGGCAGGAATAGCAATAAGAGGGAAAGCCGCAATACACGGCGGGACTTTTTCAAGAACATTTTCTCTCGGTTATTTCCCCTCAATACTGTTAACACGGACCTCTTCATTGCTCACTCGGTTCGCTAACGACCAGGTAACGATCGATCTGCGGCCCACTGATAGTCTGAACGTTTCCACTGGGCCAACTCACTTCCACTTTTCGCACACCTGTAGATGCTCCCAGGCCGACGATAATGCGCGGGTCATTAGCAGATAGATAGCTTCCCGAAGTGTTCGCATCAAATATTTGTTTCTTGCCGGCACCGTCGGTAACCGTAATCCGAGCGCCAATTCCATCGCGATTCGCTTTGGAACCGACCAGAGACAAGCCTAACCAGTGATTCTTTGTTCCCTTGCTTGTCCCATCGTTTCGCAGCAACACCGGAGGACCATCGAGCGATGCGATAACGATGTCAATCTGGCCGTCGTTGTTGAGGTCGCCAAATGCGGCGCCACGCCCGGTTAGTGGACTATTGAAGGCAGCTCCCGCGGTAGCAGACACGTTTACAAATCCTTTTCCTGTATTGAGCATTAACAGTGGGGTCTGTTTGTATTTCAGATAAGGGTTCGTTTTTTCAATAGTATCGAGCACATGGCTTTGCGCAACAAAAAGGTCGCGCAGCCCATCGTTGTCGGCGTCAACAAAGTGTGTGCCCCACCCGGAATTCAGAAGAGTTATCCGACCGACGCCCGCAGAGTCAGTTGCATAGGTAAAACTCAAGTCGCCGTCGTTGTGATAAAGCGGATAGGTTTCGTTTGAGAGTGTGGTGATGAAGATGTCCAGGTAGCCATCATTGTCGTAATCTCCGGCATCGATTCCCATTCCGGCGAACGTTTTTCCATTTTCGTCATAGCCGGCGCCAGATGAAATGGCAATGTCTTCAAACTTTCCGTCTCCTCTGTTGTGATAGAGCGATTGGCGCACGCTGTCATTAGCGACAAAGATGTCCATGAATCCGTCGTTATCAAAGTCGCCGAAGGCAACCCCTAAGGCCTTGCCGCCCGGCTCCTCAATTCCTGATTTGACACTCACATCTTCGAACGAGCCATCGGCGCGCTGGTGATAGAGCATATTGGTGGCGCCCTTAAAATTATCGGGGTGGCAATAGGCCCGGTAGCCTGGTCGATTTTCACCACAGTAAACTGAGCCTGCTTCGAAGTCCCACTCAAGATAGCGACCCACGAAAAGATCGAGCCTGCCATCCCGGTCGTAATCGATCCAGCCCGCGCTCGTTGACCACCCGCCACCGCCTACGCCCGCCTTTTTCGAAACGTCGGTAAATGTGCCATCGCCGTTGTTGTGATAGAGATAGTTACTACCGTAGCCGGTGACATAAAGATCGGCGTACCGGTCGTTGTCATAGTCAGCCGCGGCGACTCCCAGGCTATAGCCGCTGCCTTTCAGGCCTGAAGTTTCAGTGACATCTGCAAACGTGCCGTCAGCTTTTTGATGATAGAGCCGGTTCCAGTATTTCGCGTCGCGCTTGTCGGGCATTTCTGTTTTCGGCATCGGATCTTTCAATAACGCGCCGTTGGTAAAAAACAGATCCATACGGCCATCGTTGTCATAATCAAACATCGCCACGCCGCCACCCATTGCTTCGAGCAAATACTTCAAAGAGGTGAACGACGGTGCGTGTTTGAAATTGATACCTGCCAGACCCGTAATTTCGGTGAAGTTAACCGGCGAATCTGCCTGCGCCGCCGGCGGTGGAGGCGGCTTCGTTGGGGTTTCGTAACTGTAGGACTTGCCTGTGCGTTGGGGAGTTGGACTCGGAGTTGGCTGTTGGCCGATCATTGTGAGCGGGCGAACGCCAAAAAACAAAAGTATGAGTAGCGGCGATAGTCCGGAACGGAGTGCGCGCATTAAGAATAGACTCATTACTTCGCTGCTATTACCGCATAGTCCTTCCCGCTGTAGATACGAATTCCGTTTCCCGACTTAGTCATCATCAGCGGGCGCGGCCGCTTCAGCTGATTATCTTTGGTTGTGGAGACCGAGAGTATTTCTTTGCCGGCCAGATCGAGAACGTTTAGCTTGCCGTCGTTACTAAAACCAAACCCATAGGCGCCAACGCCAAGCTCGGAACCATTAATCGTAATCGCAGAATCGGTAATCAGAAATCCTTCATACCTGGCGCGCACCTCGACAGAGTACCCCGAGGTATCTACGAGGCCTGCGATCACATAACGGTTGGTGCCGAAGCGCGCGGCAGCAGAGTTACGCATCTGAGTGGGCGCCGTGAGTCCCTGAAAATAAAATCCAGGAGGTACAACCCGCACCAAATCTGGCCCAGTCAGTATTGTCACAGGCTCCTGGGCTACGCCCAGAAACGGCAGCGAACATGAAATTACCAGTGCGGCAACTCCGGTCAGCAAAAATCTTTTCCAGCCCTTCATAAACGGTGTCCTCCTCGACAATTATCTTACATCTTTCGCGGAAACAGGAACGTAAGGATTTGCTCCACGCGCGCAGCCCATGCGCCTTCGTTGTGCTCACCGCCTTCGGCTTCGAAGTAGTTTAGATCTTTCCCGGGCTTCCAGCCTTTTTTGATGAGTGTCTCCGGCAACAGCCTGGCACCGTTAACCGTTTGCTGCGCTTCTTCGGCCGTGGATCCCTCTTTCGTTCCTATGTCCATCCAGATGCGAACTTTTGGTTTTTTCGGCAGCGCCTGGACGTAATGCACTATCTGCTTATCGGCAAACCAGACCGGTGGAGAGACTACGGCATGACCACTCAAACTTTGCCCGATGAGGTTCACCAGCGCACAGAATAACCGCCGGAGTCGCGCCGTACAAACAGACGCATCGAGTTCGCGCTCCGCGCTCAATGCGGTCGAGGGCGCCCGCGGTCTCAGGAAGAAGGCGCTGAAACTTTCAACGTGGCCCATGAGCGCAAAAGGCGGACACACCAGTCCGCCCTTTGCGAGTTAGCCCAATTTGCTTCTTAAGTTTACTTATGTCGCGTGCATTGCGATCTCCGCCGGCTTTGGCTTCGCGTTGTTGTTCGCGAGTTTGTATTCTCGCGCCGCCTTTATCTCCGCGCCTGAGGTGAATACCTGCCGGCCCGTATCGACGCTCAACCAAACCTGAGATAAAAAATACTGATCGCCGTATTGATTGAATACCAACCGCTCACTTGCTTTGGAATACCATGGTCCGATGATCAGGGGTGCATTTACAAGCGCCGTCGTCTTACCATCAGCGCTGCGAATAGCGAACAGGTTTCCCGAAGTTCTCTTGATGCTATAGACGCCGGCCTTCAGCATTGCTTTCCCTGCCGAGAAATCAAAAGGGATGTCTAAAGGCGTGATTACCAGCGACGTAGTGTTAATTAGCGATGGGGGCCAGTAGAATCCACCCACTCTCATAGCTCTTCCCGGCAACACTTCATAAACGCGCACTCTCCTGCAAGTGCTCCCTGTGTCTAAGAATGAATGACACGAAGGCGCGTTTTGGCGAAGGTTGAAAGCGCGCCAGTGAAACCATGGCAACTGATCGAGGTAGTCGGTGTCCCTCGATGCGCAACTTTGCCAGGGTGCCCGCGGTCACCTCATCGCGCACCGACCACGACGGCAGCAGTGAGACACCGAGTCCGTGCTGGACCATCAGCTTGATGAAGTAAGTATCGTTTGATTCGAGAGCCAGCCTGGGGCTTATGTTTACTCGTTCGAAAAAGCGCTCGGTGGCGCGACGAATCGACGCCCCCCGTTCAAACAGAATCAGACGCTCACGCTCAATCTCCTCGACCTTCGCTTCCTTCCGGTTCGCCAGGTGATGGTTGTGACCCACCACTAAGACCAGCTCGTCTTCAAAGAGCTCAGTCACTTTCAACGCCGGCGAATAAACCGGCATAGACGCGAAGCCCACGTCCGCAGCGCCATTCAAAATGTCTGTTACGGTCTGGTCAGTACTGGCGGTAGTACGAAATGATAGTTCGACGCCGGGGTGCTCGCGCATAAACAATTCAAAGAGGTCGGCGAAAAGATGAACGAAGGCTTGCGTGCCTGCGGCGGCGCGAACCTGGCCAACCGGCGCACTGTCGTGGCCGGATACATGTTCCCGCATTGCCTGCGCCTCATCGAGAATTCGCTCAGCATGCTCGAGCGCGAGCTTTCCCTTCTGCGAGAGTTTCACGCCACGTTTTGAACGCAGGAAGAGAGGTTCGCCCAAATGTTTTTCCAGAGCTTTGATCTGATGGCTCACCGCCGACTGCGTCAGATGAAGTCGTTCGGCGGCCCTGGTAAAATTCAGCGTCTCGGCCACCACGCGAAATGTCTGTAACTGCCATAACTCCATTCGGGTTACACCTTTCAGCACTAGGTATGAACAATTTTAATGACTGACATTATAAGAATGAATTAGCCCGGAGGACAGCCGGCGCCTACAATTGGTCGTCTAAAAGTCTTAGCCTCCAAGCTGAAGGGCCGAAAGGCAAGGGAGAAAGTATTAAAAAGCGAGGGTTTTATGCCAATACCGTTCAAGTTAGATTACGTTATCGAAGAACTGGTTAAGGATGGCGAGAGTGAGCGACAGGCGATTAAAAGACTGACTGGCGTGAGATTGCCCGCGCCCAAGGCATTTTTTGTCTGGCGCCGCATACTCGATCATAAGTGGTATATCAGCGAACGTCTGGGCCGGGATACGGGATTGAAGGTCGCTGCGATTGATTACTTCGAAAACATCTATGAAGCACCGCGCGTCTCTCAACGGAATGGTTGGTTGCAAACGCGGTTGCGCATGATTTCCCCGCGTAAACTGGCAGGCTAAAGACCAGTGGTCACAAACCCCGTCTTAGCTAGCGACTGCCAAGCTCATAGATCTTCGTTGCTGGATGGTAAGTTTTCCAGTCAAACCAATAATCATTGAGCACTGGAAGCTTTTTTAGCTGCTGTCCTACGAGCGGACCGCTCGTTGCCCGACCGGTGAAATCCCACTCAGTGCCTGTTTCAGCATCAACGAGCGTAAACGAGCTGGCATTCGATTTCACAAAAAATTCCAGCTTGCGGTTACCGACTACTCTTTCGAACGCACGCACTGATCTCTTGTCATCCCCAATGACGATAAAGATTGGAACGCCGCCCACATCATCCAGTATCAAACTCTGTTTCATTAGCGCGTCCAGAGGATAAGCCTGCGAGACTGCATTAACAGTGAGACCGATGACGATTGTTCGCGGTTCAAGAGATTTATCGAGGGCAACAGACGTTGTAACCGGCACCTTGGTCATTCGCTGTTCCCAATTGGCGGGAGCATATTTCCCCGCCCGAGCAATCTCTTCGTTAGGCCGCAGCACGCGTCCCTCGGGTTTCTCCCGCTTCCACAGTCCGAAGGTCAACTCATCATGGAACACCGGGCGCAAACGTTGCCCTTTCAACGGTCCCTGGATCGCTTCGCCAGTGACCTGTTGCCACCACGAGCCTGTTTCCTCGTCGCGCATGATGAAGTTCTGGTTATTAATTCCCGCCAGATGGAAGTGAAGTTGCCGCCCGCCTAGTGTCGTTTCCCACACCAGACCGGTGTGACAGAGCGTTCAATAAGTAGCGACTATCGGAGTGCCGCCGACTGTGTCCTGCACGACGTGATGGTAAGCCATCAGGCGTACGGGATAAGCCGCAGCCTCTCCATTACTTTCGACCGCCATGACGATGTCGGAGTCATCTACCAATCCAGCCTCACTTGTTTTTGCATAAGCCGCATTGGCGAGTGGGTGAAATATCCATTCGAAGTGATTCTGGCGAGCGAACCAGGTGGCAGCCAGCGAAGGGATGAGAACTATCACCAGCAACGCTTTCTTCCACCAGCGTCGAGAGCCAGGCCAGAGCCGCACCACGAATATCAACGCCGACGCCAAAGCAATAAGCGTTACCCAGGGAGACCAGCGGCGCATCGCGTAAGACGCTTCCAGCCCGCGAGCGGATTGCGCTTTGAAAGGCTGAATAATCCAGACAGGGGCGAGCACGATGGCGAGTCCTACCAGTGTTATCACCAGCAGAAGGACCCATGCTGCTTTGCGACCGAGGAAAGGAGTAGCGTTGCGAGTTGCCATTAAAGGTTTACCTTGCTCATATTCTGATTAACGCGGCTCGACGAGGTAAAGATCTCGGCCGGCGCGTTCCACCACCAACGTGTCCGGGTCGGAGTCGTAAGCCTCGCGGCGAAACTGGCGATGGTCCATGAATCCCAGATTTACGCGTTCGCAGGTAGCCTCATCGAGCGCTGCCGCCATCGTGATGCGGAAACGGGGAATGACTCGACCGTTCTCATCCCGTTGTCCGGCATAAGAGACATGCGCGAGGTGGGCGGCAACGGCCAGATTCGCCTGCAACTCAGTTGAAAGCGCGACCATCTCGCGCACTCGGTCGAGCGGAGCATAGCCATACTTCTCGATTAAGAGGCCATGTGTTTCTGATATCGCGCGCAGGTGGGGCGCGTAGATTATCAGCTCGCCGCCTTCAGCGATAATGCCGCCGAGCTTGTAGCTGGCTTTGCCGCCCACCCAAAGCTCATCGTAGTGCTCGTCGAGCAGCGCAACTACTCTCTTGTATTTGCGTCCAGTGTATTTGATGTGTACCTGGCGGCTTACCTCAGCGGCTTCCCGGAAGGCTGCGCGCACGTCGCCGGCGAAAAGCGCATGAGTGCGCAGGCGATTGTCGTCGCCGCGCGTGACCACTGAATTGAGCGAGATGATCCGAGCGGGGACGAACTCCGCAGCGGCTTCGATCATGTGGCGAGTGGGCGTCTCGATGCGTCCGATCACGTTTTCAATCGAAGCCAGCGCCCCGAGCCAATGCGTCGCGTGGGTGAGGTCTGGGCCGGCCACGCCGGGGAAAAAGTATTTTGCGCCGCCTGCGAAGCCCGCAACCTCGTGCGGCACGGTGGCGCCAAAAACAAGCACGGTATCGTAAATGCCAGGAGCCAACAGACGGTTGAGATTTACCTGGACGGCTTCAGTTATTAACCCGCCGGTCAACTCGGTTACGCGGGCGGCACTCAACTCACCGATCGTCACCAGTTCCTCCGGACGGTTCCACTGGTGATCGTAAATCTCTCCCAAACCCGGCGCCGAACTTCCCTTGCCCAGGCCAGTCTTTGCCCGCTTCTCTTCCTCAGTCATCGGCATATGCGTTCCCTGCGCCACCAAAGCGTCAAACTGCGCGATGTTGCGCGCGGCCAATATCTTCGCCGCAAAGGGAAAGAGAATGTCGGTATTGTCGTCGCGCGTTTTGTCAGAAATGATCGCCAGCACGCGCGTGTCCGGGCCAATGGTCAACAGCGCCTGCTCCACGATCGCGCGCAACTCTGCGGGCGAAAGATCGAGATCCGGGCCGCCTCGGCCCACGATTACTGGTGCGACTTTGGTACTCATGAGTCTTAATCAGTTTGCGTTAGCGCTGGATACGCGCCGAGCGGCCTTTCGCAAAAGCGCGCACCTCCTCCACGGTAGCCATGGTGGTATCCCCAGGAAAGGTCGTCAGCAGCGCCCCGTGGGCCCACCCCAGTTTGAGGGCTTCCTCCGGCGACTCGCCGGCCAGCAAACCATAGATGAAGCCGGATGCGAAACCGTCCCCGCCGCCGACGCGGTCGAGCACATCCAGTTCGGCTGCCGGCGAAACAAAGGTTTCGCCGTTGATCCAGGCTACCGCAGCCCAGCTATGCCGGTTCGTTGTATGCACTTCGCGCAGTGTCGTTGCCACAATTTTTATGTGCGAGTGTTTCGTCACCACCTGATCGATCATTGCAAAAAAGGCGCTGGGATCGAGCTTAGACTTCGAGACCACCTCCGGGCCCAGGATGCCAAGTCCCTTTTGCAAGTCCTCTTCATTGCCGACTAAGACATCGACGTTCTCAAGAATCCGCTCAATGACGTCGACCGCGCGGCTTTCCCCTCCGGAGACCTTCCACAGCTTCTCGCGGAAGTTCAAATCAAAAGAGGTTACCGCACCAGCGGTCTTCGCTGCTTTCATTCCCTCAATAATTAGTTCGGCAGTTGTCTCCGACAGGGCCGCGAAAATGCCACCGCTATGAAACCAGCGCAAGCCACCGGCGAAGATCGCGTTCCAGTCGAAGTCTCCCGGCTTCAACTGCGCCGCGGCTTCGTTACAACGATTGTAGAAAACGATGGGCGCGCGCACGCCGTGGCCGCGGTCACTATAAACAGCAGCGATATTTGGACCATTAACGCCGTTGTGCTGGAATCGTTTGTAAAAAGGCTTGACGCCCATCGCGCGCACGCGCTCGGCGACCAACTCACCGATCGGGTAGTCAACCATCGCAGTCACGATACCGGTCTGCAAGCGGAAGCAATCAGCGAGGTTAGCAGCCGTGTTAAACTCGCCACCGCTGACATGAATCTGACATTCAGTCGCTTTCCGAAAAGGAACAATCCCCGGATCGATGCGATGGACCAGTGCGCCAAGGGAAACGAAATCCAGCGCGCCAACCTGGGGGATGCTTAAACCATCATTCATTCAACTCTTGCTCCTCGAGGGACGATCTCCCAAAACTCACACTCCGCCGAAGGCTGAGAACCCGCCATCGACCGGCACCACCACGCCAGTCACAAATGACGACGCGGGGGAGAGCAACCACAAGACCGTACTAAGCAAATCTTCCGGCTCCCCAAAGCGGCGCATCGGTGTGTGGTCTATGATGCTCTGTCCTCGCGCGGTAAGCTTACCTGTTTCCTGATCAGTTAACAGAAATCGATTTTGCTCGGTTAAGAAGAATCCCGGCGCGATGGCATTGACACGTATGCGAGGCGAGTATTCCTGCGCCAGGTGAACTGCCAACCATTGGGTGAAACTGTTCACCGCCGCTTTGGCAGCCGAGTAGCTCAGCACCCGCGTCAACGGACGAAAGGCGCTCATCGAAGAGATATTGAGAATCACACCTTCGCCCTGCTCGGCCATCCGCTTGCCAAAGACCTGACTCGGAATAATAGTGCCCTGCAAATTCAGATCAAATACAAAGCGAAGCGCTTCCTCAGGTATGTCGAAAAAGGAAAGATCGGGACGCGTAGTCGCCTGCGGATGATTTCCTCCCGCTCCATTGATAAGACAATCTATCCGCCCAAATTCCAAGGCTACTTTTTCCACAGCGCGTTCCAGGCTGTCTTTCCGTAGCACGTCTCCTTCGATGACGATAGCTTCGCCGGGACCGGACATTTCTGAAAGCAAGGCTGTGGCCTTCTCCTGATTGCGAGCCAGAACGGCAACATTGGCACCACAGCCGATAAGTGCCTGGGTCATGACACGACCCAATATGCCACTGCCGCCGGTGATAACCACCGAACGTCCGGTGAAGTCGTTCACCTTAGTGAGTTCTGCGAGATTCACTTTCTGTGTTTCTCAGTATTTCCGAAAATTGTACCGAGTCATTCACTTACTGATTGCGCGTACTGCAATCCACATCAGAACCGAGTAGCTTTGCTCGTCTGCGACAAGCAGATAACGAGATGAAACTTTTCGCCTGTAATAGAATCAACGACTTACACGTCAGTTTCTAAGAAGAGCGGTAGCGACCGGCCAGAACCAGCCTCAGGAAACCTCACTCTCGATTGCTGTTTTGCATCGTAGAAGTCTACTCACCGGTCATTACGCACCTCTTCTAACGCTCCGGTTGAGCATACGGCCGGTCGCTACCGCTTCCGGTTCTGATGAAATAGTGGTTCCGTTTAGAGTTGGGACTGGTCCCACGGCGCGGCGGACAAGTCCGCTATCTAAACGGTCCCAACGACCACTGACTAAACGGTAGAACGGACAACCTCAACCGAGGAACAGCGGTTTCATGTGCCGCTCAAATAGATTCTCGGTGACGTTTTTGGCGACTGTCGTTTCACACGCCTCGAGCATTTCCAGATAACGTTGTCCCATCTTAGCAGCCACTTTGTAGCCTACGTGAATCAGTTGTCGCAGACTCGGATTGTATTGTTCGCAGCTTTGATCGTGTCGCAGGGACAAAACGAATTGTTCACTGGTCCAATCCCGCACTGCTTCTTTTGACGGCAACTTCGCTGGATCAATGTCAATGACTGTAGCGTATGGAGCGCACAGCGCTTCAATATGATCGAGTGCTTCGCCGTAAATCTCTATCGCCATCTTCAGCCCTTCGCCACCGCTCTCCGCCATTCCGATTACTTCTTCGAGCCAGTTGGTTCCGGCGGTCTTCACATGTATACCGGCGCCGGTTCGTGACAGGGCCCTGCGTATGGGCGCGTAGATGGAAAACTTGTCGCTTCCGGAATGGACGCTGAGTTTCAGGTTGTCAGGAAGCTCATAACGGTCAACCGCATGGGCAATCACAGCCAGATCCTCGTTGAACTCCTTCTCAAACTGCATGACGTCGCCGACATAATCAACTCCCTTGTTGAAGCGGCCGGTAAACTTTGGCGCGATAGTTTGCGCCGGGATTTTCTCGTCGGCAATGGCGGCCAGGATGACCAGAAGTTCCGGCGGCGTCTGCGGGCTGTCGGTCTCGTCCATCGACACTTCGGTGATGAACTTGCCTGCACCCCTGGCAGCCGCGATGTGCCGGTAGAGTTCTCCCGCCTCGTGCACGGCCTTGAGATACTTCCCTGCTATCTTTTCAATATCGTTGCGCGTCGTTGACAGAGGCTCGGCGATCCCCGAAATTTCCAGACCCCCAACAAGTTCCGGGTGACGATCCACAAAAGCCTGAACCGCATAAGGTTCGGCAGGCTGGCCGATCGCATCCGCTACATCGAGAGTATAGAAGTCTGAAGTTTCAATAAACGGATCCACGGTATCCAGACGAATGTGATCTGCATCTACATGAAAGGGCCTGGACCAATCCAATTCTCTCACAGCCACCTCAGCCGCCGCCCGCACGCTTGGCGGGGTGGAACCAACAATTGCATGCTCGCGATACGACTTGTTCCAGACTGGAATAACTTCAACGCCTTGCGCAGCGGCCTGCATGCAGGCTCGAAGCTGTGACTTCGCCTGGTGCGCGAATCGATCGCCGACACCGAAGGAATATTTCTCTAGTCTCAAGGCGCCACTCATGCCTTCTCCTCAATCCGGCTCAACCTGTCCCATTGCTGCCGCCAACACGGACCTGTTCCCGTTTAGATAGCAGACTTGTCTGCCGCGACGGGCAACGCTCAATTATCGCTTAAGCCTTTCCACGCAGGCGCACAAGTGCGCTCTCTAAACGATCTTATCTTTAGGCAGTCTATCGTTTAGAAAGCAGACTTGTCTGCCGCGACGGGCAACGCTCAATTATCGCTTAAGTCCTTTCCACGCAGGCGCGCTCTCTAAACGATCTTATCTTTAGACAGTCTATCGTTTAGAAAGCAGACTTGTCTGCCCGCGACGAGGCAACGCTCAATTATCACTTAAGTCCTTTCCACGCAGGCGCACAAGTGCGCTCTCTAAACGATCCAAAAAAGTTCTATCAGCGCGTTTGGAGAATAAGCCAACGTGCCAGATCTTGCGCGGCTTTATAGTTATCAAATTCCGGCGGCAGTTTTCTCCCGTCAAGATATTCGTTATAGAGCCAGGGATCGCCAACCGCAAATACAGTCCCCTTGCCCAGCTTCGAAACCGCCATGATCACATCACCCTTGTCCGCGACCGTTGATTTGGCCGGCGGCACAACAGAAAGCGTGCAGATCTCTTTCAGATACAGTCTTCTTGCCGTTTTGAAGATCGGATGTCCCTCGGGAGTCGTAATTAGTCCCATTGCAAAATCGTTTCCAGTCACTTTGTTCCTGCTGTCCTTATTAAACTGAATGCCGAACTGTTTGGCCAGTTGATTAAAGTGATCAAACTCCGCATTGCCAAAATCATTCGCCATCAACACGAGTACTCCTCCGGACTTCACCCAATTGCTGATTGCTTCGATGTCCGGCCCTTCCACGTAGTGTGGGTGCTCATTCTCTTCTTTGGTGTCCGGATCAACGATTATGTAGATATCGGTTTTCTCTAAGTTACCCGCGGTGGGCGCCTCAGTTAACGATGCAGTCCTGGCGCCGAGACTGCGAAAGACATGCCCCCAGAGGGAGAAGCCGCCGTTAGGCATTTCTTCCCACTTGTAATGGTAGGGCGCCAGTCGACCGTCAGCATCTTTCTTAGTCTCGCTATTGAAAAAATAATCCAGCGTGACCGTCCTGTTCTCTCCCAGGACGTAGCCGCCAGCCGTTTCCATTTCGGAGCTGGCCAACAGGAAGGCGCCTACGCCTATGGGATCGTTAGTCACCACTTTCTCGCTCAAGTAGTAACGATAACTTCCGTCGCGATAGGGATTCCCGCTAAGGCCGGCGCCGCTTACGGTGCCTCTGAGATTGACCTGTCCGTTTGTTTCAGTTTCGATAAACTGCTTTGTGATTCCCTGATAGCCCTTTTGGGCGACCTTGAAGTAGGAGGCAGGCAAGTAACCTTCGTCCACCGCCCTGGCTAAGGCATAGACAAACATGCAGGAGGCCGATGCTTCCAGGTAGTTTCCTTCCGCGCTGTCTTTGTCCAGCACCTGATACCACAAGCCGGATTTCCGATCCTGGTACTTGTCAATCGCTACTGCCAGCCGTTGCAGAATCGCCAGGAGTGAATTCCTTTTAGGATGGTCCTGCGGAAAATAATCCAAAGTATCGACCAACGCCATCGCATACCAGCCTAACCCCCGGCCCCAAAAGGCAGGTGAAAGTCCCGTTTGTGGATCGGCCCAGCGCTGCTTTTTGGATTCATCCCAGCTGTGATCGAACAGACCCGGTTTGGCGTCTCTCGCATTCAGCTCCATCAAAATGAACTGCCTGGCAATATCGTCAAAGTCGGCATCCTCATGGAACGTCGCAGCATACTCAGCATAGAAGGGCTGGCCCATGTACAAACCATCGAGCCACATTTGCGAAGGATATATTTTCTTTTGCCAGAAGCCGCCTGCGGAAGTGCGCGGCTGTGTTTTTAGCTGCTGGCGAAGCAAGGCAGCAGCTTTTCGGTATTTGTCCTGTCCCGTAACTTTGTAAAGCAGCAGAACCACTCTGCCGTTGAGAACATTATCGAGGTTGTAGTCGTCGAGCCTGTACGTTCTGATCGTGCCGTCGTCATTCACAAAACGATCTGTCGAGTGCTGGATATATTTGAAATATCTCCCGTCGGCGGTGTTGTACCAAACGCTTTGAATTCCCTTCAGTACGACTCCCTGCTCGTAACTCCATTTCTCGGGTTTGCCGGACTCTGTCTCCCACGAATCCTTCCAGCGTGTCATGGCTGTCGCTGCGACGCGCTCAGACAAAGGCACACTCTGGCTTGCGCCCGGAATCACTCCTGCCAGCAACACTGAGCAGAAAAGAACGATCTTGAAGAAACCCTTCATAGTTGATCAGTTTTCGCGCTACAACCCCGGTGCGCCGCAGTCAGTCCGACAAAGAATTGCTGGTAATCTGACCATCCACTATGCGCCAGATGTTCAGCGGATTCGAGTCTTTCAATTCATCCGGCAAAGCGGAATCGGGCCAGTCCTGGTAACACACTGGGCGGGCAAAGCGAAGGGCGGCTCGCGTTCCCACCGACGTCGAACGGCCGTCTGAAGTAGCGGGAAATGGACCGCCATGAACCATCGCGTGGCCAACTTCGACACCGGTCGGGAATCCGTTATAGAGTAACCGACCCGCTCGATTCTCAAGTATTCCGATCAGTTCGCCGGATTGTTTCAACTCTTCTTCGCTGGCGTGGATCGTGGCGGTCAACTGTCCCTCGAGACTGCGCGCAATCGACGGTAGTTGCGCAACGCTTGAGTAGCGAACCAGTAACGTGGACGGACCAAAGACTTCCCTACTCAAGCCCTCGTCCTTCATAAACGAAATGGCATTGGTTTGAAACAGCGTAGCATGCGCCTGACTATAGTGGTCCATGGGCGAGCCGCGGTCTTCCCTAATGGCGTTGCTAGCTGGTTCCCGTTGAGCGATCAATTCGACTTGCGAATGCTGCCTCAGCGCAGTGATACCGGCGCAATATGCGGAACAGATCGCGGAAGTGAGCATGTTGAACGGCGGCGTCGCGGCCATCAATTCTGCGAGCTTAGTGATCAGTTGCTCGGAACCGCTTTCAGGCAGAAACACCAGGCCTGGATTAGTGCAAAACTGGCCGGCTCCCAGCGTCACTGAGGCGTGCAAGCCGGCGGCGAACTCATCCGATCGTCGGTCTAGTGCACCGGGTAAAATGAAGACGGGATTTACGCTGCTCATCTCCGCATAGAAGGGAATCGGCTCGGATCGATTCGCAGCCGCATTCATCAAGGCGTGCCCACCTGAGCGCGAGCCAGTGAAGCCGCCCGCCTTGACCAGCGGGTGTTTCACCAGTTGCCTTCCGACTTCGCCGCCTGGTCCAAATAATAGAGAGAAGACGCCTTCGGGAAGATCGCAACTGCGCGCAGCCTCGCTCACAGCCAGGCCAACCAGTTCGGCAGTGCCCGGGTGCGCGTGATGGGCTTTGACGATCACCGGATTTCCTGCGGCCAGTGCTGAAGCGGTATCGCCGCCGGCCACGGAAAATGCCAACGGAAAGTTGCTGGCGCAAAAGACCACCACCGGTCCCAAAGGCCGCAGCATGGATCGCACAGCGGGTTTGCGCAACGGCGCGCGAGTGGGTTCGGCCCGATCAATTCGCGCATCAACCCAGGAGCCCTCTTCTGTGAGTTCAGCGAAGAGCCGAAGCTGATAGCACGTACGCCCGGTTTCGTTGCGAACGCGCGCAGCCGGAAGTGCCGTTTCCTCCGCGGCGCGCGTGACCAACGTCTCGCCGAGCTGCTCGATGTTGTCGGCGATACGGCGCAGGAATGTCGCCCTTGCGCGACCTGATGTTTCGCGATAAATCGCAAACGCTGTGCTTGCTAGTTGTGCTGCCTGGTCAACCTCGGCCGCGCTGGCGGCAAAGTAGGTTGGCGCCAGCTCGTCGCCCGTTACCGGGTTAACGCCGTGGAATGGACCACTCTCAGATTCACCACGTCGAAAACCGATTATTGATTTACCAGAAAGTTGCGGCATGATCGTCGCTCAATGGATCTCCGGCTCAGGCGTCTCAGTCCCGGCGTGCAGAAAATCAAAGTCACAGCCTTGCTCGGCCTGTGTGACGTGCGCCGCATACAGAACGCCGAAACCTCGCGCATAGCGAGGCTCGGGCGGGTGCCACTCTGATCGTCTTTGCGCCAACTCTTCGTCGCTCACCTGCAAATGCAAGCGGCGATTGGGTACGTCGAGTTCGATCAGATCACCTTCCCGGACCAACGCCAATGGGCCACCAACGTATGACTCAGGCGAGACGTGCAAGACGCACGCACCGTAAGCCGTGCCGCTCATGCGCGAATCCGAAATGCGCACCAGGTCGCGCACTCCCTGGCGCAATAGTTTCTCGGGAATTGGTAACATGCCCCACTCCGGCATGCCAGGCCCACCCAACGGCCCGGCATTCTGCAGCACCAAAACCGAGTTCTCATCTACGATCAGGTCCTCATCATTAATTCGCGCGGCGAGATCGTTGTAGTCCTTGAAGACCACGGCAGGTCCGGTGTGTTGCAGCAGACGCGGTTCCGCCGCCGTCGGTTTGATGACCGCACCATTAGGGGCGAGATTGCCATACAGGATTGCCGTGCCACCTTTTGCGGAAACCGGATTGTTGATCGAACGAATGACTTCGGAATTTGAGATTTTTGCGGTTCGAATATTCTCACCTAGTGTTCGTCCGGATACGGTCAGGCAATCGAGGTTGAGTAAATCGCCGATCTCTTTGAGAAGCGCCTTCAGGCCACCAGCGTAATAAAAATCCTCCATCAGAAATTGGCCTGAGGGGCGCAAGTTGGCAGTCATGGGCGTGCGCTCGGAGATCTCGTCGAACTTTATCAAATCGAGTTTTATTCCCGCGCGCCCGGCCATGGCGACCAGATGAATGATCGCGTTAGTCGAGCCGCCAATCGCCATGTCGGCAGTGATAGCATTTTCAAAGGCGCTTTCGGTTAAAATATCGCGGGGCTTCAAATCCTCCCAGACCATCTCAACAATCCGCCGGCCACATTTTGTTGCCAGCCGCGAATGATTGGCGTCAACTGCCGGGATGGACGATGCGCCCGGCAACGTTAGTCCCAAAGTTTCCGCAATGGCTGTCATGGTCGATGCGGTACCCATCGTCATGCAGTGTCCTGGAGAGCGGGCGATTCCGTCTTCCATTTCGGACCAGTCACAGTCGCTGATGTTGCCGGCGGATTTCTCGGCCCAGTATTTCCAGACGTCGCTGCCGCTTCCGAGGAACTGCCCATTCCAATTGCCACGCAACATTGGACCGGCCGGTAAGTAAATAGCCGGCAGGTTCATGGTTATGGCGCCCATCAGCAGGCCCGGCGTCGTTTTGTCGCAACCGCCCATCAGCACGGCGCCATCTATCGGTTGGCTGCGCAGCAATTCCTCTGTTTCCATCGCCAGAAAGTTCCGATACATCATCGGACTCGGCTTCATGTAAGTTTCCGTAATCGCCATCGCCGGCAGTTCAACGGGAAACCCGCCCGCTTGCCACACTCCGCGCTTTACCTCTTCAGCGCGGGTGCGAAAGTGGCTGTGGCAGGTCATCAGGTCGCTCCAGGTGTTGATGATCGCGATGACCGGCTTGCCCTGAAAATCTTCAAGCGCATAGCCCATCTGTTTGGCCCGCGAGCGATGGGCGAAAGAACGCAGATCAGTCGCCCCGAACCAGCGATGACTGCGCAATTGATCAGGAGTCTTTTTCATGTTCAGACAAGAAAGGTTGCCACTGCTCGAGAATTGCGCGTAGTTCCTCTTTCTCTTCCTCGCTAATGTTGACAAGTGGTGGACGTACTGGACCACCACTGAGGCCGGCCATGTCCATCAGCGACTTCATCGTGGAAACTTCGTATCCTTTGCGACGCCCGCGGATAGCATAGAGCGGGATTACCGAATGCTGCATGAGCTCCAGCAGTTCCTCCTCGCGGCGAGCTGCAGCCAGCTCATGCAACTTTAGCGAAAGGCGAGGCGCAACTGTGGCAATGCTCGAGGTGTAGGTGCGAATGCCGATCGAGTAGTATGACGGGACCATGTCGTCACCGGCGCCGCCAATCCAATGCAGGCGATCTCCCACTCGATTAATAATTATTTGCAAGCGGCGCAGGTCGCCCTGCCCGTCCTTCCAGGCGATCAGCGTCGGGATGCGTGTCAAACGTTCGACCATGGCCGCAGAGAAGTTGGCCCAATCACGGCTGTAGATAAACATACCAAGCGGTGTCGCCTGGCCGATCGCTCGATAGTATTCGATGAGGCCTTCGTCATCTGCCTGTGGATAGTAAGGTGGAAAGGCGAGGATACCAGCCGCCCCCGCGTTTGCCGACGCCTGGGCCAGTTCGACTGCGAGCTGTTGACCAAAGCCAACCCCGGCAATCACCGGCACGCGACCGGCAACCACTTCAATCGTCGTCTCCACTACTCGTAAATACTCAGCCGGCGTAAGCGAGTACATCTCGCCAGTGCCACCCGCGGCCACCACGGCACAAATGGGGTGTTGGATCAACCTGCTGAGGTTGCGACGCAAGCCGTCGAGATCAAGCGCGAGATCGTTTTTGAAGGGCGTGATGGGGAAGGCAATCACACCTGAAAGTTTCTTGCGTAATTCAGTAGGTTGCATGGTTCCAACCTGATCAGTGGCGCCTAAAGTTTGTCAGACGCAAATAGACTCCTGGCGACAGGCGCGACCAATTGCTCCTGTTCCGCGGTCAAAGCCGTCAAAAAAGGCGGTACTGGCCCCGTTGGCGCAATGCCGGCTAACTCTGTTGCTGCGTGCAGCACTTTCGCCGGACCCAACAGATCACGCAAGTCTTCAAGCGGGATGAACGAGGCACGAATTCTCTCTGCAGTCTCAAAATCCCCGATCGCACAAGCTTCAAAAAGCTGTTGGCTCAAGCGAGGCGCTATGCAACCTGAGCCGGTGGTAAAGGCGGATAGCTTCCAGTCACGAAGATGCGCGATCGCTGGACGCTCACCAATACCGCTGATCACAAATTTGCGATCGACACGCTCCAGCAAAGCCTCCAGATAGGAATCATGTGCCGGATTCTCGCGCACGACTGCGTACTTAATACCAACGCAGATACCATCGTTGACCAATCGCGCCACCGCGTCCAGACCCGCGTCTCTGTCCGTTCCGAAATTATTTGCGTCTTTTAGATAGACAACCAACTTGGTGTCTGCGGCTTCAGCAATCTCGCGAAGCCCCAGCTCGAGACCGAGAGCATCGCGCGGATCACCGCAGGGCAATATCATGACGCAGGGAAACTGATATCGCCGCAGCAGCTTCGCCTGATCCATCGCCCGGCCAAAGCCTGGACCAACGCTGGGGATAACCCAGATGTTATCAGCTAAATCATTGAACCATCCGAGCAGCTCTTCGTATTCCTCAAGCTTGATGTGATAGAGGAAGGCATTGCCGCCGTAGAGCAGACGAGTAATGCGTCCGTTTATGATGTGCCGCACTATGAGACTGTTGCGATCGAAATCGATAGTTCGTTTGCTGTCTGATTTACGAGCCAACGGCGGGACGGCAAAGACACCGCGGAGATTCTCTGATTGCATGAGACTTGAGTTCATAGACAGGTTTCTTTGTCGAACGTTGGCGCGTTCTTCGCGGGATTCCCGGCGCGTCGTTTAGACAGCGGACCTTCTCGCCTACGAGCGAGCGGCACAAGTGTCCTATCTAAACGGGGTGCGTTGCGGGGGGACTCTCAAAACCTTTTCGCGTCAACACGCTCAAGCCTGGTGTCGGGCAAAGGCCAGCTTTGCTGGACACTGAAACCTTCGACCTCCTTAAGCGCGAAGGTTGGCACGTTTGCGCCATGCTGCGCCCGTAGTCGAAAGAAGTCAGCGCCCTTCACGTCATTCATCACAAACGGCGGTCGCGCATCCTCCTTGATATAGCTGACCTCGACATCGTTTATCTGCAGCGCTTTCACGTGACGGATGAAAAAGCCGTAGGCCGGCAGCTCTCCGAACATGGTCGGTTCGGGATAGGCGTCCTCTTTCTCCGGTGGATCGAGCGCGGCCTGTTCTTTCGTGCCGCCACCCTGCGAATAGATTCGTATATTGCTCAGCCGCACATCTTCGATTGGGTGGCCGGGAATACCACTGATGATCGACGCATGTTTCGGATCAGCATTGTAGACGACTATGTTGCTAATGATCACACGGCGCAACGCTCCCACTGTGGTCTTCTCTTTCGGCCCGCGCGCGCGATTGCCAAGGCGCAGGAAGATTGGAGAATTGCTGATGTCGCGCATCGTGATGTTCGTGATAGTCACGTCTTCCAGCAGCGCGCCGTCAACGCTTTCGAGCGCCAGCCCGCGCGAGTAGTCAAAGACGCAGTTCGAGACGGTGATGTTCTTGAAGCCGCCATTCGATTCAGTGCCGAACTTAATCCGCCCAGTAGGACTAAAAGTACCGTTCTGGTTGCGAAACTCGCGCTTGTACGTACCGTCCAGAAATGTGCCTTCATCGTAACCGCTCAGCTGACAGTTGGTAATCGTCACGTTCTCAGTCGCACGCGCGTAGCCCAGCGCGTACGAACTCTTCGGGCAGATGCCGTCATCGAAAGGCGAGTTGACGCTGCAGTTTGAGATGCGCACGTTCTTGCACGCGTCAATGTCGATCCCGTCGCGGTTAGTATCAATCTTCAAGTTGTCGATCGTCAGGTTATCGACGCCGGTGGCCAGGATGGCGAAGTGGCCGCCGTGCAAAATCGTGATATCGCGAATAATAACGTTGCGACAGAGTTTCAGACTGATCGACTTGTTGCCCCAACCAGGTTCCACGGCGTCTCGAGGATTGGGATAACCAAACGGTCCGCCTCGCGGATCGGACGGCGCATTCCCCAACGCGGCGTTCTGTTCCTTTGTACGCGACTGATTGCCGCTGCGAACCAGGCCCTTACCCCAAATCTTGCCCGGTCCGAGGATGGAAATATTTTCGAGATTCTCGCCCCAGATCAGACTGTTATGGAAATGACTGTGGCCAAAGTCCTGATAGCTGTCCCACTGATTCGGCTCTGGCGGATCATAAGCTACGCCCGGCGCAGTCTCGGCAGCTACAATAGTCGCTCCCTGGTCCAAATATAGCGCGATGTTGCTCTTTAGATGGATGGAAACCGAAAGATAGTTTCCTGCTGAAAAGAACACTGTGCCGCCACCGGCAGCGGCTGCCGCGTCGATTGTCTTGTTGATAGCTGCTATATCCAGCGTCTTGCCATCACCCGTGGCTCCGAAGGACTTAACATCAAATAACCTGGCGGCCGCGAGATCGGATCGCCCAGGGGCTGCCGCCTTAACCGGGTAGGTGGTTTGATTCTGGACTGCCAGTAAACCAATAACTGCAAACAGACAAATAGCGATCAACCCAGGTGCTTTATCTCTTTTCATCGGATCTCCACTCTATTTTCTCAAGATGGCCCTGGCGAGGATGCACTGCTTCCTGAAGTCTTTTGCCCGGCGGTGCCTCCGTTCGCAGCTTCTTCGACTGCTAACGCGCGCTCTGCCAGGATAAGGTGCTCACTCATCGCCGCCCGCGCCTTATCGGCGTTGCGAGCGCGGATCGCGTGATAGATCTTGTGATGCATTTCCACAGATTCTCTGAG
>DASXQM010000035.1:0-47365 GCA_036507195.1 Pyrinomonadaceae bacterium | reverse complement strand
ATATGCCCATTGAGGCCGTATTGCGTCGCGCGCCATAGTGCAGTGGCCCGGCCGTCCGGGCCCGCGGCGACCCGCGGAGATTGCGCATCGTCGCAGCAGCTCGAAAGGGTCTTTGGCCTCGACCACGTCCCACCCGGTGGCCGCGACGCAGTCTGGACTTGGCCATGATCGACGTTCCACCAACTCCATACAGCGGTGACCATCCCCTCTGGATCCACTGCCAGCTGGGGGTCGTAGACATCTCCGCTGACGGTCGAGAGCGTGGCAGGAGCCGACCAGACTCCTTTCGCAGGCCGCGAGGAGGCTTGGATTCGATCACTGGCTCCGTCCCAGGCGCGCCACACCGCTGTGGCTGCGCCATCCGATCCCACGGCCACCTGTGGGTTCCAGCCATCCGCGCCGGCCTCGGAAAGGGTCACCGGCGACGACCATGATCCGTTAGGCGCCCGGGTGGTCGCCTGCACCCGTTCATTGCTTCCATCGGATCGCGACCACACCACGGTGGCGGTACTGTCCGATCCCACGGCTACCCGCGGATCCCACGCATCGCCGCCGACCGTCGAGAGCATGACTGGCGACGACCAGGGTCCGTACGCCACGCGGGTGGTCGCCTGCACCTGGTGACCGGTTCCGTCCGCTCGGCGCCAGGCCACGACCGCCATGCCATGCGGCCCCATGGCCACCTGTGGATCCCATGCATCCTCGCCGGCCTTCGAAAGAGTGACCGGCGCCGACCAGGTTCCGTTCTCCCCCCGGCTGCTAGCCTGCACCCGGTAATGGGCTCCATCCCACCCGCGCCAGACCACCACCGCCGTGCTTCGATCTCCCATGGCCACCTCAGGATCCGAGGCATCCTCGCCGGGCAGCGACAGGTCCCTCGGCGGCGACCAGTATTCGTTAGGCGCCAGCGTGGCCACCTGTACACGGCTGTTGCGTCCATCCCGGCGGTACCACACCGCGGTGAGCGCGCCATCCGGACCCGCGGCCACCTGCGGACCCCAGGCATCCTGACCGGCGCCAGACAGGGTGGTTGCCGGCGGCCACGGTTCGGCGGGCACGATGCGCCGCAGGTGGGCATTGATGTTCGATACGTTTCCGCCCGCGACGACGACGTCGTTGGCCTCGGCGAGGGTGTCGGCTCCGTCGTAGTACGTGGGGTAATACGGGCCCAGCGAGGTGAACCCGATCCGGTAGGTGCCGTCCGGGACGTAGAGCACGTAGGTCCCATCGGGCGCGCTGAATGCTGAGCTCACTTCTTCCCACCTGTTAAGTGGTGCGTTCCACCGCCAGGCGGTAATAGAGGTGGGAGGCAGCCCTGGAGGGAGCTCGGGCACAGCGTCGGCCGTGAGCGTGCCGCTGATGTGGTGGTTCTCGACGAGCTGCGCATTGACGTTCGGCGCCCCATCGCTGGTGACGATGACGTCGCTGGCCGCGTCGACGGTTGCGGCTCCGTCGTAAAAGACCGTGCGATACCGGTTGAAGTTGTGTTTGAACTCGACGCGGTAGGTCCCCTCGGGTACGTACAGCGCGTACGTGCTGTCGGGCCGTGTCTCCGCCCACTTCACGGACGACCACGCCCGGAATGTGTCGTTCCACTTCCAGGCGGTGACGATGACACCGCCGGCGGGCTCTCCAGTGCCCACCACGGTGACGGTGCCGGTAATGGCGGGGCCGGACTCGGGTACCTCGCTGAGGAAGGCGGCGTTGATGTTCGGCACCCCCGCGCCGGCGACGACGACGTCGTTTGCTGCCTCGAGACTGCTGGCTCCGTCGTAGTAGATGGGGTTCCAACGGCCCTGCCACGTCGCGAACCCGACGCGGTACGTGCCGTCTGGCACGTACAGCGTATAGGTACCGTCAGATCTCGAGAACTTGAACTTCACGGCCTCCCAGGCGGTAGAGCCCGACCCGTCCGGAACCTGCCGCCAAGCCGTGACCGCCACGCCGGGCATGTCCACGCCATCGACGGTCACCTTGCCCGTGATGGGAGAGTTGAGGGCCATGTTGGCATCGATGTTGGCCACGTCATCGCTACCCACGACGACGTCGTCGGCCTGGGCGAGGTTGTCGGCGCCATCGAAGAACACGGTCCCGTACGGACCGTCCGGATCGATGAACCCGACGCGATAGGTGCCGCTCGGCACGCGCAACGCATAGCTGCCGTCGGAACCCGTCACGGTGCTCTGCGTCGGCTCCCAGTCAGAGGACTCGCTGGACAACTGGTAGGCCGTCACGTTGATGCCGCCCACGGGCTCACCGTTCCCGGTGACCGTGCCGGTGACGGTCCGCAAGGGACACGTGTAGACTTTCACGTTGTCCACGTACCAACCGGCGTCTGTTCCGAAACAGTAGTCGGTGCTCATGTCCCACCGCAGCCGGATCGTGTCGCCGGGTTGGACGTAGCGCGAGAGGTCAATAATCGTGGTGCCCCATGAGTCATCTGGCAGTCCACCGCCTACTCCGCTCCAGGCGGGTTGACCAAACCTCGGATTGTTTTCCTCGAACGGGAAGAGGACGAAGTTGTAAGGATTAGAGATGAAATCCGCATTGGACTCAGACGCGACAAGGAAATAAGGACTACCGTTGACGCTGATCATTAGTTGTGCGCCATCGAACCCCTCCTCAAGAGAGACCCAATGGTCAAACGAGAGGCGCAGCCTGCCCTGAAAATCGCCTGGCAAAGTGATGGGTCGACTCTCCAAAAGCAGCACACCGATTTGTCCCGGAAACGGAGTTGAACAAAGTTCAAAAGCTTCAGGGTCAGGGGCGAAGAAGGCCGAACCCGCGCGGCCATCGGGCAGTGTATGAACCCACGTCCAGTCACGCGGGACGAAGGTGGCCGGATCGGTTAACTCGCGCCTGATAGTCCAGCGCGACGAGGGGTCGGACTCGAAGTCATCGGCGAAGATGGTTGACCCGGAGCAGTCCTGAGCCCGCACAGGAAAGACGAGAAAGCCGCAAGACAAGATCAGCAATAGAAGGAAGAGACAAACGCGCAGTCTTCGTAGCGTCTTGCTGAGACAATCTCCGAGGCTGGGCCGGGATATTCCACTCTTCATGATTCTTGCTCCTTACTTGTCTCCGAACGGCTGTTGCCTTCGTTCAAACGTCAAATCGCTGCCGGTTGGGCTATCTCCTGCCTCTCTTTTTCAGGAGCAACTCTCAGGCTGTCGGGAAAACTCACTTATGAATCTCGACCTCGAGCAGCGAGCTGGCCAGAGAATAGAGTAGATTCGGACTCCTCCGGTGCATCAGCATGATGCTCGAGGTGTCTCCGAAGCCGCTCGATTTGAAGACTTCATCTGCTCGCGCTGAACCCCACGTGTTTCCACTGTCGCTTGTGACCGAAAGTTATCGCCGACAGTACTTGAGGTGCAGCAAGAAAGTCCTAAGAGATATCTCGGAAAAATCTCTGAAAGGGTGCTCGCCAGACATCAGTCGCAAATCGGGACGGTTGGCGCTGGTTGACAAGCGACTGCCGCAGGATCGGATGTGTTTCCGGCGCGGTCGGGATTCGGTTGTATTCGTCTCCAAACGGCGTGCCCTGCTTCGCGAAACGATTTAGGTGAATGATCTTGTAGATGATGCCTTTAGCTGTATAGCCGTCGTTCGACGACGGTTCGAACACGCCGTCGGCGATGAGTGACAGATGTTGCTCGCGAATATGAGCCTCAAATGCTTCGATCATCCGTTTGGTCTGATCGCCGAACCAACCGTCAACATTTATGTTGCGACTTGCCTCAACCGGCCCTCCACCGTTGAACTTAAAATTCGCCAACTTCATCAGCGTTTGCACAAGCAGCACGTCGTCGCGAACGTTGGGCATGTTCGGTCCCACTGGACAAGTAATGTTGAAAATGCTCGGCAGATCCGAGAAACCGAGATTCATCTTGTGTGCCACTTTTTCTCCTCAACAATACCTGTCGATACATAATTTCTTAGGTTTTTCATTTTTCATCCTTGAATCAAAAATTTCTTACTAAAGAAGCCTGCGATTTCTCACGCGGGGCCACTCTCCGAATTGGAAGTCGTTTTCTCAAACATCTGCGGTAAACTGATGTTTGAGAATCAACATGCGCCTCGGTTTATATCGTGGCCGCAAGGTATAACGGCTCGCTCGCCGTGTCTTTGGATTTAACTTTAGTTTTTCTTTAATTCTGATCAGCTAGTGACAAAGCGTCTTCAACAAAAAATTTACGAGTTTGAGCGGTTTCGCCTCGATGCCGCCCATTCAATGCTCTATCGAAATGACGAGCAGGTCTCGCTGCCGCCAAAGGCGGTAGAGACGTTGCAGGCTCTGGTAGAGCGAAACGGCCAGATCGTCTCCAAAGATGAGCTGATGAGGATCATTTGGAGCGATTCGGTTGTCGAAGAATCAAACCTGTCGTTGTATCTGCACCTTTTGCGCAAAAACTTGGGCGAGCGGGCCGACAAGAAACCCTTCATCGAAACACTTCGGCGGCGCGGATATCGGTTCTCGGCGGACGTGAAATGTACCGGTTCAAGGCCAGAGAGGCGTCCCGAGGAATTCTTCGGTCGCGATGAGGAGATCGCCGAGATCACCGGATTGCTGCTCCGCGATGGCGTGCGGCTGTTGACGCTGACTGGCGTCGGCGGGGTTGGCAAGACGACTCTCGCCCGGGCCGTGCAAGCGCGGCTGGGCGATGAATTCGCAGACGGCGTCTTCTTTATTGAGTTGGCCGCCGTGAACCGGCCCGAGCTGATAGCCTCCGCTATCGCGGCGCCGCTCGGCTTGAGGACCGGCGGCGATAGACCGTCCATCGAAGCACTGAAGGATCATCTGCAAGACCGCGAGCTGCTGCTGATCCTTGATAACTTCGAGCAGCTGATCCCGGGCGCCGCGCAAATTTCGGATCTTCTTAACGCCGCGCCGGGTTTGAAAATTGTGGTAACAAGCCGTGCCCATTTGAGACTTAGCGTCGATCACGAATTTGTTGTTCCTCCTCTGGCGGTTCCGTCCGGGCAATTCTTCGCCGAAACAGAATCACTGGATGACCTGTCGGCTTTTCCGGCGGTCCAATTGTTTCTTGCGCGCGCGCGAAGCGCGAAGCCGGGGTTTACATTAACGAACGAAAATGCGTCGGCGGTGGCTGAGATCTGCCTCCGGCTCGACGGTCTGCCGCTGGCGATCGAGCTGGCTGCGGCGCGGACAAAAATGATGTCGCCGGGCGCAATCCTGGCGCGACTCGAAAACCGATTGCAGCTACTCACCGGCGGCCCGCGGGATATGCCAGTTCGCCAGCAGACAATGCGCGAAACTATAACGTGGAGCTATGATCTGCTTGAGGAAAAACAAAAGCGACTGTTCGCCCGCTTGGCCGTATTTGTCGGCGGATTCACTCTTGAAGCGGCGGAAGCCGTTTGTGGTCTGAAGTCTGGGGAAAACAGCGTGGCCGATTTTGATGTTTTGGCCTGCATAACGTCGCTGGTTGAACAGAACCTTATCGCGGCCAAAGATCAGCGTGAAGGCGATCCACGCTTTCAGATGCTGGAGGTCGTGCGCGAATTCGCCGGTGAGGCGCTCAACGCAGGTGGCGAAAGGGATGTTGTGAACCGGAGGCACGCGGAATACTACTGCGCCCTTGGCGAAGCCGCGGAACCGCAGCTCGAAGCTGCTCAGTCAGCGGACTGGCTGAACCGGCTAGAGAACGATCACGACAACTTGCGAGCCGCCCTTAATTGGGCAGCCGAAAATGACTCGACCCTGGGCCAGCGACTGGCCGGCGCCATCTGGAGGTTTTGGTGGCTTCACGGACACATCCGCGAAGGTTGCGACCAACTCGGACTGTTTTTGTCTTCATCGGACAGTGCCGATAAGGTGCGGGCGAAAATGCTGTCAGGCGCCGGGCAGTTGAACCGGCTCAAAGGGAACAGGGAACTGGCCCGCTCGTACACGGAAGAAGCTTTGCTTCTGGCGCGGGCAACCGGCGACAAAAAGAATGCCGCGCTTTCGCTGCAACGGCTTGGTTTTCTCCGACTCGACGATGGAGAGATCGCACAGGCTAGGCCGCTGCTTGAAGAAGGCTTGCAGTTCGCACTAGATCTGGGTGACAAGCAAGTACTAGGAATGCTCTACAACGGCCTTGGCGAGCTGGCTCGCTTACAGGAGGACTTCGATCGTGCTGCTGATTTCTATCGGAAGGCGCTCGCCTTTAACCGCGAGGCCGGCGATCGGGTAAGACAGACCACCAATCTGATAAATCTCGGCGCGACCGCTCTCGCTCAGGATGATCTTAAGACAGCCGCGTCGTATTACCGTGAAGGTCTGACGATCGCTTCGAACATGGCGGATATGAACGGGACGCTTTATTGTTTGGAAGGCATTGCCGGGGCATATTGGGCCGTAAAGAAACCACAAGTGGCAGCAAAGCTTCTGGGCGCGGCAGACGCACAGCGAACCGTCAATAATCTCTTTATTGAACCAGCCGACCGTTTGCTGTACGACAGATCCGTAACGCGCATTCGCGAAGCTTTAACAGAAAGGGTTTTTGCCAGTTTGTTTTCCGAAGGAAGGCGAATGAAACTGGGCGAGGCCGTAGCCCTTGCGCTTTCAGAATTTGATCACACCGTGAATCCGTTTTGACGCGCTTAAGTCCGCGACAAAGCGCAGACGGGGTAATCTCGGAGAGGGAAGCTGATCTTGGAGCAACATCCGGAGTTCCTGGGGCGCGAAGACCGGTTCCCCTTCTGGGCACACGCGTCTTCAAATGTTCTCAGCCAGAACTTCCTGGCTAGCTTAAAGTTTCCGGTTTTAATGTAGATCGCCTGTCATTCCAAGAGCTACTATCCGAGCGTGAGTTGTGGCCATCCTCAACTGATCCGTAATCGCCGTCGAAAAATTATTTTTTCACGCGCATTAGAGGGAAGTTAGAGCGAACGAAACCAATCGAGCACCTTACTAGTCCGCTCGATTTGCAGTTTTGTTAGGAATTTAAGTGGTGAGCCGAGCAGGACTCGAACCTGCGACCCACTGGTTAAAAGCCAGTTGCTCTACCAACTGAGCTATCGGCCCACAAAACAGTATGGAAAAACAGTCTGGAGTCTAGAGTCTCCAGTCTAAACTTTCAAGTTGCAAAACATCTGCATTGCCAACGGACTCCAGACTCAAGACTGGAGACTCCACACTAATCGCCCAGCCAGCGGCCAACGGCGGAGTCCCTAACAACTATTGTTTGCGATCGCTCCGGTCCGGTGGAGACTAATCCAATCTCCACGCCAATCTTATCGGAAAGAAAATCAACGTAGCGTCGCGCGTTGGCGGGAAGGGAACTCATCTCAGTGGTTCCCACTGTGGATGTCTGCCAGCCGGGAAGCGTTTCGTAGACAGGTTCAATGCGGCGCAGGTCCTGTGAAACAGCGGGTAGCGATTCGCATTCTCGCCCGTCGAGTTTGTAACCGACGCAGACCTTTATCTCTTTCAGTGCATCGAGCACATCGAGCTTTGTTAGGGCGATGGAGGTGAAGCCGTTGATCTCGGCCGCGTAGCGTGTGGCGAAGGCATCGAACCAACCACAACGACGCGGCCGGCCGGTGGATGCGCCATACTCGCGCCCGCGCTCGCGTATCAGTTGACCCAATTCAGCTTCGCCTGCCAGCATCTCGGTGGGGAACGGCCCTTCGCCGACGCGCGTTGTATAGGTGCGCACGATTCCCAGTACGCCAGTTAGTCGATTCGGCGCCAGACCCGTGCCAATGATGGCTCCGCCGGCGACCGTGTTCGACGAAGTTACGAACGGATAGGTTCCGTGATCGACGTCCAGCAGAGTAGCCTGCGCGCCTTCGAGTAGAATCGATTTGCCTTCGCTAGCCGCCACATTCAGGAAGTGTGTAGTGTCGCCAATGAATGCGCCCAGGCGTTCGGTCAGAGCTGACATCTCGTTAAAGATCTCATCCACATCGAGCTTTTCGCCGCCGTAAGCCTCGATAATCCGGTTGGCGTCTTCAAGATTGCGTTCAATGCGCGAACGCAGGACTTCGGGAACGAGCGCGTCGGCAGTGCGGATACCTCGGCGACCAGCCTTGTCTTCATACGCTGGTCCGATGCCGCGCAGCGTCGTTCCTACCCTCTCATTACCGAGCCGCTCTTCACTGGTATGATCCAATGCGCGGTGATAGGGAAGTATCAGGTGAGCACGAGAACTGATCTTGACGCGTTCCGGAGAAACTTCCACGCCCTGCGACAGCAAACGATCGGCCTCCTCAAAAAACGCTTTCGGGTCGATCACCATGCCGTTGCCTAACACGCAAATCTTGCCGCGGTGAACAATTCCCGAGGGCAGCAGATGGAGCACGAATGACTTGTCGCCTACCTGGACGGAATGGCCAGCGTTGTGGCCGCCCTGATAGCGGGCCACTATGTCGAAGTGTTCGGCCAAAAGGTCAACGATCTTGCCTTTGCCTTCATCACCCCACTGAGCTCCAATTACAACGATTATTTTGGACATGATTAGAAATTGGTCTTGGGTCTTTGGGCTTGGTCTTTGATTTTGCTATTAGCCTGAAACTTGCTTGCTGCCTGAGATTCAACCGCAAAGACCTAAGACCCAAGACCTAAGACCATTCTTCGATTAGACAGACAACAGGCGCGGACTACCGTCAGGGAAAATCCGCGCCTGAAGTTAGAACGAAAAATTACGCCGAGGCTGCGCCGGCAACGTGTTTGTCGATCATCCGCGAGATGGCTTCCTTGGAAGTCGCACCGACGACGCGCTCTTCTTCCTTCCCGCCTTTGAAAAGAATCAAGGTTGGGATGCCCTTGATTCCGTAGCGCTGCGAGATCGACGGATTGTCATCCACATTCACCTTCACAACTCGCGCGTTCACTGCATATTTTTCGGCAACGGCGTCAACTGTAGGCTCCAGCATTCGGCAAGGGGCGCACCAGGCGGCCCAGAAGTCCACCAGCACCGGCCTGTCTGCCTGCAATACATCTTTCTCAAAACTGCTGTCACTTACTTCAGTTACATAGTCGCTCATTTAGTAGCTCCTTTTTCCCCTTACGTTCGATCCTCCACCCCGCGTCAGCTGCGCCGCTCCCCAGACCGTTAAGCCTGGATGAGCCAGGACAGTCAGCCGGCGCTCACTCTGAGTTTAATACTACGGTTTATAGTAGCTCAATTATTTCCTGATAAAGCTGAATATATTTCTGAGCGGCAGCATCCCAGGAGTTGTCCATTGCCATGCCATTAAGTTGTAGCTTCTGCCATGCGTCAGGCTTGCTATAAAAGTAAAGGGCTTCGCGTATTTTTTCAAGCAACGCGCCAGCATTGTAGTCTCGAAACTTAAAACCAGTTCCCATGCCGCGATTGGGATCGAAATTCTCAACCGTGTCATCCAGCCCGCCGGTGGCGCGAACGATGGGCACGGTGGCGTAGCGCATGCTGTACATCTGGTTTAGACCGCAAGGCTCATAATACGACGGCATCAGAAACATGTCTGCCCCCGCCTCGATCTGATGGGCGAGGGGCTCACCCGCGTAACCCTTGTAAATGCCAATCTGGCGCGGGGCGCTGTCGTGCCAACGCTGCAGAAAATCCTCATACTCCTGGGCGCCCGCGCCGAGGGCGATAAAGAATGAGCCGGTTTGGATAATAGCGCCATTGAGCTGGCGGATCAGGTCATAACCTTTCTGCGTCACGAGGCGCGAGATGATCGCGATGATCGGGCGCTCAGGCTCCTGCGGCAGACCAAAGCGACGAAGAAGATCGAGCTTGCATGTCTTCTTCCCCGACAGGTTGGCTGCGGAAAAATTCGCCGCAATGTGAGGATCTGTCTCCGGGTTCCAGACGTCATAATCTACACCGTTGGTAATACCTGTCAGCCGATCGCTACGTGCACGAAGTATCCAATCAAGGCCGGAACCGTATTCTGGCGCTTGTATTTCCTGCGAATAGCGGCGGCTGACGGTGGACAGGGCATCCGCCGCGATGAGCCCGCCTTTTAAAGCAGAGGCCGCGCCCTTAAGCATGAAGTCGTCTTTGTCGGGCGGCTCGCCGAAACCTAACCACCACAAGTCACCCGGATCAAACGCGCCCTGGTACGCAAGATTGTGAATTGAAAAAAGCGTCTTAGTATTGCGAAAGAATTCCTCGTAACGGCGGCGCGCGCGCAACTCCATCATGGCGAACCCGCAGGGCCAATCGTTGCCATGAACGATGTCAGTTTGCCAGTCGAGATGTTTGACTAATGCGAGCGCGGCGCGCGAGAAGAAGGCGAAGCGCTCATGATCGTTGGAATAGCCATAGATCGAAGCCTGCGAAAAATATTCGGGTGCGTCGATCAAGTAAGCCGGGAACCCGGCCGCATCGCTTTGATAAACGCGCGTTGGCCTTATCTGGCCGCGCCACTCGACCGGTACGTTCTCAATAAAGTCGGCGTTGACGAGGCTGCGATCGATCTGCTGGTAGAACGGAAGAATCACGCGCGCGTCGACACCTTGTTTGACAAGCGCTTTGGGAAGCGCTCCCGCCACATCGGCAAGTCCGCCGGTCTTGGCGAACGGCACAACTTCAGATGAAAGGATCGCGATGCGCATAGAGACAAGGATGAATTATGAAGGATGAAGGATAAAACTAAGGATGAAGCATGAAGGATGAAGGTATCAGAAGTCAGAGCTGCAGGAGGTCATAGACGGAACGACAAGACTGTTCATCCTTCATCCTTCCGCCTTCATCCTTTCGTTTAGCTCTGCATTGAGGCAAGGAATTCCGCGTTTGACTTGGCCTTCTCGAGCCGCTCGAGCACCACTTCCATCTGCTCGACCGGCGAAAGGGGATTCAACACGCGTCGCATCACCCAAATTCGGCTCAGGTCTTCCTTACTGAGCAGCAACTCTTCCTTGCGTGTGCCGGAGCGTTGCAAGTCGATGGCGGGAAATAGCCGTTTGTCGCTCAGTCGGCGATCCAGGTGTATTTCCGAGTTGCCCGTACCTTTGAACTCCTCAAAAATAACGTCATCCATTCTGGAGCCGGTGTCGATCAGCGCCGTGGCGATAATAGTCAGGGAGCCGCCTTCTTCGATGTTACGGGCCGCACCGAAAAAGCGTTTCGGACGTTGTAGCGCATTGGAATCGATACCGCCGGAAAGTATCTTTCCACTGGGCGGCACTACCGCGTTATGAGCACGCGCCAGGCGCGTGATCGAATCAAGCAGAATAACAACATCGCGCTTGTGTTCGACCAATCGTTTGGCTTTCTCAATTACCATGTCTGCAACCTGCACGTGGCGGGTGGGTGGCTCATCAAACGTCGACGAAATCACTTCACCATTAACCGAGCGCTGCATGTCTGTGACTTCTTCCGGCCGCTCGTCGATAAGCAAGACAATCAGCGTTACTTCCGGGTGGTTCTGAGTAATGGAATTTGCGATGGTTTGGAGCAACATCGTCTTGCCGGTGCGCGGCGGAGCGACGATTAATCCACGCTGACCTTTTCCCAGGGGTGTCACCAGATCGATGACTCTGGCGGACAGGTTTTCCTGGGTGACCTCCATCTTCAGCATTTCATCCGGATAAAGCGGCGTGAGATTGTCAAAGAAAACTTTCTCGCGTGCCTGATCGGGTGACTCGAAGTTGATTGCTTCAACTTTGATTAGCGCGAAATAGCGTTCGCCTTCCTTGGGTGGACGAATCTGCCCGCTGACGGTATCGCCGGTGCGCAGATCAAATTTCCTTATCTGTGAAGGCGAAACATAAATATCGTCCGGCCCGGGAAGATAGTTGTATTCGGGCGCCCGGAGAAAACCGAAACCATCCGGCAGCGTCTCAAGCACACCCTCAGAGAAAATAAGGCCACTCTTCTCCGTCTGGGCGGCAAGCACTTTGAAGATCAGCTCCTGCTTGCGCATTCCAGTGGCGCCCGGCACGTCCATGCCTTTGGCGATGCTGGTCAGCTTTGAGATGGACATCTCCTTGAGGTCAGCCAGGTTTAGAAAACCTTCCCCCCCGAAGTCTCTACCATCACGGCCGTCTTTTTCCGGAGCTTCGGCGGTTGCTACCGTGCCGCCGTTCTCTTCGTTGCTGTCGTCGTTGTTCGCACCTGAAGCACCTGAGGCGCGTGAACGTGTTCTCTGTGCCATATCAATTCAATCCTATCAATTCGTTCCTAGAAGTTTTCACTACGGGCCGGCGATACTAGCGGCCGAGTTGGTTTTGGGTTAGTGGAGGTTGAAAAACTGGAAAAGGTCGCGGAGCTAACAAACTAAATGTAATGGATCCGCCAAGCCCGCGCCTCATCCGCGAGGCTGCAACACGATTCTCTTCAAAAATGTTAGGCAATTTACCTCGATGTCGAGTGGGTCACAAGCGTTGCTTGGATGCACCGTACATGGCCATTCGTGGCCCTAGAGTAAACTCAGATTAACAAAAGGGGCTTTGAGAATTTGTGGTTCGACGCTCGACTTTAATTTCGGAAGCTTGGCTTTTTTCCCGAATTTGTCTAAGCAAGAGCCGGGAGATTGAAATCAGCTACTGCGCTCTCGATTGCCCGCCAAACCTCGCTACCGCCGCGTCCGGTCTTAGCGGAAAAAGCAACCACGCGATCCTTACTGAACACGCGTTTGACGCGTCCCAAACTCTCTTTTAGCTCGTTGTTAGATAGCTTATCGGATTTCGTGGCAACTATTAATCGCGGCTTGAAACTGTGCTCAAGCCACTCGTGAAGCTGCAAATCCAATGTTGTGGGTTCGTGGCGCGAATCTACGATGTGAATTGATAGCACAAGCTGCTCCCGCTTTGCAAGGTAGCTGCTGACCATCTCACCCCAACTGGATTTTATGGCTTTCGGTACGCGAGCATAACCGAAGCCGGGAAGATCGACAAACCGAAACCGCTTGTTAATCAGAAAAAAATTCAAAGACTGTGTCCGGCCCGGGGTAGAAGAAGTGCGCGCCAGGCCACGGACTGCGAGCAGGGAGTTGATTAAGCTCGATTTTCCCACGTTTGAGCGACCCATAAAAGCGATTTCGGGCAACGCTCCACCGGGCCAGTCGGCTGCCTGGAAGCTGCTTTTCAAAAATTCGGCGCTCGTGATCTTCATGCTGCGACAAGAGCCAGATGAAGCATCCCACGCGGGCTGTCCGCGTGGCACTCCCCGAAACTCCCGGCTGGGCTTACGACTGCCCTGCCGTTTGTGCCTTCACCGCCCGCTCAGCGCGCAGTTCCGCGAATTTCTTCATGCGCTCTCTCATGGTAGCAATCTTTTTCTCGCTGTCCGGTATACGCTTCACCAGCGTCTCGAGGTTGCGCAGGAAATCGGGATTGTCAAACATTGTCCGGATCTCCTCGATAACGGGCTCTATCTTCGAATAGACGAAGAGGTGCTCACCGTTGGTCTCGTTGAACAACTCCTCGTCGATTGCGCCGCTATTTACCAGCGCCGCAGCCATCTCCCAATAGGAGATGACCATGCGATAGTGGCCGCTATGCTCGCCCACGAGCACGTCGATAACGTCCTGCGCACTCGTTGGATTAAAGCTGAATATCCAGTTGCGCGCCTCGCGCATAGTTGCTTCTCGTCTCAAGTCGTAAAGCTTCAGAATCAAATCAGCATCTTGTTGTTTACTCATTGGGGTCTCCTCAAGGTTAATCGGGAAAGTTTTCGGATTGGAAAAACGAAGCTTAGAGTCCAACCCTCAGGTTGCGGCTGAAACCCGCCGCAAGCTAAAGCTTGAACCCTGTATCGCTGGAAGTTAGTTAGCCAGTAGCTGTTAACTTGTCTGAATGCCCTGTGAAGGTTGCTCGGTCGTCCAAAGCGGCGGCGCCTTTGCCTCGTCTGTAGCCGCGGCATCAGTGGGACAGGCGTCCTCGAGGGCAAGCGCCAGCACTTCATCAATCGTTTCCACGAGATTGATGCAGAGCGCGTTGCGAACCTCCTCAGGAACCTCCGGCAGATCCTTCTCATTGTCTTTGGGCATAATGATTGTATCAATTCCAAAACGATGCGCAGCAAGCAACTTCTCTTTCACACCGCCAATCGGCAGCACACGGCCGCGCAATGTAATCTCGCCAGTCATGGCCACGTTCTTGCGGATGGGAGCGCGAGTAAGAGCCGACGCCATCGCGGTGGCCATGGTAATGCCCGCCGAGGGACCGTCTTTGGGAATCGCGCCTTCGGGAATGTGAATATGAAGATCGCGTTTGCGAATGATGTCAATACTCATACCCAGACGCTCGGCGCGCGCCTTTATGCAGGTTAGCGCAGCTTGCGCCGATTCCTGCATTACGTCACCCAGTTTGCCGGTGAGCATTACACCGCCGCGACCTTTGGTAAGGGTAGCTTCGATCTGCAATACCTCGCCGCCAATTTCAGTCCAGGCGAGTCCGGTCGCCAGTCCTACTTCACTCTCCGCAGCCACGCCTTGTTGGCGAAACTTGATAGGCCCGAGCATTCCGCGCACGCGCTCGGCATCGATAATGTCTTTAAAGTCCTCCGCGATAGTTTCTGAAACGAAGCGACGTGCCAGCTTGCGGCAACAAGATCCGATCTCGCGTTCCAGATTGCGCACGCCGGCTTCTCGCGTGTAGTGACGAATGATCTCGAGCAGCCCTTCGTCGGTGAAATCAAGCTGCTCCGGCTTCAAGCCGTTGGCTTCAGCTTGCTTCGGCACCAAATGGCGTTTGGCAATCTCGAGCTTCTCACGCTCGGTGTAACCCGAAAGACGCAAAATCTCCAGACGGTCTTGCAGCGCCGGTGGAATCGTATGAAGCACGTTGGATGTAGCTATGAAGAAGACCTTCGATAGATCGTATTCGACGTCCAGGTAGTGGTCCTGGAAGGTATGGTTCTGCTCGGGATCGAGAACTTCCAACAGCGCCGAACTCGGGTCGCCGCGAAAGTCTGCACCAAGCTTGTCCACTTCGTCGAGAAGCAGAACGGGATTAATAGTTCCCGCCTTTTTCATCATCTGAATTATCTGGCCGGGCAACGCTCCAATGTAGGTGCGACGATGCCCGCGAATTTCAGCTTCATCACGAACACCACCGAGCGACAGGCGGACAAACTTGCGACCTGTGGCTCGAGCAATCGATTTTCCGAGGCTCGTCTTGCCGACTCCCGGGGGGCCGACGAAGCAGAGAATAGAGCCCTTGGGATTTTTTACCAGTTGGCGAACGGCCAAATACTCGAGTATGCGTTCCTTGATCTTTTCCAGGCCGAAGTGGTCTTCATTAAGTACCTCTTCCGCCTTAGTCAAATCCTTAATCTCTTTGCTCTTCTGTTTCCAGGGCACGCTGACCAGCCAGTCGATGTAGGTGCGGGACACGGTTCCTTCGGCTGACATCGGCGGCATGGCCTCGAGACGATGCAATTCCTGCATCGCTTTCGTTTTGGCTTCTTCGGTCATGCCGACCTCTTCGATCTTCTTTTTCAAGTCCTCGAGCTCGGCTTTTTCGTCTTTACGTCCCAGTTCTTTGTGAATCGCCTTTATCTGCTCGTTAAGGTAATACTCCTTTTGGGCCTTCTCCATCTGGCGTTTCACGCGTGTCTGAATTGAACGATCGAGTTGGCGCTTTTCAATTTCAAGCTCCAACAACTCAATCAAGCGTTGCAGTCGCGCTTGCGAGGAAAACAATTCGAGCAATCCCTGCTTGTCCTCGACCGAAATGCGCAGCTGAGACGCGAGCGCGTCCGCAAGGTGCGAAGGATTCTGGTTTCGCAGCGCCGTCTGCAAAGCATCGGTTTGGCTTTCGGGCGCCAGGCGCAGGTGTTGTTCTACGAGCTGCGCAATCTTCTGCACCAGCGCATCGAGGCGAGTGCCTTCTTCATTAACCACTGGCGCGCGTTTCACGAGAGCCATGAAAGCGCCGTCGGTGTTTTCCACGCGCACGGTGGTGGCGCGTTCGCGCCCTTCCACAACTACCTTAATTTGCCCGTTGTCCTGTTTTTGCGATTGCAGTATGCGACCAAGCGTACCGACGCCATAAATCTGGTCGGGCGAGGGCTCGTCGATAGTAGCGTCATGCTGAGTAGCCAGGAAAATAGTGCGGTCTGCGGCGAGCGCTTGCTCGAGCGCACGCACCGACCCCTGCCGGCCTATTTTGAAAGCGACTTTGGTGAAAGGAAAAATGACGACGTCGCGGATTGGCACCATTGGGTACCAGGCCACGTCGGCAGGAGCACGATCTGAATATTCTTCCATAATTCTGACTAAACTTTTAACCCGGCTTTTTGCAAGAAGGGCGAGCCGCTCAAACCGCCGCCTCGCCCAATAAGACAACTAATTGTAAATCATTTCCCAGGTGTACGCCACCTTTGGGACTTTGTAGGAACTTCTGTCGCTCCGGGCGATGGAGAAAGAGCGTGGAAGGATCGGGACAAACCCGGAGTTTGTCAGGTCGAGTTACGCCGCCGCACCGTCAATGCCCGTCAGGCCCTCGCCCGGGATGGCACGCCGGCGCTCTACCATTTCGCTGGTGATCACAAACTCCTTGACGCGCTTCTGCGACGGCAGCGTGTACATGGCGTCCAAAAGCAACTCCTCGAGGATCATCATCAGCCCGCGAGCGCCAACTTTTCGTTCCACGGCCTGTTTGGCAACCGACTTCAAAGAGTCTTCAGTAAACTTCAGTTTCACGTTGTCAAAATCAAACTTCTTTTGGTACTGCTTAACGAGCGCATTCTTGGGCTCGGTAAGAATCTTGATCAACGCGCCTTCGTCGAGTTCGTGGAGCACACCACAAACAGGCAAGCGTCCAACAAACTCCGGAATCAAGCCAAACCGAATGAGATCTTCGGGCTGCACTGCCGCCAGCGCTTCCGCATGACGATGGCGGCCGCTCTTCACTTCCGCCTGGAAGCCCAGCGACTTATTGCGTAACCGGCGTTCGATCACTTTCTCAAGACCAACGAAAGCTCCGCCGCAAATAAAAAGAATGTTCGAGGTATCGATGGGGAAGAATTCCTGGTGCGGATGTTTCCGGCCGCCCTGCGGCGGAACGTTCGCAATTGTTCCTTCGAGAATCTTCAATAATGCCTGCTGCACGCCTTCACCGGAGACGTCGCGCGTAATCGAAGGGTTCTCGTCTTTGCGACAGATCTTGTCGACCTCGTCGATATAGATAATGCCTTGCTGAGCGCGTTCGACGTCGCCGTTTGCCGACTGCAGGAGTTTCAGGATGATGTTTTCAACATCTTCGCCGACGTAACCCGCTTCAGTAAGCGTGGTGGCGTCGACGATCGTAAATGGCACGCTGAGCATGCGGGCCAGCGTTTGCGCGAGCAGAGTCTTGCCGGTACCGGTCGGTCCAATCAGGAGAATGTTCGCTTTTTGAATCTCAACGTCCGAGCGTCTGCGTCCCAGCTCGATACGTTTGTAGTGTTGGTAGACGGCGACAGCCAGGCGCTTCTTGGTCTCGTCCTGTCCGATCACATACTCGTCAAGAAAACTTTTAATCTCGCCGGGCTTTGGCAGCGGAGGCCGCGTGGCAACGGATTCAGCCTGCTGATCGTCGGTGATGATCTCATTGCAGATGTCGATGCACTCGTTGCAGATATAGACGGTTGGACCGGCAATGAGTTTCTTAACTTCATTCTGCGACTTACCGCAGAATGAACAGCGCAGCGTGTCGTCGGTTCGTCTAACCATATGTGTAGGGGATCTCCTTCGAGCTTCGAGCGAACCAGTTTACTTTGTGATAACCGCGGAGTGCCGGGGGTGTTCCGGGTTCGTTACCATCTCGCGATAGCGCTCAACGCACTCGTTACAAATGAAGGCACTCTTACCGATCATTTGTTTGGGAACACCGGGTCCACGTTGGGGCGTACCGGTAACGATGTTTGCAACCTCGCCTTTGGATCGTCCGCAGAAAGAGCAGCTAAAGCCGCCAGCTTTCATTTTTGCAATCATAGGCAGCTCCCTGGAGCGGTGGCGCACTATTCGCGGTGCGCAATTACCTCGTCTATTAAACCATATTCCTTGGCCTGTGTCGCAGACATAATCTTGTCGCGCTCGACGTCGCGCTCGACAGTCTCATACGACTGGCCGGTGTGTTTGGCGATAATTTGAGAAGTAAGTTCGCGCATCCGCAGGATCTCTTCGGCTTGAATCCGAATGTCGGTCGCCTGACCCTGTGAACCGCCGGTAGGCTGGTGAATGAGTATGCGCGAGTTTGGCAGAGCGAAACGCTTGCCTTTGGCTCCCGCTGTTAACAGCAGCGCGCCCATCGAGGCACACTGGCCGACGCAGATTGTGGTTACATCCGGCCGAATAAATTGCATGGTGTCGTAAATGGCCATACCCGCGGTGATGGAACCTCCGGGCGAGTTGATATAGATGTTGATATCTTTCTCCGGATCCTCGGCTTCGAGGAAGAGAAGTTGTGCCACGATCAAATTGGCAATCTGATCGTCTATGGGCGTGCCGAGAAAAATAATATTGTCTTTCAGAAGTCGGGAGAAAATATCGAAGGCGCGTTCACCGCGCGACGTTTGCTCGACGACCATTGGTACCAGGGCCATATGCTAGTTAACCTCTCTTAGCCTGCTCAAGACAAAAGGATGAAGGATGAATTATGAAGGATGATAAGAAGTTAGAGTCGGCCTCTTCCCTTACTCATCCTTCATCCCTTATCCTTCATCCCTTCTTCGCGCCACTCTTCGTCTGTGACTCGGGCGTTTTCAACTAAAAGGTCGAGCGCTTTACGACTGCGCAACCTGTTCGCGATGCTACTTTCGCCCCCTTCCTTTGTCAAGACGCTGCGCACTTGCTCTAGCGGTTGTTTTGAGCTCCTGGCGATCGCTTGAATCTCTGCTTCGATTTCTTCATTTGAAACTTCAATTTTCTCTTCTTCAGCGATGCGCTCAAGCAGCAACGAGCTGCGCACATCTTCCTCTGCCTGGACCTTCAACTCTTCGCGCGCGCCCTCCCAGTTCACATTCTCGTTGCGTGGATCAACGCCTCTGCTAATCATGTCGCGCACCACGCTTTCCAGCCGGTAGCCGGTCTGGTGATCGATCAAGCTTTGCGGCACTTCAAACGGGTGCCCGGCGACAACCTTTTGCATCAAATCCGCGCGCAGGCGATGATCAGCTTCCTGCCTGGCCTGGTTCTCCATGTTCTCGCGGATCTTTGTGCGTAAGGTGGCAACAGAATCAAATTCTTCGCCCAGACTTCTGGCCCATTCGTCGTCAACCTCCGGAAGTTCTTTGACTCGCACGGCCGTTACCCTGGCGGTGTATTCAACTTTCCTTCCGGCAAGTCCTTTGGAGAAAAAATCCTCAGGATAATCAACCACAAACGTCTTTTCGTCGTCAGGCTTCACGCCGGTCAAATTGTCCGTAAATTCCTGCTGAACCCCCTTGGCGCCAAGCGTTACCTCAACCTCGTCTTTCTTGATGTTCTCCTCTTCGGTTCCATCAATCTTATCGCCGAGAAACTTGCCCTCGACGTTAATGGTTACCGTGTCTCCGAGCGCAGCGCCACGGTCCTCGACCGGCTGCATGGCTCCGGAATTCTCTCTTAACGCCTCGACCATTTCGTCAACGCCAGCATCCGTTACCGGCCGAGTTTTGCGGACCGCTTTAATGCCTTTGTAGTCCTGCAACTCAACTTTGGGTAGAACTTCGACTTTCACGTTAACCAGGAGCGGCTGTTCTCCGAATTTCTCGAGCGCTTCTGCGTTGTCGAGTTGAACGTCTGGCTCGCCGAGGGCGTTGAGTTCGTGTTTGCTTATCGCCTCGTTCACTGCTTCTGGGACCAGCTCCTGGAGCGCCTGGCCACGAATTTCATTCTTGAATCGCGTGCGCACGACGGCGCGCGGTGCGTGTCCGGGACGGAAGCCAGGCACGCTTGCCTGTTTTGCATACCGATCGCTAATACGATCGTAAGTTTGGCGCACGGTCGCCGAGTCAATTTCGATCTTGATCTCCTTACGCGTGGGAGAGACATCTACAAACTCTGTCTTCATTAAACGTTAAGCCCGTTGTGACGTTTCAACATCCAACGGGCATCCTTCCTTCAAGATAGGTCCGTAGTCAGTAGTCCGTTGTCAGTGGTTGAATCTCTATTAGTTGTTCGAGCCACATTCCAGCACCTGGATACAACTGACCACTGACCACTGACCAAGTGGTGCGAAAGGGGGGACTCGAACCCCCACACCTTTCGGTACCAGATCCTAAGTCTGGCGCGTCTGCCAATTCCGCCACTTTCGCGCTGGCGCTCTCACAACCGCATTTTCAAAGCGCGAAAAAGAATATCACGGGTGACGATCTTCGTCACAGTGAGGAGCTTTTGGGTAATGGTGCGGTTTGGAGTTGTCGGGACGGACTGCGTTGTTACAGAGCCGTGGGGAGATCGACTACTAGAGTCAACTCCGGAAATTAGCGAACCCCATTACAGAACCGAGCGCGGTAGCGCCGGATGCTAGAGTCAACTTCAGTATTAACTCGTATTGACTGGACTTATTGCCAAAGTAGACTTTAGCATCCGGTACTACCGCGCTTCTTAGAAACTGACATGTAAGTCGTTGATTCTATTACAGGCGAAAAGTTTCATTTCGTTATCTGCTTGTCGCAGACGAGCAAAGCTACTCGGTTCTGATAAAGGGTGAAGTCTGGACTGCGCTGGAGCCTACCGAAAATTTGACTTGCACGTCCGTATAGCTTAAAAGCTTTTTCTCCTGGAAATTGATCTCAAGACGCCGTCATTTTTTAAGTGAGGGAAAACCGGATGACCCGTTCAATCTTTCGCTGCCTCATTCCGTTCCTTTTATTGATTGCCGCTGGCGCCGCCAGCGGTCAGGTAAAACCCGGCCGCGATTCGAACCAAGCAGTCGATGAAGAATATACAAAGAGAATTCGGGACTATACTACCGAGCCTTTCTTCAATTCGCCTCTAACTGACTACCTGCCTGCATCAGCCAACGTGCCCACGCCAAAATCCGTGTTGGGTGACGTGGCCGGTGCTCCGGGCAAACTTCCGTATGCCGAAGAAGTCTATCGATACATGCGCATGCTGGAGAAAGCGAGCCCGCGCGTAAAGGTTTATTCAATCGGCACGACGGAAGAGGGCCGCGAGATGATCGCCGTGGCCGTAGCCTCGGAGCAATTGCTGACGCGCCTCGATGAAAATCGCGCCCGGCTCAGTAAACTCGCTGATCCGCGCACCATTAATTTCAATGATGACGAGGCTGACAAACTCGTTGCCGCTTCGTTTCCGATTTACTACATCACCGGCACTATCCATTCGACGGAGACAGGTTCGCCGACGGCTTTGATGGAACTTGCCTATCGTCTCGCGGTTGACGACAGCGCCTACATCAAGTCCATTCGCGAAAACGTAGTAACACTGATCACTCCGGTTGTCGAAGTCGATGGCCGCAATCGCATGGTCGACATCTACAACTGGCACCTGGCTCACCCAACCGAGAACGAGCTGCCACTAATCTACTGGGGTCACTACGTTGCTCACGATAACAACCGCGATGCGATCGGCCTCTCGCTTAAGCTCACCCGTAACGTGCTCAATACCTTCACCGGCTGGAAGGCGCAGGTGCTTCATGATCTGCACGAGTCGGTTCCCTATCTTTACGACAACACAATTGGCGACGGGCCTTACAACGCCTGGGTCGATCCAATTCTGACCGACGAATGGCAAATAATCGGCTGGAACAATGTTTCGGAAATGACCAAATTCGGCATGCCCGGCGTGTTTGCCCATGGAAACTTCGATACGTGGTCGCCCGGCTACCTCATGTTCATCGCGGCTACCCACAATGGCATTAGTCGTCTCTACGAAACATTTGGAAATCGCGGCGCCGACACTCTCGAGCGCACGCTTTCGCCGAGCGAGTATCAGCGCACCTGGTATCGCCAGAATCCGCCGCTCCCCAAAGCGAAATGGTCACAGCGCAACAACAACAATTATCAGCAGACCGCACTATTGACGTCGCTTTATTATTTCGGCAACAACAGCAAGCTTTTTCTCAAAAACTTTTATTTGAAGAGCAAACGTTCGGTCTTGAAACCTAAGAATGAAGGGCCGGCAGCCTACGTTTTGCCTGGCGACGATCCGCGTCCCGGCAATCAGGCGGAACTGCTGCGCACGCTGCAAGCGCAGGGTGTCGAGATTCATCGCGCGTCCGCACCGTTTACCGTTACTGTGAAGGCGGGCAAACACCCGGCAGCCAAGCCATCAGAGTCGCCATCGCCATCGCCAGGCGCTTCCCCAACCCCACAGCAGGTTGCGACGATCGGTTCAGCTAAGGACGGGTCGCTAACGCGTAGCTTTCCTGCCGGCAGCTATATCGTTCGCATGGACCAACCCTACAGTCGCATTGCCGACGCTCTGCTGGACTATCAGTATTGGGCGCCAAACGATCCGCAAACTGAAGTCTACGACGACACCGCCTGGACCATGGGGGAGCTTGGTAATGTCGGAGTTTTTCGGATAGTTGACACGAAGGTGTTAGAAGCGCCTGCCGAGCGCGTGTCTGGTGAGATTCGCCCGCTGGGTTCTGTCGTCGGAACGGGTTCGACCTATCTTGTCAATCACAATGGCGACAATGCCCTGGTGACATTGCGCTATCAACTCAAAGACGTGAGCGTTGAAGCCGCTGAAGAGCCGTTTGAAGCTGCCGGTCACAAGTTTAATCGCGGCTCTTTCATTATGCGCAAAGTCTCAGCAGATGATCTGAATCGTGCGAGCAACCCACTCGGCATTCAGGTTTATGCCGTTGCTGCTGCGCCGCCAGTAAAGACACATACAATCAAGCCGGCGCGCGTCGCGCTGATGCACACGTGGCTGGATACGCAGAATGAGGGCTGGTGGCGTTTGGCGCTGGATCAGATGCAGGTTCCTTATGCCTATATCAGCACGCAGGATGTTGCCAGGGAGGAAAATCTGAAAGCAAAGTATGACGTCATAATCTTTGCGCCTGTCGGCAGTCCTCCTAATGCGATCGTAGACGGCATGCCGATGTATGGAAATCCGCTACCCTGGAAAACAACTTCGCTCACACCCAACATTGGCAAGATTGATTCAACTGAAGACATACGGCCCGGGCTCGGCTGGTCAGGACTCGCAAACTTGAAGAAGTTTGTGCAGCAGGGCGGAGTTTTCATAACGGTTGACGACACGGCCAGCTTTGCGGTGAATTATGGATTCACGCCAGGAGTAGCGATCGCGCGAGCCAATCGACTAAGGGCTGTCGGCGACATTCTCCGAATCAAGACTGTCGATGCCGCAAGTCCGATAGCCTACGGTTATGCGGACTCGTTGGCGATGTATTGCGCGAATGGTCCGATTTTCAATCTCAGCAACGTTGCCGGTGGGGGCGGCGCCCGCCGTCGCTCAGATCAACGCGTTACCGGACGCGGCACACCCGACGATCCTGATACTGTGCAGGGCCGGCCGCCCGCTGAGATTCCAGAGCCGCCCAAAGCCGAGGTTTGGGAAGCGCTGCCTTTGACGGACGAACAACGCCGCAACTTCTCAGGTTCAGTGATTCCGCCTGCAGAGCGCCCGCGCGTGGTTCTGCGTTATGCAAACATAAAGGATCTTTTCGTTTCGGGCTTGCTGGATGGCGGCGATGAGATCACGGAGCATGCGGCTGTGATTGATGTGCCTTCGGGTCGTGGCCACGTAGTGCTCTTCTCAACAAACCCAATGTGGCGCGGTCAAACCAAGGGCAGCTACTTCCTCGTCTTCAACGCGATTCTAAACTTCGACAACTTGAACGCCGGGCGGAAACTCGACGAGAAGTGAAGTAACTAGTTCCCAGCTAGCTGCCGCGGCGGCGAATCGGTAGGTCATTCCGTCCCGCCAAGACGGCCTGCCATTGCAGATGGTGGTCCTCCTGGCCCTCAGCCGGATAAATCATTTGGCAACCCAAACCGCTGCTAATCCATCTTAGGGGCAACGCGCAACGTGCGGTTCCTTATTCATTCCAGGGAGCAAGCGTAACGCTTGCCATTGTCGCGAATCTACTCTCCCGAGTTCTAAGCCTGCCTTACCAGTGTGTTTGATGTTCAATCTTCAGATCTATTGAGGTGTCTATGCGAAAAACAATCCTGGCCACGACAAGTTTGCTCGGTATTGTGATGCTGGTTTGCGGTCTGTTAACTCCGCGAGCGCTGACACAGGAGATCGTAAGCGCTCCGCCAACGTCTCCTGTAATTACTGCCGGCGGTTTTCACACCACCGCTTCCAATCTCATCATTCCCCAGGCCCGGGTCTATGCGCTGCGCGCCCAGGCCCAGTACATTCAAATCAGCGAAGTTGCCGCCGACATCCGCATCGTGCAACAGGTGGCAACAACCACTTTGGATGTTGGCCTCACGAACCCGAGTAGTCAGCAACAGGAAGCAGAAATGCTAATTCCAGTTCCAGATGGAGCCGTCTTGCGTGGATTCACATTCGCCGGCTCGGGCAGCGAGCCGACCGCGAAACTCTTGCCGAAGGCAGAGGCCCAGACGATCTACCGTTCTATCGTCAGCAAACTGAGAGATCCGGCGTTGTTGGAGTTTGCGGGGTACAACCTGGTTCGCTCCAGCGTATTTCCGGTTCCAGCGCGCGGCACACAACGCGTGCGTTTGGTCTATGAACATATCCTGCGAGCCGACGGAAATCGCGTTGACTACGTCCTGCCACGCAGCGAATCGTTTGAAGCGACAGCAACTCCCTGGAAGATATCGGTACGAGTTCAGTCCAAGTCAGCAATCTCGGCGGTCTATTCGCCAAGTCACCAGCTTGCTGTGGAGCGACCTGCTTCTGAACAAGCTCTTGTACGAGTTGCCGGTGAGAAGAAACTCGAGCCCGGCCCTTTCCGCCTCTCGTATCTGGTAGAAGGCAACGGCCTGACCGCTTCGCTGCTGGCTTACCCGGATGCGCGTATCGGCGGCGGCTATTTTCTGTTGCTTGCCGGTGTACCCGCCGGCACGCGTCCTGCTGGATCAACAATCAAGCGCGAGGTGACGCTCGTTATTGATCGTTCCGGCAGTATGCAGGGTGAAAAAATCGAGCAAGCTCGTGCTGCCGCACTACAGGTCGTCGAAGGACTTGCAGACGGCGAAGCTTTCAATATCATCGACTACTCCGACTCGGTGGCTCGCTTTGCGGAGCGCCCGGTGATAAAGAACGAGGAAACCATCGTCCAGGCGCGCGCATATATCAAACGGCTCAGGGCCGATGGTGGCACAAATATCCACGATGCTCTGGCTGAAGCTATGCGGCAATTGCCCACCGCCGAGATGTTGCCGCTGACGATCTTCCTTACCGATGGCTTGCCGACCGCTGGCGAAACACGCGAAGCGGCCATCCGCAACGCAGTTGTCGCTGCGAATGCACACAAGCGGCGCATCTTTAGTTTTGGCGTTGGCTTTGATGTCAACGCACCGCTTCTGACGTCGGTGGCCAATGCTACACGTGGAACCGCCACCTTTGTCTTTCCCAATGAGAGCGTAGAAGCGAAAGTTTCGCAGGTGTTCCGTAGACTTTCGGGACCCGTGCTTGCCGACCCGCAACTTGCTACGCTCGACGCTAGTGGCGCGGTCACCACACGCGCCGTTCGCGAACTGCTGCCGGCGGAGCTCAACGATGTGTTCGAAGGCGACCAGATTGTGTTACTGGGCCAGTACCAGGACGACGACCCGCTACAGTTCCGTATCAGCGGCAATTACCTTGGCGCTCCACGCACCTTTGATCTCAAGTTTGATCTCAATAAGGCAACGACGCGTAATGCATTTGTTCCGCGTCTGTGGGCGAGCCGAAAGATTGCACGGCTGATTGAAGTGATTAGTGAAGCCGGCGCCGACAGCGCGTCGGGTGCGCGAGCGGGGAGTCGGGGAGCAGCGCTTACTAGCAGTATGATCACTGTTCCTGTCAGCAGCGCTGGCGGTCCTTACCGTCCCGCTGCAAACACTTCGTTCGATCCGAAGATGAAAGAGCTGGTTGATGAGATTGTGCGGCTCTCGACCGAGTATGGCGTGTTGACTGAATACACGGCGTTTCTCGCGATGGACGGCACTGACTTCTCGCAGCGAAATGCCCTCAACGAACAAGCCCGCAGATCGCTAATCGACAACGCCCAGAACACACGCAGCGGCATGGGCGGAGTCACGCAGGGCGTAAATATGAGTACGCAGAGAACGCAGGCCAGCGCCAACCGCTCCAACTCTTTCTTTATGCAGAATATGGAACGGGTGGAGATCACCAACGTCCAACAAATTACCGACCGCACGTTCTTCCGCCGCAATAATCGCTGGGTGGATTCGAGTGTACTGGATCGGGAAAAGAATCTGACGCCAGATCAGACTATAGAATTCGGGACTCCTGAATTTTATAAATTGGTCGATCGCCTGGTATCTGAAGGCAGGCAGGGAATCCTGGCACTATCGGGAGAAATGCTGCTCTCGATTGATGGGAAGACCGTGCTCATCAAGGCGCCACCAAAGAAGTAACGGTTCCCCCTGCTATGCGCCCGATGTGCGGAAGGCCTTTCAGAGCCCGTGTCAAAACTCAGAAATCCCACCCACGGAAGTGGGTGGATGGTTCAAGTCCGGGCTACAAACAGCGGTGACCGAGTTTTTGAATCCCACCCACGGGTGGATTGTTCAGATCCCGCCTGTGGTGATCGGAAGTAGCGGGGAGAGGCTGGACTTGAACTATAACCCACTGCCGTGGGTGGGATTCCCAAAGAATCCGCGCTGCCTCTCTGGTAGGTCGGATCTGAAAAATCCACCCACTCCCGTGGGTGGGATTTCTGAGTTTTGACACAGCCTCTTTCAGGCCTTCCGCAAGCAATCGAGCCCACTACCCTGGAGGCAAACTAGAGTTGGTTCTTCCTTCAATCCGATCAGCGGCTCTAAAATTTATCGGAGAGTTTTGACGACACTCACCTACGCCCGTTTCTCCTGCACGGAACAGCTTCATTCCGTGTTAGTATTAGGCTTCCCCTGACAGAGAATTCCTTCCCCCCGCAAAAGATTAATCCTCGATAACGCTTGCGCTTACTGCCGACAGCAGCGCCGTCGAGCGATCGATCCTGGTGGAGCCCTCTTCAATCATGCCAAAGTTTTCAGCAAGGAAGGTGAGGCAAAATGATTACCGCAAAACGAACCAGAATATTGACGAGCCTTGCTCTCTTTCTGGCGGCCATTGCTGCAATGCTTGTAACGCGGCAGGCGGGGGCACAGAAGCAGGAGCAGCAAAAGCCCTCGTCGTTCATGCCAGTCATCGAAGAGCCCTTTGAAGTAGTGCGAGCTCGCGACAAAGCAGCTAAGGCGCGCGTGATGGCCGCGCACCAAAAGTATCTCGAGGAACGATATGATCTTCGCCGGCGTGTCGATGAGACGGTGAAGATGACGCGGGGAAAACCAATACCGGTTGGACCAACGGCAAGACTGAAAGGTGGCACTACCTGGGAGCGGCTGGGAAGTATGTCACCCGAGGAGATAAGAGATAAGGATTTGTTTCCCTATTTGCCGTTGCCGCATGTCAATCATCCAGTCGGGGGTATGGTCTTTCCGCAGACAGAGATCAAATTATTGCCGCGCGTTGAGCGCTTCGATATGGATTTTGATCTGCCGGATCAGTTCCTTCCCGAATTCCCGCCGGCGATGTTCCTGACTTCCCGCAAAGATCTGGGCGACGTTTCCAAAGGGCAGTTAATCACCGTCAACAACTTCTACCAACTATTCAATGGCATCCTCAATCCCAAGCAGCTTGAAGGTTTGCGCTTGCTGGTCACGCAGTTTCCGCAACAGCAATTCAACGCCACGGACGATCGCAAAACGGAAAGACCCGATGGCATGCTGGGCGTTGCGTGTTTCGATTGTCATGTTAACGGCCATACCTCAGCAGCCTTCCACCTGGTAGGTGACATTCGCCCACAAGAGAACCGGCGACGGATTGAAACTACTTCCTTACGCGGCGTGAACATTCAGCGTCTGTTTGGCTCGCAGAGGGCGCTGAAAACAGTTGAGGACTTCACGGAATTTGAGCAACGCGCGGCTTACTTCGACGGCGATCCAGTCATCGCCACGAAGAAAGGCGTGAACGTTCTGGAGCGGGCGTCACAGGTTCACTTCATGTCTGAATTCCAGGAGCTTTTGGATTTCCCGCCCGCGCCAAAGCTAAACCTTCTGGGCCGGCTTGATCGCAGCAAGACAACAGAAAGCGAGATCCGAGGCGAAGAACTCTTCTTCGGCAAAGCCAATTGCAGCGCTTGTCATACGGCGCCGTTTTACACCGACAACCTCATGCATGATCTTCAGGTAGAACGTTTCTACAAACCGCACATCGAAGGAGGCATGATGATGACGGCACAGGGACCGATTAAGACGTTTCCTTTGCGCGGCATCAAGGAATCGCCTCCATATCTCCACGATGGTCGCCTGCTAACGTTGGAAGACACAGTCGAGTTTTTCAATCTTGTCTTGCAGCTTAATTTGAATGCACAGGAGAAAAAGGATTTGGTGGCCTTCATGAGAGTGCTGTAGCGGAGAAGGCCGTCCTTCGCTGTCACAGATAGAAGCCGGCTACTTCGTCGTGCATTATCGCCCAGGTTGACTGTAGCATCCGGCGCTACCGCGCTCGGTTCTGTTTTTGTGAGTCGCTGCAGCTCACTTCCACTGAAAACATGACCGTCAAAACCGGGTAAGCAAAAAGTCTGCATCGCTGAAAGACGAATACGGAACCGGGAGCAGTAGCGACTGGGTCCGTTCCGAGACGCTCAACTAATCACGATCAAAAGCCTTCTGAATTGACTTGTACACGGGTGTCTCTGTTGGAACCACTCTTGGCCCGCCAGTACCATTAGTTCCAACACCTCAAGGGCTCACGCTCTTGCGAATCGATTCCGACAATTTCTTCACGTCTATCGGAGTGGAGCTAAACTTCAACGTCGACATCGTATCGAGGAGAAACTTGCGCGCGGTCTCCTCGGAGATCGCGGTTGTGACTACGCTGTTAAGCAGCACTACGTAGTCCCCGCTCACCACTGAGAGATACAACTGCTTCCTGGCCTCGGCGTTCATCCCTTCCGGCATGTCGTATTGCCAGAGCGAAGCCTCCCCACCGTTGCTTAGTTTTGCGTTGAATGATTCCACCTTGAGCTTGCTACTTAACAGGCCCTCAATAAACTTCGACTCCCAATCGCGATGCGCGGCGAGAATAGCCATGTCGTCTAGCTTCTTCTCTTTCGCGTCCGGCGCAAACTCACTAACTGATGCCAACTGAATCTGAAAAACCATTCCATCCACATTGAAAAATACATGTTCGGTGTCATTCAGCGGCTTTATGTCCTTACCTTTAATCAAGACTGTGAAATGAAGATCCGGCCGGTTCCAAACAAGCAAATATCCATCAATGGTTTTGATGGCATTTACCGGTAAGTCATTCTGTGTGGTAAGACCGAGGGTCGGATACGTTGCCGACCTCCCCCTGGTGGGGACAGAGATAGTGACAATCAACAACAGGGCCGCTATCAAGGCGAACGGTGTCGTCATCCTAATCAGCAATCGATTCTGCGTAGCAATCGGCATCATGCTTGGCTTGTATCACATCGAACGCGCCCAACAATTGGAAGCTCGAATCGAAGACAGGACACGCGAGCGGCGAGATGACTTTTCCTCTGCGCCTGATCGATCCGCTGTCGCGGATGGCATTGACAGTACGGTCCGTTTATTTCCGGGCCACGAATTCTCTTATCTTCTGAAGTTCCGGCCGGTCGGAATCGGCATGCGCGGTTAGTGTCACCATCTTTGCGTAGTAATCTCCGGCTTTCTTTTTGTCACCCGAAAGTTCCGCTGCGCGCGCGGCGCCATATAGCCCATTGAATCGATTCGGTGAGTCAACCAGCGACGTTTCGAACTCCCGCAATGCCTGTTCCGGCTGTTTAAGTTCCAGAAGCATGTCGCCTAACAACTCTCGCGCGGGAATGATGGGCCCAGGCGTTACCGGATGCTTCTCGGTGGAAGCTTCCAACTCCGCAGCCGAGCGCATTAAGGCTAACGCCTCCTGGTCGTTTCCTTCCGCGTGCGCAAGCCAGGCTGCCGCGGAGCGCCGCTGAATCTCTACCTGGCCGGCCCAGTATCCCAGATTGGACTCGACCAGCGCTTTCTGAATCGCCGAAAGTTTATCCACATCCTTCCGAGCGGCCGCGGGATCGCCACTACGCGCGGCGCCGAGAGCTCGCGCGAAGTAGATTAAAGCTTCGCTGTAACGGAATTGCTCCCACGGAAAATCAAGCGGATGCAACTCGAGTTTGGCGGCGTCGGACCAACGGCGCCTTTCCACCGAATACCGCGCCGGTATCGCGGTAAAAGCATAGGATGCCGCCAAAACAGATGCATCAACTTTGCTGAGCAAGATGGCTTGATCGAGTATCTGCCTTGCCTTCTGATCCTCGGCGCCTTGCAGGTATGCATATACAAGATAGTCGAGAGCGTGAAGCTGATCGAAAGACGCGGCTCCGGGATGAGACAGCGCCACGTGTTTCCTGGCAGCCTCGGCGGAGGCGAGGTTCGACTGAATTGATTCCTGCCACAGCCCGAGCCGCGTGAAAATGTGTGATGGCATGTGCAGCGCATGCGGAGATGAAGGAGCTATCTTTGCATAACTGCGAGCCGCAGGCAGGGCCAGCAGTGCAAGCTGCGGATAATCGAAACTATGAATCAGGTAATGCGCGACGCCCGGATGGTTTGGTTCCTCAGGCAAAATCTTGTTAAGGATTTCAGCAGCTCGCTTTTGTTTTGCATAAGTCTTGTCGGAGTTGCTCGCGGTGCCCAGCAAAGCGAGCGCATAAAAAATAGCCGCCTCATGATCCTTCGGATAGTGTAGGTAGACTTGTTCCATGGCTCGCTCGTAAGCAAGCGCGCGAGTGCGATGATCGACTTTGCCCGAATCTTCATAGAAAGTTTCCATCGCGGCTATATATTCTTTTTCTCGATTGCTCCTTACGCCGGCGGTCTTTGCTTTTTCAACTGCAGCCCAGCCCTTCTCCAGTTCCGCGGCGCTAGCGGGAGCCCAAACTGGGTGGTAAAGACTCATCGCCACACCCCAGTGGGCCATGCCGCATTTGGGCTCACTCATTGCAATGGCAGCAAACGCCTTTTCTGCCTCGTCATACCAAAACGAATGTAGCAATGCGGTAGCGCGATTGAATCTTTTCTGTGCTGCGGGGCTGCAAGACACTACAAAGTTGACATGGCCAAGCTTTTCGACAGCGTCGTGGCTGTGGGTATGCATTCCCTGGCCGAATGCTGCTGGCAAAATGAAAAGCAACAAGAAGATTGAAGTGAATGATCGGCTAAAGAGTTTCATGGCTGTCTCCACATGCGGATAGTTGAAGCTAAGCGGGCTGGAAATTCTTAGCGACGAGATTATAATTCCAACTGCCAAAATTGCCAGTTGAAATGTCCTTGTCTGACCAGGGAAATAATGAATCTGTTCGAAGCCATTTTTAGCCCGGAGCTATTGGATCGAACCGCTGTACTTTATGCGCAGCGGCAGATCAGCTATGGCGAGTTGCGCGAACAGACGCTCTCGATATCGCGTGCTCTCAGTTTGTTAGGAATCGCTCGCGGCGATCGCGTTGCCCTTCTGCTCCAGGATTCTCCGGAATTCGTCAAGTGTTTCATTGCCATTTGTTCTTGCGGGGTTATCGCCGTTCCAATCAACATGGGATTGGACCTCGACGAGCAGAGGGCGATTCTCAACGACTGCGCTGCAAGTGTGGCTATTGTCGAAGCGGAACTGTGGGACACCTCGCTTGTACAGGCCGCGGAAAAGCTGCCACACCTTAGGCTGGTTATTGTAGTGAATCGTGAAGAGCGTGAGCTGGAGTTAACCATTGAGGGGGACAGAACGCAAAATCAACGCAACGAAGATTCGAACTCGGCGGTACCGCCCGTTAGGATTTGCTCACTCAGTGAATTGTTAACCGAGTGTCGCGAACAACCTGTGCCGGAGTTTCATTCTCCCTTGAGGCATGAACCGGCATTCATCCTTTACACTTCCGGCAGTACCGGCGAACCAAAGGGTGCAGTTCATCGCCAGTCGGACATTTTCTACACGAATGAAACCTATTGTCGCGAAGTATTAAAACTCAGAGACGGTGATCGCTTGTTCTCTTCCTCACGTCTTCCTTTTGCGTACGGCCTCGGCAACGCCTTCACTTTTCCGCTGCTGAATGCATGCACAACGATCCTTTGTCGTGAAAAGCCTTCGCCGGAAGTTATTAGCCGCGTATTCACTGAATGCAGACCGACTATCTTTTTTGGCGTGCCGGTTGTCTACCGTTTGCTGCTGGATCATCACAAGAACGTTTCCTCGCTTGATTGTTCGAGCCTCCGTTTGTGCATTTCGGCAGGTGAGGCGCTGCCGGCGCAGATCGGTGAGGAGTGGGAAAAGGCTTTCAGTGTTCCGGTGCTCGATGGGATTGGGTCGACCGAGATGTTGCACATGTGGATGTCAAACCACGAAGGCGAAGTGGTTTATGGCAGCAGCGGGAAACTGTTGCAGGGATATGAAGCGAGACTACTTGACCCGGAAGGCCAGCCAACGCCGGCCGGCACAGAAGGAAATCTTTGGGTGCGTGGGGCGAGCGCCGCTATTGGATATTGGCAAAAACCGGAAATTACGGCGGGCACTTTTGTCGATGGCTGGGTGCGCACGGGCGATCTCTACCAGCAGGACGCGCGCGGTTACTGGTTTCACATGGGCCGGTCCGACGATTGTTTTAAATCGAGCGGTCGCTGGGTGTCGCCGGTTGAAGTTGAAGGAGTGTTGCTAAGGCACAAAGGCATTAGTCGCGCGGCAGTGGTTGAAGACTTTGACGGCAACGGTTTGCCGTGCGCGTGCGCCTTTGTCGTTGGCGCAGAAACACCTGGCGACGGCACTGCGGTTGAACAGGGATTGCGAGAGCTCGCGCGCGCGGCGCTGCCCCGTTTCAAGCAACCGCGGCGGTATGTGTTCGTCGATGAGTTGCCTTACACTGCCACGGGAAAGATCCAGAGATTCAAATTGAGAAAACGGCTTCGTGGTTCACAGTCCAACCTTTAGGTTGCATTCGTCCCAAAGACTGTAAGCTGAAGCTTGGACTCTTAATATATGACTGAAAAAAGTATCCAGGAAACCTACGCGCCACGCCTCGCCTGTTTTGGTTGTGGTCCGGCAAACGAAAAAGGATTGCATATCCGCAGCTTTCCCCAAGGCGAAGAAGTGGTCGCTGATTGGCAGGCGGAAACTTATCAGGAAGCTTTTCCGGGAATGCTGAGCGGCGGAATTATCGGCACGCTGCTCGACTGCCATTGCAACTGGACGGCCGCGTATCACCTGATGAAGCGTAATGGCCTGGACCATCCGCCCTGCACCGTCACCGCTGAATATACAATCAAACTTTTACGGCCCACCCCGACCGATAAACCCATCCATCTGGTTGCGCGCGTAGTTGAATTGACAGCTGACCGGGCAATTGTGGAAGGCGAACTGATCGCGCACGACAAGGTGACGGCCACCTGTCGCGGCACGTTTGTCGCAGTCAAGCCCGGCCATCCGGCGCATCATCGGTGGTGAACTGTAACGCAAACTGTTAGTTTGCGGATCTCGCGCTACGAGCCTCGCGCAGTTCGTCACAATCCGCGTTCATCTGCGTTCATCGCGGCAGAATATCTTCCGGCCTAATTCAGTTTGCTTACCCAATTCTCCGACAGGTATCATTCTCTTCCCAATTAAGCTCTACACAAGTTGTCATTAAGGAAACTCATGTCAGACCTCCTTCATCGACCCCGTCGTCTGAGAACAACTGAAAACCTTCGCGCGCTGGTGCGCGAAACGCGCCTGGCGCCAGAGGATTTCATACTTCCCCTGTTTGCCTGCGCTGGCGAGAAAGTGCGCCGCGAGATTCCGTCAATGCCGGGGGTGCACAATCTCTCCGTCGACGAAATTGCAAAGGAAGCTGCCGGCGCCAGACAGATTGGCGTTAAGGGAGTAATCCTGTTTGGACTTCCGGAAGCGAAAGATGAAGATGGCACTGGCGCTTATCATGAAAAAGGAATTGTGCAACAGGCCGTCCGTGCCATTCGAGGCGCCGCACCCGATCTGGTGATTATGACTGACACCTGTCTTTGCGAGTATACGTCCCACGGTCATTGTGGCGTCGTGCACGACGGCGAAGTATTAAACGATCCGTCGCTGGAGCTATTGGCCCGCACTGCCGTCAGCCAGGCTGCAGCTGGCGCCGATGTGGTCGCGCCATCCGCGATGATGGATGGACAGGTCGGCGCGATTCGCGAAGCGCTCGACGAAGCCGGCTTTGATCAGGTTGCCATCATGGCTTATGCAGTTAAGTATGCGTCAGGTTTTTACGGTCCGTTTCGCGAGGCTGCTGACAGTGCACCTGCTTTTGGCGACCGCCGCGGGTACCAAATGGACTCTGCAAACGTGCGCGAGGCCATGCGTGAGGCTGAACTCGACTACGTCGAAGGTGCTGACATCCTGATGGTCAAACCCGCGACCTGTTATCTGGACATTCTAAAGACGTTGCGCGAGGAATTTGATTTACCAATAGCGGCCTACCACGTATCCGGCGAGTACGCGATGATTAAAGCCGCGGCCCAAAACGGCTGGATCGATGAGCAGCGCGTAATGATGGAAACCTTAACCGGCATCAAGCGCGCGGGTGCGGACATTATTCTTACTTATTATGCTCGCGAAGCCATTCGCTCTCTCTCGGGCTAGTTTCCTCAACAGGAGAGTTGGAATTGTGAAACGCGTTCCTATCGAACTTTTAGTTGTGATTCTACTCGCCGGCTGGGCCGTGACTAGCCCGGCACTGGGACAGGCAAGGGCCACCGTAAGTCAAACAACGCTCGAAGAAGCTGGCCAACTCACGCCGGAAATTTCCACCGATGAACTGAAGAAGATTCTGACAACCAGAAGTGAACCTGTTCTTGACGTGCGTTCCGCAACTGAATATGCGATCGCTCACATTCCCGGCAGCATTAACGTGTATGAGAAAGAAGTAGAACGTGTGGTCCAGCTCTTTCCCGATAAAGCAGCGCAATTTGTTCTTTACTGCAATGGTCCCTACTGCGGTAAGGGTAAGCGCCTTTCGGAACAACTGGTGAAGCTTGGCTACACAAAGGTTAAACGCTACCAGCTTGGTCTTCCAGTTTGGCGCGCATTGGGAAACACCGTGCAGACAGATCTTGAAGGGTTTCGTTATGTGATTGCGAAAGACAAGACAGCGGTGTTCGTGGACGCTCGAACTGCGCCGGAGTTTGCGAAGGAAACCATTCCGGGCGCGGTAAACATCCGTCCAGGCGAGGCGGAGAAAGCCAATGAAGATGGCAGGCTGCCCTATCGCGACAAAGGCACGCGAGTAATTGTTTTTGCAAATTCAGCCGGCGAAGCGCGATTAGTTTCAGAAGAAGTAGCGAAGAAGGCGTATTGGAACTCCAGCTACTTCGGGGGCACATTCGCGGATCTACAGCGTGCGCGTCTTTAGTAACGGTTTTGCAGCTTTCGTTTTCTGCGCCAGAAAAACTATGAGCGATCTCCACCGAGAATCGCCAGGGAATGGAACTAACCCCTATGACCAAGCTTAGGTTCGTCGCAACAGCATGCGTGCTGCTCTTTGGCGAGGGTCTGCAGACCCAGACAAAGTCATCAGAAACTCCTCAACCCAAGGTTCACAATTCAGTCCCGGTACGTGCACAAGCCGAGCCTTCCAGCGCCCAGAAATATTTCACCGAGGTGGAACTGGTGAATCAGGACGGCGCCAAGATGCGGTTCTACTCCGACCTCTTGAAAGGGCGTACGGTGGTAATGATTCCCTTCTTCACCACCTGCACCGGCAGCTGTCCACCGATGAATCGGAATATGGCAAGGATCCAGGAAGCCCTCGGCGATCGACTCGGCAAGCAAGTCCATCTGATCTCGATCACAGTCGATCCGGTCACCGATACACCCGCGCGACTCAAAGAGTATGCGGCGAAGTTTCATGCCAAGCCCGGCTGGTACTTCGTAACGGGCACACCCGAAAACGTCAATTTTGCGCTCAACAAAATAGGCCAATATGTCGCGGACAAGAACGATCACACGACCATCATGATTATTGGCAACGAAGCAACAGGCCTCTGGAAGAAGGCTTTCGCTCTAGCCTCGGCAGAAGAGTTAATCAAGATTGTCGACGGAGTGGCTAACGACAAGGTCGAAGGCTCAAAGTGAGGCGTCGGCGTACGTTAGGTGGGGCGGAAAGCCGCCAAAGAATCTGGCAACAAAAACGATGGTCGTGAATTTGGCACGCAACCTTGTGTGCGACACTCCGCTTCTAAAAGACCATTCGATGGCGATCAAGGGTTGACCATGTCGCCCCATGCGGGGATCCCGGACCCGAGCATAATGAGTTTACTTCCCGATTTGAAACGCCAAAATCGCAAACAATGGAGCTTTGCGCTGGCCCTTCTCTTGTTTGGTATCGCTCTGGAAGCATGCGAGGCAAAGGCACAGTCGGGTCGACGCGCGGCGAAACCTACGTCGCCGGCAACCTCCATTCCACCAGCCGTAGTTACCTCAGGCGAAAACCCAAACCCTGATTTAGTGAAAACACCGACGCCGGACCAGCTTTCGTCAAAGGTACGCCTGCTGGTGGCAAGACAGCCAACCTCAAAGCATTTTCCTACTGAGGACCAAATTCTCGCCAGTTTCGTAAAGCACCTGAATCAGTATGAAAACATCGAGGCCACATCAATTGGAGATACTAAAGAAGGCCAGGCTGTCGAGCGTGCGAAATCTGAAACTGAGGCCTTTGTAATCTTCATGAAGTTTGACATCGATAGTTTCCAAAATGGAACTATTATTATGAATTCGCAGGATCTTCAGATTGAGTATTTTGTGCTCGCGCCTCACACCGGAAAGAGACAGACGAAAGGCAAGGTTTACTTCCAGGGAATTGGTGGCGGAAGAATGCGGAAGAGTAATTGGCCCAACGGCACACCAATCCGAATCACCCCTGAAGCCGCCGGCATTGAGGCAGCCGATGGTTTGTACTTCTGGCTGAAACTCGCGGCTTTACAGAACCGGAAGCGGACCGGGGTCCCGCGCGGGCAGCCCGCGTGAGGTGGTGGTAGTGACCGGATCCGGACATTCAGCCGGTGGCCGAAAAGTTTGGACCCTTGCGAGTTCAAGCTCAAGAAGTTCAGAGTTCAAGCTTTAGTTTGTGTTTTGCAAAGACGCAAAGGTGAACTCTAAACTAGTTGAGCTTCAGCTCATCAAGCGCGCTGCCCAGTCGTTCCAATCCCTGCGCAAGGGTTTCAGAATCACCTCCCAAACCCACGCGGAAATGGGCAGGCATCTCGAAAAAGCTTCCCGGCACCACCGAAGTTTCATATTTCTCCCTTAACAAATCACAGAGGTTCTCTGCTGTCCCCTGCTTTACTCGGGGAAACATGATCGAGCCAAACGGAGGCCTTATCGCCTCGAGATCAGCTCGCGTGTCGAGAAACTGATTCAGCAGTTCCCGATTTCGATCCAGCCGGATCTGAGCTCGCTCGGCAATGCCTGTAAGTTGTTTAAGCGCAACCACGCTCAGCCGTTCGCCGGCATGAACCGGGGTTGCGGCAAAAAGATCGTTCAGCAACCACATGCGCCTGGCGAGTTCCGGCTCGGCGAAAATCCAGCCACATCGCAGTCCACTTAGACCAAATGCTTTTGTCAGGCTGTTCGTAATGATGAATTGACTCCCCAGATGGAAGGCTGTGCGCGGCGGCTCGGCGAAAAGCATCTGGAGATAGACTTCATCAACCAGCACGCGAACGTTTCTCTTGCTGGCCAACTTGCCTACTTCCATCAGCGTGTCATCGTCGGTCAGAACCCCGCTGGGGTTGTGGAAGTTGGTCATCACAATTAATCGTGTGCGCGAGCTCAGGTTCCGCTCGACTTCAAGTGGCGAAATGCGGAAGCCGTTATCAAAGCTGCGCTGAAAACGTTTTACCTCGGCGCCAAGATAGTGGGCTAGTGCCAGCAGGGGTTCGTAAGCAGGACTCTCGATTAGTATCTCGTCGCCCGGCTCGATCAACGCTGCCATAGCGAGATGGTTAGCGAACGAGGTTCCGGCTGCTGTCACCACACAGTCATCGTTAACCCGATACCTGTCGGCCACTGAACGTATCAGAGGTGGATAACCGTAGCCGGTCTCTCCGGTAATCTCGATGTCATCGAGCGAGACCTGCAACTCCCGCAGCTTCAAATTCGCGAGACCGCTGGTAGCGAGGTTGAAGCGAGCGCGCGAACGCGTCTTGGCCCAATGCATGTAGTTGGAAGTTCTGGCTTCACGCCTTTTATCCGAGGCAACATTCATTTCGTGTTTCTCCAACGCCAGAAAAAGAAGGCTGGAATTCCTGCCAACAAAATGGCCAAACCTATTAAAGTGTTTTCCGGATAGCGGTAGACTGTATTGATCACTACCAGCCAGCAGACCACGACGAACACCGCTGTCGTCAGGGGATGGCCGGGAACGCCCGCAATCCCTCTGGGGCCGCCAGCAGACGAAACAGCTGCTGCTTTCATTCGTCGCCGAAACACGAATACGCACAGCGCCGTGGCCCCGAAGAATATGAAATCTACGGAGACCACATAGTTTAGTATCTCCTCGTAGCGGCCCGAAAGCGCAATCACGATCGCGAGTAATCCCTGAATCACGATCGCCAGAATCGGAACGTGGGTCTTTGGGTGTAGCCGGCCAACGCTCCTGAAGAAAAGTCCGTCTTCGGCCATCGCAAAATAGACGCGCGGCGCTGTCAGCATACCCTGACTCAAGAATCCCAGTGTCGAGATCGCAATTCCGGCGGCTATCGCGCGCGCTCCGGTTGGACCCAGCGCCAGACGCATCACATCGGACGCGGGCGTGGTTGTGTTCGCAAGACCTGAGACTCCAAGCGCGCGAACACAGACGAAGTTTACCGCCAGGTAAAGAATTACGACGCCGCTCACGCCAATGATTAGTGCGCGCGGCAGATTTTTTCGCGGTTCGCGTATCTCTCCGGCAACGAAGCTGGCGGTCTGCCAGCCGCCGTAAGCAAACAAAACCGGCACCATCGCCGCGCCGATGCTGGTAAGAAAATTAAATGAGAATGGTCCGAATACCAGAGCGGCACCACCGGTCCCGTTCGGGGTCACTTCCCGCGCCGACATGACCGTTTCCGGCATGATGAGAAACAGACCACACAAGATGAGTGCAATAATCGCGAAAATCTTCAGCACCATCAGCAGGCTTTGTACATTGCTGCCGGCACGAACGCCCCAACAATTGATTACCGTCAAACTACCAAGCGCCAGAACGGCCACCATCCAATCAGCGACCGGAAGGCTAGTGAGCTCTAAAAAGTAACGCGCAAACGTCACAGCGACTGCCGCCATGCCGCCGGTTTGAATCACTAAAAGCAATCCCCAACCATAAAGAAATGCCACCAGTGGGTGATAAGCATCGCGAAGGTAAGCATACTGGCCGCCCACTTCAGGCCGTATGGCCGCCAGCTCCGCCCAAATGAATGCGGCTGCCAGCGCGATCAATCCACCCAGGGCCCAAACAAAGAGAATCAGAAAAGGCGTTGAAACCTGCCGAGCTACGACAGATGGATTCATGAAGATGCCTGACCCGATTATGCCGCCCATCACGATCATCGTAGCGTCAAAAAGGCCCAGACGGCGCGCCAATCCTGGAGCCGGCGGGGTGGTGGATGTGGAGGGGTTTCTCGAATCCATCTGGATCTTTTTGGAGTGCGGTGACCTGTTACCGCTTTGGCGTTCGGCGGCACGGCACCCCACGCGGGCTGCCCGCTTGGGGACCCCCGCAAGACGCCGTAGTCCGTTGCTAGACTGATGCGAATGGTGGCCGCGACAGGTCGCGACCGACCAAGCGCTGAAGCGGGGTCCCCAGCCGGGCAGCCCGGCTGGAGTGCTTGCCTGGTCAGCGCACTCCAAATAGTTGACGCATCCCAGGATTGTCGAAATGCTCTAGTTTGACAGCTCTGATATAACAGTCAGGCTTCATCAAGATCAATTGCATACATGAAAACCCAAACAAGTTCCCCTTCCGCCGCAGCGATCAATTTCTGGTTGTGGGTGTTTCCCATTACCTATCTAATTCATATCGCCGAGGAGTATTGGGGCGGCGAAGGCTATCCGGCCTACATCCTCCGGCTCCGAGGTGTGCACATGTCAACGACCAGGTTTCTGGTGGCCCAGAGCCTGGGAGTGGTACTGGTCACCATCGGCGTCATACTCGCGCGCCGCTTCAACTTTCCGCAGATGATGCTGATCATTCTGGGAGCAATCGTGCTGGTCAACGGCATCACTCACAGTGTGACGGCGCTGAGCATCCTCCGTTACGGACCCGGATTGTGGTCGTCAATTTTCATCTGGATACCGCTGGGCATCTTTACATTGCTTCGCTTTAAGAACGGGGTAAGCGGACGGAAATACTGGATTGCAATCGCAATCGGAGTGGGCGTCAATGTCGTCGTCGGCATACTCACCATGAGGGGTGGGAGAATCACTTAGTGACTCGCCGGAAATGGAGAAATAAGAAAACCGGAGTCAGGATTAATGACTCCGGTTTTCCGTTTGCGTTAGTTGCGATCACTAAGGTCTAGAAGCCGTTGCTTGCTCCTTTGAAGCCATGCAGCGCCTGCTTGACTCCCCAGGAAATGACACGCATGTTGTCGTAGCAATAACCGAGAATGTAGTTGCACGTCGAGAGACAGTGCTTGGTGCATTCCACTTTCATCTCGTCCAGCTGCTTCACATCAAACTTGTGGTTGCCGACGGTGCCCCAGTCGTGCGTGGCTGAATACATCGGGAAACATGGCGCCAGCGAACCATCCGTGCGAATGATCAGCGAATTCTGGCCGGCGCGGCACTGCCAGGGTGGAACCTGGCCGCGCATCAGCAGCTTCATATCTTCCATATGCTGGGTCGGATTCGCCATCTTATAGCCATGATTGACGCGCAGGTCTTGCAGATAGTCGAGCAAAGCATCAACCTTCGGCCAATCGTCGGGCGTCAGATAAGTTTGATTCTCATTAAGATGTTTGAAGTGGGTTTGCTCCATCATCGGCGTTTCGTTCACGTGGTAATCAGTGGCGATGCCGTTGTCGTGAGCAATCTCCGTCAGTTCCTTAACATCGTCCATGTTGTTATGGCAAATGTTGATATTAAACATGACCGAATAGCCGTAGTGATGCTGGCGCTTCACGAGGTAATCGAAGTAAGGCCGGATCGGCTCCAGCGCTTTCGGCAGAGACTTGCGCTCCTTCACTGAATCAACGGCCAGATTAAACGTCGCTATGCCGGCGTCACCGAGACGATCGATTACATCCGGCTTCATCAAGCGCCCGTTGGTCGGCAAATAGACGAAGATATCTCTCTTAGCGCTGTAGTCAACAATCTTGTGGATGAACTTCGGTCGCAGCAACGGCTCGCCACCCATCAGGGCCAGCACGCGCGAGCCAATTGAATGGATCCAATCGATGGAACGCTTGGCGACGTCTTCGGTCATGCCCTTAACGGCGTTGTTGTAGGACCAGCAATAGTGGCAATCAAGATTGCACTTCCATTCGGTGAACAGGTACGGAATGATTGGGCGCAACTCGCCGCTATGCCAGCGCGACTTAAAGTAGGGAGAACCCCAACTCTTCCAGGTCCGGATGGCATTGAACTTCTGGTATTCCTTTCGGGTCATCGGGGCGGGATCTGGTTTCTGTGGATATACCGGTTCCGGCAAAACTTCTTCCGGCATCGGTTCGAGCTTAGGAGCTGCTTCCGATTTGTAAAGTATCTGGTGGAGCTTTTGATCTATGCGAAACGGTTGCGCCGAGCTTCCCGCCTCGAGGTTCTCCTGAATCTCTGCCATGTTATTTCCTCTCCGGATTTAAGCGAGCGCGCGAAAATTGCGCGGTGGACAATCAAGTCCAAGTCTAGAAAGAATAGTTGCCAACAAACGAATATCAGATGAATCGTCCGGTCCAGGTTATAAGGTGCCAGCCGCTGCAAAATCAAGGGTTACAAACGCCGCGAATGTTCGCTGATTTTCCGCCGAATTGCAAGCCTTAACAGTCATTGGGCAGCGTTTTTGGGTACAACTCCAGTTTGAACCGTGCGCATATTGACAACGGGCGGTCCCATGAGGACAGTACCACCTCATAGGTCCGCAACTGGCAGTTGGACTCAAACTGCATCACTAGCTTTTTTGGCCCCTGGTTGCACCGCTGTTTGAATCGCGCTACGCTTGCGCCTTTTGTCGGACGCCTTTGTCCGTCCTGGGCGGCGTCAGGCAGGGCAACAGGGAAACTGAAGGACTCAAAACATTGGTTAGCAGAGCTGACGCAATAGTCACAGCGGGCCTCAAACCCGAGTTTTTTGCGGATCGAGGTCTCGTTTCGATAAGCAGGACTTTGCTCATTGGCAGTCTCACAGTGCTCGTTTTGGTAGGCTTCGGTTTCCGTGTGTCGCGCTTGAGCGGTGAAGGTTTGAGTGAAGACGAACTGAACAAACTTCAGGCTGTAGCAGATTATCGTGAACACGGATTGACGTCAGCTAACAGCGAGCATCCGTTGCTAATGAAAGCGCTACTGACAGCCAGCGTTGTCATCGCAGATAAATGGAATAGCATTCCCTCTCTCGGCGGTCACAGGCCAATCTCACCAGAAACGGCTCTGCGTTTTCCGGGCACTGTTTTCGGCGCGCTTACGGCCATTCTTGTCTTCCTGCTTGCGGCCGAACTATTCGGCGCCGAAGTCGGCTTGATCGCCGCAGCGTTGTGGGCATTCGATCCCATGGCCATCGGGTTTAATCGAATCGCGAAAGAAGACACATTCCTATTGTTCTTCTTTTTGCTGGCCAATACCCTCTGGCTGCGAGGACAACGTGTCGCAGAAAGTGAACCTCACCGCCGGCCTGAAAGATTCTATTGGGCGTCTGCAGCGGCTTTCGGCGCCATGCTGGCGTCGAAATACCTGCCTCAACTTCTGGCAGTCAGCGTTTGCTACTATTTTATGTTCCAGGGATTGCCTGAAACGCGTTGGCGTCTGGGAAAGAAACGGTTGCTGAAATATTACACCGTAATGGGTATCGTGTTTGTAATTCTGAACCCAACCATTCTGCTCCCCGCGACCTGGCACCAGATGGGTCTATTCGCCGGTCAGAAGCTCATCGGCCATGATGGCTATGAATTCATGGGTAAACTTTATTCGCATCGGCTAACCGACTGGCTGCGCGGAATACCCTGGTATTTTTACCAGGTGTTTTTAGTTATTAAGCTGCCGTTATTAACTGTGGCCGGGTTCCTGGTGGGCTTCCCTCTGCTCTTCCGGCGCAGGCTTGGCGACGGACGTTACTTCATCCTGCTGTGGATGTTCTTGTGGATGATGACGTTCGGCTTTGGGGGAGGGAAATTTACTCGCTATTTTACGACAGTGCTTCCGGCGGTGCTCATCGTCTCAGCCATTGGGTTGCAAGCCGTTGGTCGCTGGCTTGGTCAACGGCTTTCTTCTTTACTCGCGACCGAATGGCCCAGGGCTTACTCGCGCGCAGTTCTTACTGCAATTGTGATCTTGAGTTCACTTAAGGCCTCGGCCAATTCGGCGCCCCACTTCCGGCTTTACACAAATTCATTAGGAGGCGGCGCCGTCAAAGCGGGCTACTATTTTCCGCACGATGAGTTTTATGATTCGAGCATTCGGGAGGTGATGATTGAGATCGCCAGGCGCGCTGCCCCAGGCGCAAGAGTCGCGAGCGAGACTCCGGGTCTCGCTTCTTACTATGGACAACGTGCTAATCGTCCTGATCTGGTTTGCATTCTTCTTTCCGATCCAAACGCGTTGCAGCAACTACGCGAAGGAGATTTCCTGATCGATGCACGAGGCCGTCGCTACTTCAGCAACAAACCGCTGCTTGAAGCAATCGAACAATCAACCGCTCCCACGTTTCGCGTTTCGCTTGGCAGCGTACCTTCGGCGTCAGTCTACCTGCTGGATAAGAAATCGCTCGCGGCCATTGACGGAGCCGCGCGTCGCCTGGCGCCGCTGACGAGGAGCATTGCTCCCCCTGGAATAGATGCTAAAAGATATTAGGCAATAACCGCCGGCGGTTCGTGCTCTTGGTTCACCGTCTCAACTCAACCTCCACTGGCTTGGTGTCATGCGACTCATAGCCTTCGGGCCAGTTTGAGATGTTCACTCCATAAAGCCAATCTGATGTGGACGTGACGGCGAAGCGAATGGTGATGGGCTGGCCTCGCATGGCACGGAGTCGAACTAGCAGCGCATCGACTTGCCACTCCTGAATCAGCGGCTGGCCTGCGGGTTCAACTGGAATTAATCGCGAGCCGCAGTCTGTTCCATTCACAAATAGTGTGACGCGCGTTTTTATATTCTCGGGTTTAGCATCGATCGGAAGCACCGGCTGAATGTGTGCGCGAACGAGCAAGTGATTCACGCGGCGCCGATCCTCACGAGCTGGAACTATGTACTCAAGATGTCCAACTCCGAATCCCCAGATGTATCCCGGGCCACCGCCTATCTTCTCGAAGCGCTCGCTGGTCGCCATCTGTGGCTTGAAGCGATACAAGATTGACTTGTCTTCGCGCACGATCACCTGCGGCAGTGTGGCGGGATCATTCGCCGGACGCATCCAGACAAACTGTCGCGGCACTAGGTGCCGCGAGACATCAAGTAATCGCTCAGGTGGATCCGCGGCGGCGAGCTTGTCAAACATTTGCGAAGCACGCGTAACTTCCCCAAGCACTCCCTGGTCACGACTCGTAGTATAGGTGACGCCATAACCGCGAGCGGGATCGGGTGTCAAGATCCAGAACATGGCGCCGGCCGCGCCCGCACGAACATTGCTTTCAAAGAAGCCACGATACCACTCCACCTGAGAAAAACCCTGGTAACCTTCTACTCCCATTCCGAATTCCCCGAACACCAGTGGCTTCTTTAGAGAAAAAGCCGCGGCCGCACGGTTTTCAATAAACTCGTCCAGCGCCCTGGGGGAATCAACAAAACTGTCCCCGTCGTTCCTTGGATAATTGTGTACGTCGCAATAGTCGATATTGGGTAGCTGATGGTCCGCGAGCCACTCACGCCTTTCCGCGGCCGTGCGATAACCCCAGTCGCCGGGAGCTATGATGTGATTAGGATCGAGCGACTTTAGATAGGCGCTCATTTCGGCAATCCACGCCCGGCGCTCGGACCAGCGGCTCGTTACTGCCTGGGCCTCATTCATCAACTCCCAACCGAAGATATTTGGATCGTCGCGATAGAGCGTCCCCGTTACCGTGTTACGCCTGGTGGCAAGTTTCTCGAGATGGTCACGATAGAGGCGGCGAGTTTCGTCGTTTGTGTAAAAGAGCATCGCACGTTCCGGATTGATGCCAAAACGAAACTTCTCGTCCGCAGCATCCGCAATGCCGGCCCAACGTAGATATTGTGTAATGCCACCAGTATCGCGCCACCAGTTTGCCAGACAGAGTTGCACGAGAAGTTTATTGCGGGTCGCTTCGGCAACCACGTTATCGAGATGCACCAGCGCTTCTTCATTCCATTGGCCAGGCGCCCAGCGCAGGGGGTGCGTGCGCGGCCAGTCCGCCAGGTCGGCGACTGGCCCGATGTCGCCTGGCCCACCTTCACCTGAGGCCCACACCCGCACCACTCGAATGCCTGCCTGCGATGCTTGCCGCAGAGTTTCCGGCATGCGCGCGCGATCCTCATCGCGGTACATCACAGAGACGTTGGCGCCGACAAAACGAAAGGGCCGCCCATCAATCACGAAGCGGTTGCCGCGAGTCCGCACGAAAGAGTGTGGACTCGGTCCGGGAGACGAATAATTCCGCTGGCTAATTAAGAAAAAGGCCGCGCCCACAATTGCGAGCGCGGCGATTAAGAGAAGTCTTTTTGCCATTCAAGAGGAACAACTTTATCCGCCCGCTGGTTAAGATCGGGCTGCCCGGCCGGGGACCCGGTCCGCAGACGGTACCGACAATCGCTATCGTGGGCTTGTCAGTCTAATGAAGCCCATAATCGCGCAGATGGCACCGAGGATAACAAATAAGTTGAGGAACGTCAGAATACTTAATGCCAGGCTCTTGTCGCTGGTTATGAAGCCAAAACCTACCGCAATGATTTGAATATGAAACATCAGCAAGCAGACCGCGGCGAACGAAAACCATCTTGCCGATGGGCCAAAGGCGCGAGCGCGCGCGAAGCCAAGCACCACTGCTATCAGCCACGCCACCGCGCCGAGCAGGAACATTCCCAAAAAGACCGGAATGAAATAGTTGGGCCTGTCAAAAGTTGTATCCGCTTGAGCAAACAGTAATATCGACGCTGGAAACATTCGCCTCTCCTATAATTAGTTGTTGGTCCTTATAACAAACTAAGCGCCGTTTGCGCACTCCGGAAGCCGCTATTGTGCACAAACGGCGTCAAATTCGGTTTCGATATAATACAGCAGCGCGCAATCAGGTTTGTCAGCTGGCAAACATGTATACCGCGAACGGGTCGAAAACGCCCGAGGGCACTCGCAGCCTACTGAGTGATATGAATCTCTTCTTCCTGATTTACGTGACCGAGGAAGTAGATCAACCCGCAGACGAAAGCCACAGCTGCCAATCCCAGGGCAATCCAGCCTAAGGAATGACCGCCTCCTTCCTCACTGAAAGTCACGAACCTGTAGAAGTAATAAATCGCACCAACGGCTGCAGCTAAACCCACCAGCGCGGCCAACAACTCTTTTATCTTCATCTTCACCCTCCGGTAAATGAGTCGCTATGAAGGTTTAAGGGAAAAAGCCGATTATGTGGCAGCATGTTAACGCCACGCCACGCGGAACGCAAGTGTTTCACCAGGAAAGTGCTTCGCTTCAGGGAGCCCTTTTTATAGCGCTGGAAATACGACGATTAGTCAGGCGTATACTTAACATCGACCGTGTGCTCAGATGGCGCTTTTTTCTTTGGCGTTGAAGTAATTAGCACCACTTTTTTAGGTTTTTCTGCAAAAATACGTTTTACCTCTTCTCCTTTAAGGGCTATCGTCAGTCCATCCGGCTGCACTGTGGGGTTGATTTCTACCAAAGTCTGATTTGCTTCGCCGAAGTCACCCTCAGCGTTCCTAATCTTAACTCCTTTAGTAGCGTATGATTGATGGCTCATGGTTGTCTCTCCGGTGAGTGGGTAAGCGCAAGTGGAATTATCAATCCGAATCGCTCGAGGGAGTGAAGCAGAATACTTTTACTCCTTATCAGGCCAGTCTTCAACGTTGAGAGGATCTTTCTGAAGCCTTGAACCAGGAGCTCTCGGAGATTACTTCAGCACAATCCGTTTGTCGCCGGCGCGCCGGGTAATACGTTCGCTATC